>JALZJL010000144.1 GCA_030859785.1 Acidobacteriota bacterium
CTATGTCAGCCCACAGGAGTATGAACGAGCGTATTATCAAAGAGCGAAGGCTCAGGACTTAACTAGCCAGGAAAGGAGGACGAGTTAAGAGAGTTTGGTGTCCACGAAAGCGTGACCACCTCACAACTCCGCCGGGAAGCTTGTTGTTCACGGAGTATTCACGAAGCGTATTGCTCAGGCGCTTTAAACGCTCTGAAGAAAGCCCGACTTCTTCAGGTTGCGCCCTCGGGAGTGTTTGCGCACAAACACCCGGCACATTCATCAGCGCAGTAAGTAGCAGTGCCACCCAGACAAAAGCGACCGGTGTTCGCCGGTAATCTCTTGCGAATTTTATTTTCATCACGCGAATCCTGTTCATCACCTGAATTTATGGAGGCGCGTTAGTTGATGACTACGCCAACGCAATTCCAGATTGTGTTATAAGAAATATCATAGCTCATGTTACGCAGTCGACAATTGGTCTTTAAATTTGGCAAGCTCTGCGTAGGCAGGTTTCACTGCACACCGAAGAGAGTTTCGACTTCAATGCGAAGCGGTTCAGTTTGGTTATGATTTTCAACCGCTCCGGTTTGGCGTAGGCGCACAAACTGGCAAACAGATGGTTGCGCTCTCGTGGTCTCCGTGCGGGTCGGGGACCTCCCCAACGACGCACATCAAACCACCCGGCACTGAAAGTGCAGAGGTTTGAAGCATCCTCACATTCGTGGGGACGAAAGCTAATGCGAATGAAGATATTAATTATTGGCGGCACAATCTTTCTTGGTCGTCATCTGATTGAGGCTGCGCTGGCACGCGGACATCAAATCACCATTTTCAATCGTGGTCACCACCATCCTGACTTGTATCCTGAGGTCGAAAAATTGCGAGGCGACCGTAGCCGTGATGTTGCTGCGTTACACGGGCGGCGTTGGGATGCAGTCATCGATACGTGCGGCTATGTGCCCGGCGTTGTGCGGAAATCGGCTCAACTTCTAGGCAATGCGGTGGAACACTACACATTTATCTCGAGTTGCTCCGTCTATGCAAACTTTGATCTTGCTGCCACTAACGAGCATGCTCCGGTGAGCACAATAACGTCGGAACAACTGAGCGAGGCGGATAAGATTAATACGGGCGAGCGTGCGACAGCCGTAACTTATGGGAAGATGTACGGTGCGTTGAAGGCTTTATGTGAGCGGGCAGCCGAAGAGGCGATGCCCAATCGAGTTTTGAATGTTCGTGCTGGATTGATCGTTGGTTCTTATGATTACAGTGACCGCTTCACTTATTGGGTGCATCGTGTGGCGCAGGGTGGCGAAGTGCTGGCACCGGGACAACCAGACAGGCGAGTGCGAATCATCGACGTGCGTGATCTCGCCGAGTGGATGATACGGATGACGGAAATGCGACAATCAGGAATCTACAATGCTACCGGAGCGGAAGATGGATTGACGATGGAGGGTTTGCTCAAAGAGTGCCGAACCGTAAGCGACAGTGCAGCAACATTTATTTGGGCAAGCGAAAAGTTCTTGCTTGAGCAGAGGGTTGGGGCATGGAGTGAAATGCCATTATGGCTCCCTGAAGCATACAACGGAATCTTCCATGTTAATAATGACAAGGCTATTGCTACCGGTCTTACCTTTCGTCCGTTGTCTGACACAATAAAAGATACCCTCGCTTGGGATGCTACTCGTTCCTCAAATATAGAGCGGCGTGCTGGTTTGAAGTCAGTGCGAGAGCAGGAATTGCTGAGGGCTTTTTCTTCAATTTAAGTGTATTATTGCTAATGGTTATCTGGCAGCAGATTGGCTGTATCGGAATTTTCTAAGACTCGCAGTGAGGCATTAAACATGAAGATGGGTAACGTCACGAAAATCTCGCACAATCGCGAATCTTCTGGAAAGACTCGCTCGTTGAAAATCGTACTCATATTGCTTGCTGGTTTAGTTGCTGTGAGTTTTGTCGAAAACAACAGAGCCATTAGTTTTAGCGCGAACATCCAGGAACCCAAACAACCCGTCTCAAACGTCAAAGCGACATTCGAGAAGTATTGTTACCAGTGTCACGGCCTCACAGCACCGAAGGCGGGAGTGAGCCTTGAGCGATTGACTGCTGAGAGTTCGATTGGCGAAAACTTCGAACAGTGGGAAAGGGTAGCCGTAGCGCTCGATCAGAAGACCATGCCGCCCGAGTCTATGCCGCAACCGAGCGACGCGGAGCGTAGTCAAGCCATCTCCTGGATCAGAGCAGAACTGAGCGCCAATGCCAGGAAGCACGACGGCGATCCCGGGCCGGTCACTATCAGACGGCTCACCAGCGGCGAGTACGCCTACACGATCAAAGACCTGACCCAACTCGATTTGAATGTCGGGATTGATTCTGCGAGCGACTCAGTCGGCGGCGAAGGATTCACTAATTTCGGCGACGTCCAATTCATGCAGGATGCCAACCTGGAGCGTTATCTGGGGGCTGCCAAGATCATCGCCGATCATGCCGTGATTGGATCTGGCCCTCTCGAGTTTTCTCCGCATCCCGGCAAAACCGGTTTCGAAATGTCGGCGATCACGCGGATCAAAGACATCTACGCGGCTCACGGCATCCGCACCGTTTCGGGCGAGGGCGGCAGGCCGTTCGGACTTGAAAAGTATGGCAACGCCTTGTATGTGGCGTGGCGCTATAAGCATCGCGCGGCACTAGGCGAGACCAAGGCAACGTTGAATGACCTGGCGGCTCGCGAGGGAATCAATCTTCGCTTTGCCCAACACATCTGGCGAGTGGTAAACAATCCATCGTTAAAATATCCCTCCTCCGAAGTAGCCTCCCGGTGGCGTAAACTTTCGACCCCCAGGGCAGAAGGCAAGACAAATGCTGAAGCCGCACGAGCCGGGTGTGAAGAAATTCAGAAATTCATGGTTACCTGGCCGAGTTGGCTGTTTGCGCGCGGCGACTTGGCAGCGGGCGGTGCGGGTGACGAGAGTCCTCTCGAATTCAGCGACCGCACGCTGAATGTCAAAACATCTCATCGTTTCATTTTCGTGCGAGGTGTCAGGCGCGGCCAAGCGCCCCAGCCGGGGCCGGCGAAAATTTATTTGAATGTTGCTCCGGTGAATCCCCTAATGGGCGAAAAGCCCGTTATTATTTGGCGCAATTTGACAGTTGGATTTCGTCCCGTAGCACCTCGCCCGACGGTCGCAGCGGGCGACTCAGTTGTGGTTCTGGCACAGGAAGCAGAATTAGCGGCTAACCTCCGGCGAGGAATAGTGCCACCCGGTCCGCGACAACCATTAAGAGCAATAGTCACTGAGGAGACCGCCAAGAAATTGAACTTCGGGAAAAGCCCCGACGGAACTTCTATCGGGCCAGACGATTTCGCGTCGGAAGGCTCGGTCATGTTTGAGGTGCCGATGCCGGAGGGGCCAATGTCCCTGAACCTGCAAGTTGATGCCGAACTCGGCAGCAATCGGGAACAGGTCGTCCGCATTCTAATTGCCGACCGCGCGGACGGCGTCACGAGAGGTCAGCCGACCCGAGCGCTGGTGGGCGATATGAAAAGCGCCGGTTACCGAGCTTTCAGGGCAGGGGTGATGGAATACGCTTCGCTCATGCCTCCGAATTCTCACGGCGAGCCGACGCCGGCGGATAAAGACCCAGTCCCTGATCCATTCGACAATACCTACAATGTCCCCGAGCATGACGAGTTCGTTCAGACAGTGAAGTACATCCGAGATGATCGGTTTGTGGTCGAGCACTTGGTTGATGATGCAACCCGGAGGCGGCTCGATCACGCTTGGAATGATCTTTACGCATCGTTTGAGTATCACGACAATTATCTGCGATTACTTGCAAAGCATTTCAAATTTGACTTGAGGAAAAAGGGTATCGCACAAATGGATAAGGCTCAGATTGAGGCCTTGCCAGCCGAGATGCGGAAGTATGTGACGGTCCTCCGCGCCGAGTACAACGCCGTCCGTGCCGCAGAGGCGGCCGCTCGTCCGGGCCATGTCGAGGATTCTCTCAACTTTGCCAGCCGAGCTTGGCGTCGCCCGCTCAGTGAGAAGGAAAAACAGAGCCTCCGATCTTTTTACGAGGTCACAATCAATGCTACTCCCGATCATCGGAAGGCTATTCAGGCATTATTAGCCCGAATCCTGATCGCACCCCAGTTCCTCTACCGAGTTGAACAGGTGACCGACATATCAACCACCGGGCCGACGACTGACGGACAACAGCACCTCACCCAAGTCAATCACCATGCCGGTGCCAACGCATCAGCCGTTGGCCCGAAGACTGACCGCCCTTCCGTAAAACCGCTGACGAACTGGGAAATGGCGAGCCGCCTCAGTTACTTCCTCTGGTCTTCTATTCCGGATGACGAGTTGCGGCGCGCGGCCGGCACAGGCGAACTGAACGACCCGCAAGGGATTCGGCGTCAAGTAAAGCGCATGGTTGCTGATCCTAAGTCCCGCCGCCTGTCAGCCGAGTTCTTCGGCCAGTGGCTTGGCTTTTATCATTTCGACCGGCACAATGGCGTGGATACGAGCCGCTTTACTGAGTTCACGGACGATGTGAAAAAAGCCATGTACGATGAGGCAGTCTCGTTCTTTGAGCACGTGATCCGAAAGGATCGTCCCGTCCGCGAGATGTTGTTCGCTGACTATACATTTCTCAATAAAGACTTAGCGAAGTTTTACGGAGTGAAGAAGGAAATCAAATCTACGGAGCAGACGGAATTGGTCGAGGGCGCGAACGCGTTCCATCGCGGCGGATTGCTTCGTTTAGGCGCCGTTCTAACGTCCACGTCTGCACCTTTACGCACCAGTCCCGTCAAGCGCGGCGACTGGATTTTGCGCCGCATCCTGGGTACGCCGGTGCCGCCTCCGCCCGCCGATGCCGGCTCGATTCCGGCAGACGACAAGCAGTTCGGAGGCTTATCTGTGAAGGCCCGACTGGAGCAGCACAAGCGTAATGCCTCCTGCGCCAGTTGCCATACGCGCATTGATCCTCTGGGTTTTTCGCTGGAGCGTTATGATTCGACGGGGCGCTGGCGTGATCAATATTCGGACGGAAAACAAATTGAGGACTCGGCGGAGCTTTCTGACAAGACGCCAATCGCGGGGGTCGAGGGATTGCTGGATCATCTCAGAGGCAAGGACAGCCAAGTTCGCAGTACATTCTCCCGCAAGCTAATCGGTTATGCCCTCGGACGCACGATCATGG
>JALZJL010000159.1 GCA_030859785.1 Acidobacteriota bacterium
ACGAAGGTCGTCGAGATGCACGACATTTCAAAGTCGTATGACAATCGAAAACTGATCGACCGTTTCACTTATCTGCTGAAGCGCAACGACCGGATTGGCATTATCGGGCCGAACGGCGCGGGCAAGACAACCCTGCTTGAAATTATTACCGGGCGCGTCGAACCGGACGGTGGCCGTGTCGAGACGGGACAGACGGTCGTCATCGGTTACTACGATCAAGAGAGCCGCGCGCTGAATGACGAACAGCGCGTCATCGATTACATCCGCGAAGTGGCTGAGCACGTCGAGACCGTCGACGGCACGTTGATCACCGCCGGCCAGATGCTCGAAAAGTTTCTGTTCCCACCCGCCGCGCAATATGCTCTGGTCGGAAAACTTTCCGGCGGCGAGCGGCGGCGACTGTATCTGCTGCGGATGCTGATGAGCGCGCCGAACGTGCTGCTGCTTGACGAGCCGACCAACGACCTCGACATCCCGACGCTGATGGCGCTCGAAGACTATCTCGATGACTTCGCCGGTGCTCTGATCGTCGTTAGCCACGACCGCTACTTCCTCGACCGCACGATCAACTACATCTTCCGGTTCGAAGGCGACGGGCGGGTGCGTGAGTACCCCGGAGACTACAGCGCCTATCTCGAATTTCGTGAACGTGAAGAGGCCGCGAGAACAGCCGAATCGCGCGCCGCAGGCGTGACTAATCAACCACCGTCAATCGCCCGCGGCGAGAACGCGAAGCCCCGCAAAATGTCGTTCAAAGAGAAGCGGGAGCTTGAGACGCTCGAAGCGCAGATTGCCACGGCTGAATCAAGGCGGGCCGAGATCGAAGCCCAGTTGAACGTCCACTCAAGCGATGCCGCTCAAGTTCAGATGCTGTTCACCGAGCAGCGACAGCTACTGCAACGTATCAATGTCGACCTGGAGAGATGGGCTGAGCTGGCTGAAAAGGCCGAATAGATTGACCATCAAGTGCGCGGAACAGCGAGCCGGACGGCTCGTCGACCGAACGCCAG
Source organism: Acidobacteriota bacterium (assembly GCA_030859785.1). GTDB lineage: Bacteria > Acidobacteriota > Blastocatellia > Pyrinomonadales > Pyrinomonadaceae > JACDEG01. Next base: position 1,011 of record JALZJL010000159.1, read on the forward strand.
ATGTCAAGAGTCTGTTATTCAAATCAACAGGAGAGTAAGATACAAGCATTCGATCATATTAGGGGGTCTAATTTTCGTAGGTCTGAAGTCCAAGCTAACCCCATGCCGATGAAGCCCCGACGCCCCGCTCTGTATAGTTACGCTGTTGCAGTTTTGACAGTCTCAGTGGCCACTACGCTGAAGTTGCTGCTCGCCCCCGCCATCGACAAGGAAAGTCCGTTCCTGATTTATTTCGCGGCGGTGATGTTGACGGCATGGCGCGGCGGCTTGCTGCCGGGACTGCTCGCCACCTTGCTGGCGGCCGCCATTGCCGACTATCTATTTTTCACTCCGACTAACACACTTCTCGGCCACGATCCGGGGCAGCATTTGCGGTTGCTGATGTTCGTCGCCGAAGGCGCTTTAATCAGCGTCCTCAGCGTCGCGCTCCGCTCCGACCGATGGACCGGGTCGCGCGCGCCGCTTATTTTGCGTTGCGGCGTGGCTGTGATGACAGCGGCGGCGGTGTTCGGCCTCAAACTTTTGCTCGATCCGTTGATCTCCACCGAGAGTCCTTTCCTACTCTTCTTTTCCAGCGTGATTTTAAGCGTGTGGTACGGCGGTTTGGTGCCGGGACTGCTGGCCGTTCTCGTCTCTGCCGTTTTAAGTGGCTACTTCTTTTTGTCGCCGACGCACTCACTGCTGTCGAAAGATTTCGGACAGAATCTGAGCCTCGGCATCTTCGTCTGTGAAGGGACATTGATCGCCGTGCTCGGTTGGGCGGCGCGGAAGTTAGCGATGCGCAAGCGTGATGTGCTGTTTTCTCTGTCGCCCGACATGATCGGGAAAATCAACCGCGCCGGATTCTTTGAACGTGTAAATCCGGCTTTTGTCCGACTGCTCGGTCGCACCGAAGAGGAGATGATGGCGAAACCGCTTGACGAATTCGTTCACGCGGATGACCGCAGTAAGTATACCGCCGAGATAAGTAAGCTCCGCTACGGCGTGCCGGTTTCGCACTTCGAGATTCGTCTGCTCGGCCCCGACGGCTCGGACAAGTGGCTTTCATGGAGCGTCGCGCGGGTCGAAGGAGGCGATTCGCTGTATGTGGTAGCCCAGGATTTAACCGTGCAGAAGAAAGCGGAAGAAGATTTGCGCACAGAGCGCGAACGTGCCGAAGCAGCGCTGCGACACAGCGAGCGTCATTACCGCTCGCTGATCGAACACTCCTACGACGTGATTACGGTGCTCGACGCCGACGGACTCATTCTCTACCAAAGTCCCTCGATCCGGCAGTGGCGCGGGTACGAACCGTCCGACATCATCGGTCGACAGGTGCGCGACTTCGTCCACGCGGACGACCTGCCGGCCATCGAAGAGGGTCTTACGTTCAAGCTTTCTCAGCCGGGGGTGCCAATCAAATTCGAGTGTCGTATGCGCCACCAGGACGGTTCATGGCGTCACGTCGAAGGCACCAGCATCAATTTGCTGACCGATCCAGCAATCGGCGGCATCATCATCAACACACGGGACACGACTGAGCGCAAGCAGATGGAGGCGGCGTTGCGCGAAAGCGAAGAGCGGCTGCGCCAAGCACAGAGGATGGAAGCAGCAGGGCAACTCGCGGGCGGCATCGCGCACGACTTCAACAACATCCTGACCGTAATTAACGGCTACAGCGAACTGCTACTTCATCGTCCCGTGATCGACGAACGCGCGCGAGAAAAAATCAGCCAGATACACAAAGCGGGGATGCGCGCGGCGGCCCTCACGCGCCAGCTACTCGCCTTCAGCCGCAAGCAGATACTTCAGCCAAAGCTGCTCGACGTCAACGCGCTGGTCAGCGATTTGCACACGCTGCTGCAACGATTGATCGGCGAGCACATCACGGTCGCGCTGACGCTCGACGCTTCCGCCGGATTCATCAAAGCCGATCCCGGACAGATCGAGCAGGTCATCATCAACCTCGCAATCAACGCCCGCGACGCGATGCCGGAGGGCGGCACGTTGACGATAGCAACGAGCAATGTCGTTGTCGACGAAGCTTCCGTTGATGATGATGCCGTACCGCCCGGCGAGTACGTGACGCTCGTCGTCAGTGACACGGGCGTGGGCATGACAGCCGAGGTCAAGGGTCTCGCCTTCGAGCCTTTCTTCACGACAAAGGAGCACGGCAAAGGAACCGGCCTCGGACTCTCGACCGTCTACGGTATCGTCACACAGTCAGACGGCAACATCCGTGTCGAGAGTGAGCCAGACGTCGGCACAACTATAAAAATCTACCTGCCGCGTGTCTATGAACCTTACGTGCCGACCGCGTCAACGCCACCACCACACGCCGCGCCGCGCGGCGCAGAAACCATCCTGCTCGTCGAAGACGAACAGGAGGTGCGTATTATGGCCCGCGAAATACTTGAGGCGAGCGGATACCGCGTGATCGTCGCGGGCCACGGTGAAGAGGCGCTTGAGGTGTCGGAAAGGCATAAGGGGACGATCCACTTGCTGGTCACCGATATCGTGATGCCGCAGATGGGCGGGCGACAACTGGCTGAACGCCTGCTCGCCGCCAGACCGGGGCTAAAAGTGCTCTACATTTCAGGCTACACCGATGACATGATCGTGCGCCGCGATGTGCAGGACGCCGACATCGCTTACCTCCCAAAGCCATTCACGCCCGGCGATTTGAAGACAAAAGTGCGTGACGTGATGGATACCGAATAAACCGCCGACCCCGTGAACCGAAAATCCCGTGAATCGCAACTCTGTGCGCCGTGAATGCAGGTGCTATCGTAAGCCTAAATTAAACGTGGCAAAGACAAAGCATGTGGACGCCGGGAGCGCAAGGCGACTCACCTGCCATGACCGCCTCGGAGGCGCGAAAACATCGTGCCCGCACCACCAATCATTTAAGAAAACTACATCGCGTTTGCCCGCCGTTCGCGCAAGTCGTTCGTTATGATGCTCTGCCTCGTCGTCTGTGCGGCTTCAAATTCCGACAGCTTGAGCTAAAGGACAATCACCAATCTGCCTTCATGGTCGACGTCGCGGGAAGGCTGAGCTCGACAATCAGCCCGCTGTCGGGTGCGTTGCGCGGTGGCCGAGCCGCCGTGCAGTCGCACAGCGCGTCGCGTAATGGTAAGCCCCAACCCGACGCCACCCGACTGACGGTCGCGCGCCTCGGCGGTGCGATGGAACGGCTCGAACAAGCGGTCGAGTTCATCATCCGGCACACCTGCGCCGTAGTCGCGCACGCCGTAATCGGCGTGCGCC
>JALZJL010000160.1 GCA_030859785.1 Acidobacteriota bacterium
CACAAAAGCACCATTAGTGTGACCTAACCCACTTCGGTATCTGTTCATCCATGAAACAGATGACGGGTGTCAAGAGTAACCAAGACAGACCTTTCCCCTCGTGCCGCCAGCGCACATTGAAGTCTATGCTTTGTGAAAGAGCTTGAATGCTTTCCACTAACTTAAATCGGTAGTGTTGCAAAAATTTTCCGTTTACACCATATATTGAGGTAGTCTTAAGCTCTACCCTACTACTGATTGTGGCTAAAATATTTTTTGCAACACTACCCGCACGGGAGGGATGACTGTGCGTGGGATACAGCAGCACATCCAGGAAATCTACCAGGTCGGGGTCTCGCCGACACTCATTTCCAACGTCACCGAAACCGTGATAGAGGACGTTACGGCGTGGCAGAACGGACCGCTTGATAGCATTTACCCGATTCTCTACATGAGTTGGCTCTGCAATAGTAGTGCTCTGCCGCAGCAAGAGAGGATTGCAGTTTGCTAGAGGGTGCGGTTGGCTTATTGGTGCGGCGGTCCATGACGGCGCAATATTCACGGGGAAAACGATAAATTCGTTGAATCCCACACTGCTGGGAGTCGTATGCAGGATGTGCGGTAACTCAGACGGCTAATGCAACCTTGCACTTACTTGTCCCGTGTAACTCCTGAAATAGGAGCTCCCGCCCTGTTGCCGTATAATGCCACGCCAGAAAAAGTTTTAAGTCCTTCCCCCGTTCTAAGACACCACAGCCTTCGTGATCGCACGATAAAATCTGATGTATTTCCTTGTTGCGCCTCAGAAGATCCACGAGAGTAGTAGATGAACACGACCGAACCGATCGTGGACGAACGTTTACGTTCGCTGATCGACGCAGAAAAGCAGCTCTTAAGGAGTCTGCACGATCTAGCTGTGGCAGGTGAACATCAAGAAGATGCACGGCGGCTGAATGATATCCTGGCCGGCATTGACGAGTTGTTCTTGCTCGTCATTGTCGGCGAATTCAACTCCGGCAAATCTTCCTTCATCAACTCATTGTTCGGGCAGAAGGCGCGCGTCGAAGGGCCGGTGCCCGTCGATGACCGCATCACCATCATCCGCTACGGCGACCGACCGGAAGAGCGGACACTCAGCCCATTTGTCACCGAAAGTCGATTACCAATTGAGTTCTTGCGTGACATCGCGATCGTCGATACGCCTGGCACTAACTCAGTTATCAGGCAGCATCAGGAAGTCACCGAGGATTTCATTCCGCGCGCAGACCTTGTTCTATTCACGACTTCCATTGACCGACCACTAACGGAAAGTGAGCGACAGTTCCTCTCTTACATTCAGCAGTGGGGCAAAAAGATTATTATTGTCCTCAACAAGATCGACACGAAGGACGAAGCCGAGATCGCGGAAGTCATCGAGTTCGTCGACGGAAAGTGTCAGGAACTACTCGGGTTCAAGCCATTAATTTTTCCCGTTTCCGCAAAATTAGCCCTCGGCGCGAAGCTGGGCGGCAACCCGCGCGACTGGACGCGCAGCCGCTTCGAGGCCTTAGAGGATTACATTTTCCACAAACTGAGCGAACGCGAGCGACTGCAGCTGAAGTTGCTCAGCCCGCTCGATTCGGCCAACACGGTGGCCGAGAAGCTGCGGAATGAGTATTCCGGCAAGCTCGAGTTGCTTTCCGAAGATACCGCCAAGATCGTGAGGATCGAGGAGCAATTCGCGACGGCAGACGGGGAGATGCGGTCGAATTTCCAGAAGTTCGTCCTCCGCGTTGATGCATTAGTGGTGGAATTGCGGGATCGCGGGGTCGATTTCCTGGACCAGAACATGCGGTTGCGGAACCTGAGCCTGTTACGAAGCGAGACCAGATTCCGGGATGAGTTCGAGCGCGTGGTCCTCGCCGAGTGGCGCAATAAGTTGGATGAAACGGTCAACGAGGCAGTCGACTGGCTAGTGCGTAACAATATGCGGCTTTGGAATGACACGCTCGAGTATTTCAACACACAAGTGCGCAAATCGCAGTACGATTCTCAGATCGTCGGACGCGTCGGCGGACAATTCGTCTACGAGCGCGAGGAAGTGCATGCGCGGATTCGCCGCGAGGCGGAGGCGCGCGTTCAGTCCTTGGACCATCGCGAAGAGTGCCGTCGGGTGATTAACAGTTCGATGACCGCGCTGCAGCAGTCCTTCGGATTGGGTGCGGGTGCCGTCGGCCTCGGGTATGTATTGGCGACCATCTTCACGACGGTGGCACTGGACGTGACCGGCATCGCAGCCGCAACCCTGTTGTTCACGGCGAGCTTCTTCATCCTCCCGTACAAGCGTAAGCGCGCGATTGAGAATTTCCGGTATAAGGCCGAAGAACTGCGCGTTGAGATGCGCCGGGTATTCGAGAATAAATCGGCGGAGGAGATTGAGCGGGCGGTCGACAACGTGCGCGGGACACTCGATCCATACACCCGCTTCGTGCGTAGCCAACGTGCCGAGGTGGAGGAGCGCTCTGCCACTCTTGGCGGGGCTCGTGAGCGCCTCCACATACTCAAACGTGAGATCGAGAGTCTGGTGACTGTCCGTTAACAGCATAACTTCACATCAAAACGGCAATCTGTCTTAATTTAACACCGCGTTATTCTCCGAGTCTGCTACTTGAGCGGCAACTCGGTCCGGGAGATGTCAGGAACACGTGTCGAGCTTTTATATGTAGTAGGAAAAGGGAAGTCTACTTCCCGGTTTTTGAGTTACGCAGCAGGAGGTGCGCCGTCGTGTCTTGATTGTGCGCGACGGTCTCTCGGTTAATGTCTCCTGCGGGTCAGCGTATTACGCGCACGTCCCTCTCGCTGACAATCTTCCAGCCTTCCCCTGTCTTCACCCACTTCAGTTCCTGCATCACTTCGCCGCGACTCAACCGGCTACCCTCGATGTTGTATTGCTTGCGGAATCGCATCACGGCCCGGCGCCCTTCGCGGTCGTAGGTAATCTCGGGGTCGCCGATGGCGACGTTGACGAGACTCGCTCGCTCCGCGAGGCGCTTTTTGTCTTCCCTGACGGCTTGCCGTGTAAAATTTTTCCGTAGGTAATACTGTTCTACCACCGGGGCGTAGAAGGCCATCTGCTTGGCGACGTCCTGTGAATTAGTTGTCGCCACCCAGTTGGCAAGCGCCGTCTTGAGCTCTCCCTGTTGATCGTCTTGCGGCCCGCTCTGGGCGGGTGAGTCAATCGCTGTTTCGTTAGCGATGCCCCCTGACTCCTCGTCGGAAACGCTAGGCGGCGCGTTCGCGCCCGGCGAACTGTTCAAGTCGGACGAGGTCGGCGTCGCCTCCGGCGCATCGGGAATCGGAGACGCGGTTGCGGTCGAATCTGGGGTAGCGCCAGTGGCCGCCACGCCGTTTGCCCCGCGTTGTTCTTCCGGATTACGCGTCGCGCCCCACAGCAACGCCCCGAGGGCAAGCGCCAGCAGTGCGGCGAGTCCCATGTAAATGAGTGGCGCTCGACGGGGGCGACCGCGCTCGGGATGCGGCGTTACAACGGAAGCTCGCCCGATGCTCGCTCCGCGCGCGTCGTCCGTCATCGCCGTTTGAAACACACGCTCTTCGCGCGCGCCGGCAGAGGCTTGTGGTGGGATGGGCGGCACACTCCGCGCCGTAATCGGGCGCGATTGGACGGCCCCCTCGTCGGGCACGGTCGTCGCTTTATTTGCGGTTCGTACGATCAGCGTCACGTCTTCGTCGTATTCTTCTGCGAATTGCTTGAAACGTCCTAGGCTCGCTTCCAATTCCGCCGCTGGATCAACACCGAACAGGCCCGCACCGCCCGTCCCTGGCTCCGTCGATTGCTCCGTAAACAACACACGCATCAAGACGGTGCCGCGCCGAGTCTCCTCAAACTCCGTTCTGACTTCCGCGTTCACGCCCCTGCCCACCGCGCGCCACGCGATATGCTGGGGCGGCCCGGACATTGTCATTTGGGCATCCCAATCAATCACCGATTCTGACGGCGCACTCCGCGCCACCTTTAAAAGCGCGCGGCGGTCGTCGAGAATCTCGACCTCTCGGACGGTCGTCATCCAACGCGGGAAATTCTCGAATCTGCCATACAGGTTGAAGACACGTTGCGGCGGGGCGTTGATCTCAATCCATTTTTCGATTGTTCTTGACATACGAGCCACCCACTCGAATTCATAATAGCGACGGCCACAACCGGGAGAATCTCGAAGCTACGTCCGAGAGACTCCAGTTATGGCCGCCGTCTTTGAGCCGACCGACCGCGACGGGAGTGAAGGGCTGAACCGCGCCTCGCGCACCGTCGCACGATTCAACTCACGCCGTGGGGTAACACCGCGCTACCAAAAGCGGCTTTCTACGTGTTGCCCCTGCCCTTCGCCCTCTTGTCACTTTGAACGTCAGGCCTCATTTCTTCCACTTCGACATCGGTGCGACGCACGGTGTCGCGAACCGTCTCGGTGTGTTCCGCGACTTCTTTGCTGATGACGACTTCCTCAACCACACGCGCCTGCTTGTTCACCACCGCCTCTTCGGCCCTCTCGGTGATCTCTATCGTGCCTTCACGGAAGGCATGCAGATCAGCGTCTGTAACCAGGCGGTTCACCGGGCGGCGCTCAACCCTCACACGCTCTTCTCGGAGCCGCACAACTTCCTCGACGGGCAGCTCGACGACGTGACTACGGGCACGCACACCGCCGCGTTCCACTTCGCGCTTCCCGACTTGCAACTCTTCCTGGATTACGGGCAAAGCCTGCTCATCGCCCGCATAATTGGTACCACCCTGACGCCCGCCCGCGCTCGCATCGGCACCAGCGTCCGCACTGTAGCGATCCATGACGGCTGTCGCTCGGCCGGCTATCTCATCACTATCGGCGTCAACCGTAACGACCACACCGCCACGACTGACGGCGTCCGAATAATATGTTGCTTGATCGGGATCGCTGTTGCCGAAAAGCGACCTAAAAAAGTTACCAAGCGAGTCGCCGACCCCGGTGCCCGAATGCGCCGACCCGCTCCGGTCGGAAGCGGCAACTCCCGTGGCCCCTTCCAAGCCGTAACTGTTCGATGTGATCCCGATGCCCTCGCGCGGAATGCCGCTGTTGATTAGTTCTCGCACGGCTTCCCGTGCTTCGGTAGTGTTACGAAACATTCCGATAACCGTTTTCGCCATTGCTCGTTCTCCTCGTTTGTTCAATGATTATGACTTGTCCTCAGACCGCGTCGGGAAATAGTTAAAGTTAGACGCCTCATTCCGCTTGCGCTTTGTCACCCCGCTGTGTCTCCCGGCCGTCGAGCCGTTCGACGATCGCCTCCTCGCTGCGGAGTGTCACTGTTTGGGGATTACGCCCCTCGAACTGTCGCACCGAGATGTGCAATTCCTCCTTCAGCAGCAGACGCTTTTCCGTGACGATTACTTCCTCCAGCAGCGGCACGATCATCGTGTCCCCCTCGTAGCGCACCGGCACCGGCCCGTCTACGATTCGGTTGACCGCGACGCGCCGGATCTCTGCCTCTTCCTGAAGCAGCGGCTCGTCAACAACTTCTTGACGCTCGCGCACTGTTTTTCTGATCCGCACCCGCCCCGTCTCGACCTCTCGCTTTTCGACGCTCAACTCCTCTTCGATGATTGGCAACACGATCAGGTCACGCCCCGGGTGAGTCTTTTCAGGAGTAGCCATGTCATCGGGGATAGGCTGTTCTAATTCAATTAAGCTGATCGGCAGAAAATACCCATCTTCCTTTCTCGGCACCAACACGCCTGTGGGAACAGTCACCGCCCGGCCGTCCTCCAGCCGTACCAGCACTTGCGCCCCGTCGCCGTCGAAGGGCGGCCCGGCGGAAACATCAATCGTACCCCGCACACCGTTCTTGTCGGTCACATGCAATTGATCGTTTCGGCTCATTACCGCCTCCCGGCGAGTTCGCTCGCGTCGGCCGAGTTTCTAGTAACAGTCGTTCTTAAACTGTTATAGCTTTTTTAAACTCGCGCGAAGAACAATCGTCTTCGTCCAACGTGTTCGTATTTCGATTCTCTCATTGGTTGTGATCGTACATATACATGTTGTGTGCCACGCGCGTGTGAGCCTTCCTGAAATTGACTGCCCGCCGTCCACTACTCTCTTTTCTTGTAACGACGGAATGCAATCCAGGGTTTTTCAGTAGAGCACCTTTTGCAACTCCCGCGCGGACTCCCCTAACATCCTATCGAAGTTTTGCAGCCCACCGTCCCCTAAACGTACGCTCACGCGCCGGGCGTCGCCGGAGCGCTACCCTAATTTTCCGATGCTTACTAAATCCAATGGTCCGGGCAGAATTAAGCGGCGATAGCCGCATAGTTCCTCAGATATTCATACTGCGGATGATTTATCACCTGTACTTCCCGGCTTATGAGCCAGTAGTTCTTTGACCTTTATGCGGCTTTCTTCATTTCTCGCAACTTGGTGTCAACGCCTAACAAGCGAGAAATTCGCGGGCGACAATACTCCATCAACCGCC
>JALZJL010000419.1 GCA_030859785.1 Acidobacteriota bacterium
GTCTAAGATACCCGTCGTGTACATGCGCGTAACTACCCACGCACGATAGGTGTTTGTACTCACCCGACCATGGTCGATCAATCGAGATTTCTCCGTTGTCTCGATGAACGAAAGACGGGCTGAATGACTTATCCTTCGTCCTCCCCGTTGCTGGCGGTTCCGACATGCAATCAGCCTGCCGTCTTGATAGATTGACAGCAGGCTGATCGTTTTGTGCGTAATACACGCTCTGGTTTGCCCTCGCGTGAATTTGCACTTAGCGAAGTCGCACGGTGACGAAGAGGTTGTTACCCTGCCGGTTGACGAGCATCAGCGCGAGTCGCCCGTTCGAATCGTTCACCGCGGCACGCAACTCTTCGGTTGAGGTGACGGCTTGACGATTGAACTCCAGGATCACGTCGCCCTGCTGGATGCCCGCTTCGGCGGCCACGCCTTCCGGGTCAACACCGCGCACGACCAAGCCTTTCATGTCCCCCGCCAAGCGGAGTTGCGCGGCGAGTTCCGGCGTTACGGGTTCGACTTGCACGCCGAGATTACCGCCCGTCGCTTCACCGTTCGCGCCGCCTTTACTGCCCGCCTCATTCGACGCGCGTTCGCCGAGCGTCGCGGTTAATTCCTGCTCGCGCCCGTCGCGCATGACCGTGAGCGTGATGCTCGTGTTCGGTTGCGTGGCGGCGACGCGGTTGCGGAAGCTGTTGCTGTCCGAGACGCTCGCGCCGTTGAACTTCGTGATGACATCGCCCTGCTTCAACCCGGCACGCGCCGCGCTGCTGTCAGCTTGGACGCTGCTGACGATAACGCCGCTCGCGTCCTTCAGCCCCAAGCTCGCCGCGATGTCGGACGACACAGGTTGCACCGTCACGCCTAACACGCCACGACTTACCTTGCCCGTCTTCATCAACTGCTCCATGACGTTGCGCGCCATGTTTGAGGGGATGGCGAAGCCGATGCCGATGTTGCCGCCCGTCGGCGAAAGTATCTGCGAGTTGATGCCGATGAGGTGCCCGTCCGTGTTGACGAGCGCGCCGCCGGAGTTGCCCTGATTGATAGCCGCGTCGGTTTGCAGGAAGTCCTCGAAGCTGCCATCCGACAAACCCGTGGCACGACCCTTCGCCGAGATGATCCCCGAAGTCACCGTCTGCCCGACGCCGAGCGGATTGCCGACCGCGAGCGCGACGTCGCCGACTCTGACATCATCCGAGTTGCCGAGCGTGAGAACGGGTAAGTCCTTCGCTTCGACTTTCAAGACTGCCAAATCTGAAGGCGCATCCGAGCCGACGAGTTTCGCATCGAGCGCGCGATTGTCGGTCAACTGCACCTTGATTTTCTCCGCGCCGTCGACGACGTGATGATTCGTCAGGATGTAACCATCATTGCTGACGATGACGCCCGAACCCAAACCGCTTCGACGTTGCGGCGCTTGAGGTTGCTGCGGGATGCGCCCGCCGAAGAACTCACGCAACTGCGGGTCATCGAGAAACGGGTGCTGTTGCGCCGCGCGTGCGCGACCTTCCGAACGAATGGTGACGACCGCCGGGGCGACACGGCTGACAACGCCCGCGTAAGAATTTGCAGCCGCAACATTCCCCGGAGCGATTATCGAATCCGCAGTGGTCGCGCTGCTGACCACCGCCTCGTCCGCGCCGAAGACTTTTCCGGTAATCTCGTCGCCGAACAACACGCCGAGTCCGAAGGTCGCCGTCAGTGCGAAGGCGGCTAGTGATATACCTGCTTTTTTCACTGAAGAACTCATCTTTCGTAATCCTTTCTTAATCTGCTGATTCGCTCATCCGATGTTTCCGGGACGGCTGCCGGTGGGCAAGCGGCCGGAGGAAACCACCCCTCGCCGTACTCGACAGCCGCCCTTTCGTGCCCGCATGTTACTCCCCGACACGCGGCACATTACTGGCCAACGTGCTCTTCACGTTGCGCGCCCTCAACACGTAAGTTGTTCGTCACCTCGAAGACGCCCGGCACGCCGCGCGCCGCGACGTAAGCGAGTTGCGCGTCTCCTTTGTTGCCGACCACGCCTTCGAGCGTCACCCGTCCGCGATTGACGATGATGTGCAAGCTGGGGTTCGCGCCAAGCGCATATCGGTAAAGGCCGCCGGTGTCAAAGACCGCGTTGTACGTGCGCAGCCTGATTCGGTCGTCGAACGGCGAGAGCGGCAGCACCTCTATGTTGTTGACGACCCGCTCGACGCCTTCGAGTTTCTTCACCCGGTTCTCCGCGCTGCTGCGCGTCGTCGGGCGGACGACCTGACCGTAGAGCGTCACAATCGAGCCTTCGCGCTTAAACGCGAGATTGTCGAAGACGCCGTAGTACGGCAGGGTCACGAGTTCCTTCCGCACCTTCTCGTTGATCTTAAAATCCGCTTCTCCCCTCGACGGCGCGGCAACTGCCACTGAACCCGTTAAAGCGAATATCGCCGCGAGAGCCAATAACCTGCTTTTATTTTTCTTCATCTCTCCATCTCCTCGAAAGTTCTCTTATGCGCTAACCTTGATGATTGCGCCGCGCTTCTCTTGCGCGTTTATTGAGATGATTACCCGTCAACGCGGGACGTAAAATAGAGTCAGCGCTTCTTAAAGTTTTGTCAGCAAGGGCGGCACCGAACTTGACGTTTCTTTACAAAGAGTGGGAAGGCGCGTCGGTTAGAATGGGCATCTTCAACAAGCACGGCATTGCTTCGAGTAAGGTGTATGCGACGGGGAAGGGGTGAGGTAATGGAGCGAGTGTTGGTCATTGATGACGACGTAGAGTTATGTGAACTGGTAACAGAGTATTTGGAACCGGAAGGCTTCAGCGTTGATGTCGCGGAGGACGGTTTGGAAGGAGTCGAACGTGCGCTGGCAGAGGCTTACGCGATCATCGTGCTTGATGTGATGCTGCCGGGCATCAACGGCTTTGAAGTCCTGCGGCGCATCCGCGCAGAGTCGCGCACGCCCGTGCTGATGCTGACGGCGCGCGGCGCGGACGTCGACCGCATCGTCGGTTTAGAACTCGGCGCGGACGATTACCTGCCAAAGCCGTTCAACCCGCGCGAACTCGTCGCACGCATCCAGGCGATCTTGCGGCGCGCGCGACCCTTGTCTTCGCACCCATCATCGAGCGCCTCACCCGAAACCTTTACCGTCGGCGACGTGCGCTTGAACACCGGGGCGCGCACCGTCCTTCGGGGCGGCGAACCCGTCGAACTGACCGCCGCCGAGTTCGACGTGCTTACCGTCATGCTCGCCAGAGCGGGGCACGTCGTCCCGCGCGAAGAATTGGCCGAAGCCGCCCTGGGTCGTCCGCTCGCGCCGCTCGACCGCAGCGTTGATATGCACGTCAGTTCTCTGCGGCGCAAACTAGGGTCTGATGTCGGCGGCGTCGAACGCATCAAGACTGTGCGGGGCGCGGGATACGTCTATGTAGTGACAGGTGACAAGTGACGAGTGAAGACAGTTTTATCTTGTCACTCGTCACTTGTCACTTTGGAAGCTATGCAAAGTCTTTTCTCAAAAATCTTCTTGTGGTTTTGGCTCGCGCTGGCGCTCGTCGGCGTGGTGCTTGTGTTGACCTTCGCCGCGACGCAATCGGAAACCGACGAGGCGCATTGGCGCGACGTGACCGGAACGGCGGTGCGCGTCTACGCTCAGACGGCGGCGGACACGTATGAGGACGCCGGGACAGACGCGCTCGTCATCTACCTTCAGCGGGTCGAGCGAACGGCGCGGATGAGGACGCGGATCTTCGACGAACGCGGCGCGGAGGTGTCGGGACGCGACGCGACGATTGAAGCCAAGCGGCTCGCCGAGGTCGCGCGCCGGGCGGGCGATGACGCGGAGCCGGTGTTTGATTTTTCAAGCCGGGTCGCGCAAATCGCGCTCGTGGCGCAGCCGGTCTACGGGCGCAACGGCACGCGCTATGTGCTCGTCAGCGAAGTGCCGCGTAAGCGGCCCGTCCTGGCGTTCGCCGAACCGGGCGCGTGGCTGTTACGGCTGGGCGCGGTGCTGTTGACGGCCGGGCTGGTCTGCTACGGGCTGGCGCGCTATCTCGCGTCCCCGGTGGAGACTCTGCGCGCCGGCGTGCGGCGACTCGCGGGCGGCGACCTGTCGGCGCGCGTCGGCGAGCGCGTCGGCGCGCGGCGCGACGAGATAGCCGACCTCAGCCGCGAGTTCGACCGCATGGCCGAACGCATCGAATCGCTCGTCACGTCGCAACGTCGTCTGCTCGGCGACATCTCGCACGAATTGCGCTCGCCGCTCGCACGCCTGAGCGTCGCCCTCGGATTAGCCAGACGACGCGCGGGCGAGGAAGCGCCGGGCGTGGCCGGCGCGCTCGACCGCATCGAGCGCGAAGCCGAACGGATCAACGAATTGATCGGGCAGTTGTTGACACTGACACGTCTGGAGACCCACGAGGGTGAGTTACAAAGGACGCGGATTGAGCTGCAAGACCTCGTCCGCCAAGTCGCCGCCGATGCCGACTTCGAGGCGCAAGGTCGCAACCGCAGTGTGCGGGTGATCGCGGACGAAGAGTGTTTGTTTTTCGGTAACGCCGAGCTGATGCGGAGCGCAATCGAGAACGTCGTGCGCAACGCCGTGCGCTACACTTCCGAGCATACAAGCGTCGAAGTTTCACTTCGTTGTTCATCAAACAAAAGTGATTCCGGCATCCTCATCAGAGTTCGAGATCATGGTAAGGGTGTGCCCGAAGAAGCACTGACGGAGATCTTTCGTCCCTTCTACCGGGTGGCGGACGCGCGCGACCGGCGGACGGGCGGCACGGGTTTAGGGCTTGCGATTGCGGAGCGCGCCGTGCGGCTTCACGGCGGTACGGTTCGGGCTGCCAACGCGAGCGAGGGCGGCGGTCTCGTCGTAGAGTTTCGATTGCCTGCGCTGGCAATCAAGTAGGAAGGTTGGTGCGATCAAGTCGCGGAGTGTTCCCCACTACGCTGACGGAGTGAGTAAAACCAGAGGCTCCTTCAAACGAATCGCCGCCAATCTGTGGGTCGTGCGGCCCGCCAAACTCGTTTATGTGTCGAAGGGCATCGTCTATGCTTTCACTTGACTCGTCCCCACAGTCATCGCCTTCACGGCCCTGCAACTCACGCTTGGTCTTGAGGGTTAGGTACGCTGGAGGTCATTGTCATAACGCCTGCCGGCCCGCGCTGTAACTCAATGTAGACGCACGACGTAGGGTAAAGATTGTTAGTTCAGGACGGCAATTAATTCTTACCGGGACGTTGCTGAAGCCGATGCCGCGATTGACGTAGAGATGATTTCCCGTCTGTCCAAAGTTAGTAATCCAGCCGTCGGCGTAAACCGCGTTATCCTGCACGAGCGACATCCAAGACCAGCGCGGCAAGAACGGCAGGCGAATCTGCCCGCCGTGCGTGTGCCCGGCGAGTGCGAGTGGTGCGGCGTGCGGCGGAAACTTAGAGAACGAATCGGGATTGTGCATAAAAGCGATTCGCGCAGCATCGCCGGGCACTTGCGCGAGCGCGACTCCTACGCGGTCGTTATGCGCCCAACTGTCGCCGATGCCGACGACGTACAAGGCTTCTGACGGGATTTGATTTCCGTTCGTCGAGTCGCCGTTTGAAGGCGAAGCTATTTGCGCCGCCGCGTTATCAAGCACGCTCACTCCCGCCGCCGACAGCCGCTCGCCTAACCTGCGCGCAAGGTAGTCGTTCTTCGCATATTCTCGCGTCATCATGCCGTAATCATGATTGCCGAGTACGGCGTATGTTTCGATGCCCGCTTCGACCAACGGGCGGACGAGCGCGACCGCCTCATTAACTTCTTCATCAACTTCGAGAAACTCCTCGCGCTCAGTTTCTTCTCTTTCATCGTTCGTCGGGTTGTAAACGAAGTCGCCTGCAATCAGCACAGCCGCCGGGCGCGCGGCGATGACGTGCTTGACCGCACTTCGCACCGCGTCCGTATTGTCAAGCCACATCCCGACTTGCAGATCGGCAATCAGCGCGACACGCTTGCCTTCCCACACTCGAGGTAAGTTAGGAAGTTTCGCCGTTTCCTCCTTAATTTCGAGCAACCGCGGCTCAATTCCGATGCCCCACACGAGTAGCAGTGTGATAACGCAGGCAGCGGCGAGCGCCGCCGTTTTGAGTAAACATTTACTCTTCATCACCGATCAGCGCCTTCTTCTTTCGACTCGTCTGCTTATACCGACGTGGCGCACTATCCACACCGCGGCAC
>JALZJL010000191.1 GCA_030859785.1 Acidobacteriota bacterium
GGGAAGCTTCGTCACATCACCAAGTTCCCACGCGACGCACAAACGACGCAACCAGCCGCCGACCGCAAACCCGCCATCGCCTTCATAGTTGGTGTAATTGTTATTATCACCCTGCGGATAATCGAACTCGCGCTGTGTGGTCTTGACGTACACATCAGTGTTCGTCCGCTCGCCGAAATAAATCTCCGGGCGCGTGACACGTATCTCGCTGCTCGATTCAATCGGCATATTCGACAGCACAAAGCGCGGCTTACCTTCGTTCGTGAATTCGTTGACCGGATTCATGGTGACGCCGTAGCCGTGCGTATAGACGAGCCGTTCGTTGATCCAGTTGCGCGATTGATCCGGCAGTTTGTTGATGTCCAACTCGCGCGCCGCGATCATCATCTGGCGCGGCTCGCCGCCGACGGTGTAGCGATCAACATCGACGTCGGGGAAATCGTAATAGGTGCGAATCTCCTGAATCTGCCGCAGTGTGTCTTGCAATGCGCGCCAATCCCAGAGGCGGATGTTGGCGAGCGTCGCGCGGTTCGCGGCGATGTCAAAGGCGGCGTTCGATGTGTCCGCCGGGTATTCGCGCGTCTCCACCCGTTCGATGTTAAAGCCCGCCCGCGTGCCCGTGATGTTGCGTTCGATGTACGGTGTCTCGCGCCCCAGTTCGTTCGGCTTGACGATGAAGTTCTGAACGTAAGCGGGAATCAGAATCACGGCGACGACGTAAATCACGACTGGTGCGCCGAGCGCAAGAACGAGAAGGCGCATGCTACGTTTCGTCACAGCGTTGGCGAAGAGAACGAGCGCGGCGATGACGAGCGTGGCAGCGACGATTGTTAATCCTGGCAGCAGGTAGTTGTCTTCCGTGTAGGTGACGCCGCTGAATGTCTGGTGATCGGCCCACAGATAAGCGTAACGCGAGAGCATCATGCGCCACGCGACGATCAGCAGCAACGCGCCGAGCACGACGGAGACGGCGGCGTATGCGCGCGCGCCGAATCTCGCGAAACCAGCCCCTTTCTCGTCTGGCAGGAATTGCTGCGGCATCGCGGACACAACAGCGAACACCAGTGACGCGACAAACAGCACGACGCCGAGCACCGTCAACCACGAAGCCACAGCGTCATACACAGGTAGTGTGAACAGATAGAACCCGAGCGGCTTGCCGAAGACGGGGTCGACCGCGGCGTTGATCGCCGGCTGATGTAGGTACAGCGCCCACGTCTGCCAATCGCTGCCGAAACCGATGGCGTAGCCGATGCCGAAGACGAGCGCCACAATCCATCCGAGCGGGCGCCACACGCGCGCCGCGTCGAGGTCGAGCGTTTGATTGTTGAGGATGATTTTGCGGCTCACCAGACGGTCAACGCCGAGCAAGCGTTCGAGCAGAAAAAAGCCTCCGCGCAGAATGGCAATCGTTAAGACACCGAAGATGAGAAACAGCGCCCACCCAACCAGATATGTGTACCAGAAGCGCGACGCGAAGCCGAGCGAGTCAAACCACAAGGCTTCGACGTAGACGCTTACCCCGCGCCACAGCACAACAATTGGCAACAGCGCGGCGATGACGAACCACTTCCCGCGTCCGCCGCTTTGACGCTTAAGCCGCGGGGAGATGTCAATAACTTCGCCGTCCGAGTCCGATAAATTTCGTGAGTTCATAGCGACAAGCATACGCCTTGCAACTCAGCCTTCATAGCAGCACGCTCGGCGTTCTCGGCGTTGATGTGATTTTACGAACAGATGTTGGATGTTAGATATTGGATGTCAGTCAAGACACGCCAGTAGTGTTGCCAACATCTGACATCCAACATCCAGCATCTGTTCCTCGACCGCTTAAGAGAGTTGGTGCTCGAAGATTGTGGCGAGGCGCGCGTCGTTCGTTGCATCCGATGCGGACTTTTCGATGCACAGATGCGCGACGCGCCCGCGCAGTTCAAGCGTCGCAATCTGGTTGTCGAACCACGGCTCATCGTGGACGAGTTCCCAACCTATCTCCGGCTCTCTGACCCCGACCGAGCGTGAAAGCCGACGGCTGATGAACGCCGCCGGATTCGACCAGCCGGCGCGCAACGCGCGTCGCTCGTTCTCACTGAGCGGGTTACGAATCGGCGAGCAGACCGCTTGATAAACAGAGCCGTGACGGGAACCATCGACGTGGTTTTCGTCTCGACCGTTATTTTTAAACGCGACCTTCGCCAGATACGCGTGATGCACGTCGCCCGACAGCGCGACGACGGTTGCCGGTGTCCGCCCGCGCTCGCCCGCCCTGACGGCGCGCAGCAGTTCCACGAACTTGTGGAAAGAGTTTTCGAACGCCGCCCAGTGTTCGAGGTCGATGGCCTGACGAATCTTCTCGCCGATCTTCGCAGCGGCTGTGCCCCATGCGCCGCCGCAGACTTTTTCATTCCACGCTTCCAGGTGATGCATCGCCGGAGCCAGCAGCACCGGCACCGAAGAAGCGAGCAGCAAGTGGTCGAAACCTCCGGTGGCGTGTTGTTCAATCCAACTCCACTCCTTGTCGTCGACTATCGAGCGGTGTCCTTCCTTCAGGACGCGCCCGGCGCGCGCGTCAATGACCACCAGACGCGTGTTGCCGAGGTCACGGTAATAGCTCCAACGAGTCCCCTCAGTTTGACGATCCGCTCGAAATGCAAATTCGCGAAGGATGGGCCCGGCGTCCGCCGCTTCCCGGACGCGACGAAGCAACTCGCTCTCTCGCAGTTCTTCGGGCAACAGGTTGCCGAGGTGCTGATAAATCCAGTACGACATGAAGCCGCCGACGATTCGTGTGTTCCACCACGGTAAGGCGCGCATCTCTTCGACCCACGCGGCGGAAGTGTTCCAGTCGTCGCGCACGTCGTGATCGTCATAGATCATCAGAGTGGAAACCGTCGACAGCAGCCAACGAAGCAACGGGTCGCCCCATGCCTCGCGGTAGAGATGCGTGTACTCCTCAAAATCGGCGACGCCGTCCGCGCCGGGCGGTTGATTGGTGTTGCGCCGTGCGCGGATGAAGTCGCGCGTGTTTGGCGAAACCTCGTCGGCATATATCTGATCGCCGAGCAGCAACAGCGTGTGCGGGAAGCTGTCGGGCGGCGACGCAACCAAACGGCGGGCGAACGCGTAGAGGGCATCCGTTTCGCGCCCGCGCGAGTCTTCTGCTTTGGTGAGTGTGAACGGCGGTTCGTGTGGCACCGTGACGCGGCACGACCCAAACACCAATTTGAGCGGCGCTTGCGGGTCGATGGTGTGAATCACGCACGGAGGAAACTCGGAACCGGGTTCGGGGTACGCTGGCACGCCGTCAAGCGCGACTGTGTAGGGTTGCGCCCGCCCACAGTCGAGTCCCGCGATGTGGACGATGGCGTAATGATGTCCTTCGACGTGAAATGTGTGTGAGCGGTGGTTAAGGACTTCGACTTCGCACGGAGAATCGGTCTCAACCCAAACAGTCGCGTCCGTCGCGCCGACATAGCGCAGGAGCGGTCCGAGCAAAATGTTACTCATCGAAATTAATTAAATGTATTTGCTGATCAAATGGTGGATGCAAAATCGAGATGCGCTCAATGGGGATAAATCCGAGCATACATCGCGCACCGCCAACTCGTCTAACGGGGCGAAGTCATTTTGTTGAACATCGGGATGTCAGATGAGCAAGAGAGACTTCGTGTCGTTGTGTCTGATGAAAAGTGTCATGCGTGGTGACATCAAATGGGTGAGATGTACATTTAAGTTTATCGGACTCAACGGAGAGGGCGTCAAATATACGACAGTTCAGAAATATCTGATGTGATGAAGGAGGTTGAATAGCCTTGTCAGGTCTCATCATGAAGTCTGCTCCCGCGGTCGGGGATGTTTACCGACAGAAATTCTCGCTCGCCAATGCGGAAGACTGGGCGAGGGTGTTGAGCTTGACGGGTTCAGCCACCGTGCTTGCGGTCACTTGTAACGGCGATTGCTGGGTCACAAGGGATGCCGCGCCCTTCGAACCCGACATCTTTGAAACCAAATACTACGCCCCCGGCATCGGCTTCATTCTGGGAGTGAATTCAAAAACCGGCGTTCGCACGGAACTGGTCGAGGTCAGAAACTGATTAGGCTCAGTTGCTTAATCTCACGCCGGAAGTGACCGGCCAGCGCTGAGAGCCAGAGCGGCACGGTGGTCGGTCATCTCCTGCATGGCGCGTCGGGCGTCGCTTTTCTCGATGACAAGAAAGGATGATGAGTCATGAAAAAAAGATTCAGCAGATTTATCGCCGTCGCAGGCGCTTTGTGCTGCTTAGCATCCGCCAGTGTCGCTCAGAGTGAGCCGAGATATAAAAAACTTCCGAATTTCCATCCGGTCAACGAACACCTTTACCGTGGCGCGCAACCGAAGCGAGGCGGAATCAGGCTGCTCGCTCGGCTTGGCGTTAAAACCATCGTGAATTTGCGCCCCGATGATGTACGCTCGCAGCAGGAAGAAGAGGAAGCGCGGGCGGCGGGCTTTCGTTACTTCAATGTGTCCGTTGAGAAAGTGACGATGGTGGACGCGCTCAAGTCTCTAACGGAATTGCGTCTCTTCGATCTGCCATTTAACATGCTTGGCAGACCGACAGACGCCCAGGTGGAGCGCGTGTTATCAATCATCAACGCGCCTGAAAACCAACCTGTCTTCGTCCATTGCAAGCGGGGTGCTGATCGCACCGGCATAATCATCGCAATCTATCGCATCGAGCATAACGGCCGGACGAGCGAGAGGGCGAAAGCGGAGGCTAACCGTTATGGCATGGGGTGGTGGGAGCGAGGAAAGAAAGACTATATCCACCATTATTACCGGCGTCGGTTGCAGCGCAATGCTACGATCTTTGCGCCAATCGTGGTTTACTAACGGCGCGCCGCCGCACGCACCTCCACGCGGCATAACTCTGACGAAAGAAGGACGACTATGATGCAAAGCAGAACAAAGCGAACTATCGGTTTGGCATTGGGTTGTTCGATTGCGCTGGCATTCGGCGGGTTCGGGATCAATGTGGGAGTGAAAGCTACCAAAGATTCTAAAGTGGCTATCCCCGCCGAGCAGGTGATCGCCTCCATCAAAACCGCCATCGCCGCCAAACCTGGTGATGTGCGGGCGGTTGAAATAGAAAATGAGGGGGGCAAGAGCATCTGCGAAGTGGAGATTCTCGCTTCTGACGGCAAGACTTACGAGGTTGAGGTGGACGTCGCAACCAGCACGGTCGTCGAAGTCGAAATGGACGACGACACGGACGAGGATGAGGACGACCAGGATTAAAAGAGTGTCTGAAAAGTCCGGCGCTCATCGCTTCACGTGCCGCTGCTTATCCCTCGCCATTTTCGTTAACGCCTCTCCACTCAGGCATCAACAACTCAGTCGGCTTGAGGTTCTGCCATCTCTTCGTCGGCGGCATATTTCAGGTCGCGGTCGCCTGTCACTTCGTCCCAATCATAGCCGAGATAGAGTGCGAAGCGGTGCAGTCGCGCTTCCCATTCCAGGCGGTTCGCGCGGTACTGTTCGAATGCCTCGCCGACCTTCGGGTTGGTGCGGATGCCAGCCGCCGTCAATCCATCCATCGTCTCTCGAAAACGGTGCTGCCAGCGACGCGACTCCTCGAAGCGCGATTCGATGTGCTCTCGCGCGTCATGTTCCAGACCAAGCGCATCGACCAATTCGACGAGCATGTGGCGCGCGCTGGCGTGGAGTGTGCGCACCTCCGGGTGGTCGCGCGTCTCGGCGTAGGCTTCAGCGTCAATGCACGAGCGGATCACGGAACATATCTCCAGCGATAGAAACAGCATTCGCGGCAGACTCTTATAGACCTCTCGCGGATGGAAAAAGTGAATCACCGGATGCTCGATGTGCGACTCCAGCAATCCCTGTAAATCGCGCGCCGCGGCACCGAGCGATGTCTCCATGCTCTGAAATTTGACCCCGACGAAGTGATGGGCGAGGAAGCCGGCAACGTCCGCGCCCTCCTCGGCTTGATGGTAAAAAGAGCGCGCGACCGCCCGCTTGCGCTCAAGCGCCGTATAGACGGTGATGAGGTACGTGACGGCGAGCGAGATCAAGGCAAAGCCGGAAGCACATTCGATCAAGGCGACTATTCTCATCCCCGTCGCGCGCGGCGTGATGTCGCCGTAACCGACCGTCGTCAGGGTAATGCCGCTGAAGTAGACCGCCTCGATCCACGCCGGACTCGTCGCCTCCGGGTCGACGCTGAACTCAGCGGGCATGCGCGGCAGGTAGATGAGGGCGAAGCCGATCACGAGGGACAGGATGAGAACGACGACGAGCAACGGCAGCAACAGCGGGCCGACGACGTTTAGGACCTGATGCCGGCGCTGCCGCGACAGTCGGAACGCGATGGTGCGCATCACTCGCCAGACCGAACGGTTTAGCGCGTTGCTAATCACGCCGGGTCGCTTGCGCGCGTGCAGGATCGTTCCATAGACCTCATACACGACGAGCAGCAGCAGCATCACGCCGAGCGTCGTGATCAATGACTTACTCATGCGGTCACCTTACACTCACAGCCGGCGGAATTGACAGCGGGTGGCGAACGTGGCGAGCGGCCTGATCCTCCTGCCGGATAGTTGGTCGCGGTCGGCGTTTCCCAAGCCGGTATGCGAAACTGTCGTGCATGACTTCACCCTTTCCGCCAACCGTGCTGCCGGAGAGCGACGAGCAACTGCTCGCCGAGTGTGATGTCGATACGTTTCGCGCCGGCGGCAAAGGCGGGCAGCACGTCAACACCACCGAGTCGGCAGTGCGTCTGCGTCACCGTCCGACCGGAGTCGTCACCACCTCGCAGGCCGAGCGCAGCCAGCATCGTAACAAGGCGGTCGCGTTGCGAAATTTAAGACGCAAGATCGAGCGTCTGAATTACCGTCCACCGCCCCGCGTCCCGACCCGCGCCACACGCTCTTCGAAGCAACGGACGTTACAAGAGAAGGCGGCGCACTCAAAGAAAAAGCTACTCCGAGCCAAGCCCCGCGCCGACGATGATTAAACGGTCATCACATCTGCACGAAGGGCGGAATTCAATTAAGGATCGAAGCCAACATACATTAACCGCTGAGCACGCGGAGGACGCGGAGTATACCCGGCATTACACTTAATTGATGATGATGTCTTTGATTTCTCCGCGCCCTCCGCGTGCTCAGCGGCTAAATGCCGGGAAATAATCCCAAGTCGCGACCGTTGACAATAACGAAGCGGTTGACTTGGCTAAAGATTTAACTTACAAGCAATAAGTCCCGTCGTGTGTGTGCGACGGCATGGGTTTTCATCATTGTCGTAGTTGACTGATTAATGGAAGTGATTAGATTGAAGAAAAAAATCAACGTTCTTGAGAGTCCCGGATTTGTCCTGATGCACTTTGCCTGTCTGCTGGTGATCTTTACCGGCGTCAGTTGGGTGGCGGTGTTAACGTGTCTGGCTTTGTACGTGGTGCGGATGTTTGGCATCACCGCCGGGTATCATCGCTATTTTTCTCACCGCAGTTATAAAACCAGCCGGGCATTTCAATTCGTTCTGGCATGGATCGGGGCGTCCGCCGCGCAGCAAGGCCCGCTGTGGTGGGCGGCTCATCACCGGCACCATCATAAATACTCGGACACTGAAAACGACGTGCATTCGCCGGTGACACAAGGGTTCTTTTGGTCGCACATCGGATGGCTGCTATCCGCCGACCACCGCTCGACGAATTACCAAATGGTTCCCGACCTGACGGTCTACCCTGAGTTGCGTTTCATCAACAAGTTCTATTTGCTGCCCCCGGCTGTGTTGGCGATCCTGCTGTGGGTGGCGGGCACGCTGCTCGAAACTCACTTCGCCGGCCTCGGTACTAACGGGTGGCAAATGGTGATGTGGGGTTTCGTGATCAGCACGGTGGTGCTCTACCACGGTACTTTCACGGTGAATTCACTGGCACATGTGATGGGACGGCGCCGCTTTGAAACGCGCGACGACAGTCGCAACAGTTTGTTCGTGGCGATGATTACGCTCGGCGAGGGTTGGCACAATAATCATCATTACTATCCGTCGTCGGAGCGGCAGGGTTTCTTTTGGTGGGAAGTGGATGTTTCGCACTACGTGCTGCGTGTATTGGGCTGGCTGCGGATTGTGTGGGATGTGAAAGCTCCGCCGGCGCGCGTCTATGCTAAAGATTTCGTGCAGGCGGATTCAACCTCTGAACGGTCAACCCGTGCGGCGTGAACATCTACGGGCTTCAAGGGAAAATGATGGGACGCGAATAGCGCGGGAGGCTTGTGGTCACGTGACGGCGGCCAGCGCCTTTCTGACTTCATCGAAAAACTTCGGTACTTTGACGCGCGGGTCTCCCTCGCCGAGAGTCTCGATGGGGAGATAGCCTCTGTACCCCGCCTCTCTGACGATGCGCACGATTCTGTTCAAGTCCGTCTTCACTTCCCGGCCCCCCACAAAGATGTTCTCTTTGACCTGCCACGTCACGGCGTAAGGTACGACCTTCGCGATTTCTTCGTACGGGTCGCCGATGCGGAAGCTGCCGATGTCGAGGTTGACGGCCAGCCATTCGGAATTGACCATCTTCAGAATGCGTAGCACTTGATCGGATGTCTTGATGAAGTCGGCGTGATTTTGCAACACGATGATGACGCCCTGCCGCGCGCCATAGTCGGCGCACTCACGAAGTGATTCGACCACCCACCCGTTCACTTCCTGTTCCGTGCGCCCGTCGGGTATGCCCTTGCCTGAGAACACGCGCAGCACCGGCGCGCCGAGGCGTGCGGCGAGTCCGACCCAACGCTTAACCAACTCAACTTCGTCTCGGCGGCGCGCCGAATCGGGAAGGGTGAAGTCGTTGCGCACGCCTGTGCCGCTGATATCAAGCCCCAGACGGAACGCCTTCCGCTTGATGCGATAGACGTACCCGTCGTTCGGCAGATTCGGATAGTTCGGGAAGTAATAGCCGGTCGGGTCAACCGCGTCGAAGCCGATTCCGGCGCAGAATTCCAGCACTTCTTCGAGCGTCATCCGCCCGTCACGCAGCGGAGCGTTGAATGAATACAGATTGCAACTCAACTTAACGCGTGCACCCTTCGTTTCACTCTGCGGTGTGTGGCCGGCGGGCGCACCGACGGCGGTCAGGCCGACGCCAAACGGAATAACTGCGGTTGATTTAAGGAGCGTTCTTCGATCCACTTTTGACACCTTTTCGCTTGATGCGCGTCGCGTGGCGACCGAGTCTATTTCATCGACGAATAGTCCGTGGCACTCATAAATACGGAGTCGACTTTGATGACGATCTTTCCGCCGGCTTCCGATTCCGTTCTCGCCTTCACCCACTCCGGGTCGTTGCGGAATCCGTCCCAACTCTTCTTCGCGGCCTCGCGACTTGGATGAGCGACAATGTAGACCAGAGTGTTCTGCGCGAGCGGTGCGTCGTCTGGCACCCAGTACCCGACGTTCGTCATGCCGTGCTTCTCGAATAACTTCGTCGTGTGGTTGCGGAAACGACTGTGGAGCGCTTCCAGTTTGCCTTCGTGTGTGGTGTAGGTGCGCATCTCGAACACACGGGGCGCTCCCGCCGCGGACGACGCGACATCATCTTCGCTCGCGCCTCGCAGCGCGCCGAGGACATAGCCCGATGTGAACACCAGGGTGGTTAGTAGGAAAATGATTATTCTTCTCTGGAACATGCTTCAATTCTGCTTTCTATGACCGGATTGTGCGAACATTGCTGAGGAGGTTTATAACCGGACTGACGCGAACATGCAATTTGCAGATGCCCGTGCTCCCAGCTTTAGAAGCAATGGCAAATGTGCCTTAACTCAATTTTATGAACATTCTTTCGCTCGAAAATGTCAGCAAGAATTATGGTTTCAAGCCGCTCTTCGAGGGCGTGACCATTGGACTCGAAGTCAACGAGAAGATCGGCATCATCGGGGCCAACGGTTCCGGGAAAACGACGCTGCTGCGCGTCATTGCCGGAGAAGAGCCGCCTGACGCCGGACGAGTCGTCCGCGCCGACGGCAAGGTGCTGGCATTTTTACCGCAGAACCCACCATATCGAGAGCAGGCGACCGTGCTCGAAACAATCTTCGCCGCCAGTGGCGGGGTGATGAAGTTGGTGCGTGATTACGAAGCGGCGTGCCATGACTTAGCTCTCGTCGGCGGAGCCAACGAGCGACTTCTCAACACGGTCGCCGAGTTGGCGCATCAGCTTGAAGCCTCCGGCGGATGGGACCTTGAGACGGATGCCCGCGTCGTGCTCAGCAGGCTCGGCATTGATGACACCGGCGCGTTGATGAGCACGCTGTCGGGCGGGCAGCGCAAGCGTGTCGCGCTCGCTCATGCGTTGATCGAGCGGCCCGACGTGTTGATCCTCGACGAGCCAACCAACCACCTCGACGCCGACACAGTGAGTTGGCTTGAAACTTACCTCGCGCGATACCGCGGGACGCTGTTGTTGGTGACGCATGACCGTTACTTTCTCGACCGCGTGACGACGCGCATCATTGAGATAGATCGGGGCGCGGTGCAGAGTTTCAACGGCAATTACCCTTTCTATCTTGAGCAAAAAGAAGCTCAGGAAACGCAGCGCGCCGCCGAAGGGCAGAAGCGCAAGATGCTAATTCGGCATGAACTGGCGTGGCTGCGGCGCGGCGCAAAGGCGCGCACACGTAAATCGAAAGCGCGCGTCGACGCGGCGCAGGCGCTGATCGCCACGCCCGTCGAAGCGGCCACAAGCGAACTCGACATCGCGGTCGGCTCGCGCCGTCTGGGGACGAAGGTCGTCGAGATGCACGACATTTCAAAGTCGTATGACAATCGAAAACTGATCGACCGTTTCACTTATCTGCTGAAGCGCAACGACCGGATTGGCATTATCGGGCCGAACGGCGCGGGCAAGA
>JALZJL010000224.1 GCA_030859785.1 Acidobacteriota bacterium
TGGAAGCGAGCACGTCACGTAGCACGTGATGATGATCCGGAGCGGGTCACGAAACTGGCCCGCATCCGCCAGATTGCCGAGCATTTGCGCCCCTCCGAGGTGCTGCTGTTCATCGATGAGTTGGACATTCATCTGCTGCCCAAAATCGGCTATGAGTGGATGCTCAAAGGAACACAAACCGAAGTGATGACACCGGGCACGAATAAAAAGCAGTATCTCGCGGGCTCGCTTGATTATCTGACGGGCAAGATTGTGCATGTCGTGGGTGAGCGTAAAATCCGCTAGCTGGTGATCGACCTCTTGCGCCGAGTTGATCGACAGTTCCCGACCGCCACGAAGATTTACCTCGTCGCCGACAACGACCGCATTCATAAAGCGAACAGTACTTCTGACGAAGCCTTTCTCCATCAATTCATGGCAACTCGGGCACGCCAGGTGATCAGGCAAGCTCATACTCTCCCCTCTCTCATGTGATTTTCTCTTCAACCGCCGCCGACATGTAGTATAAGCGAACAAGCAGCAGTTAATTCGGGCGAAATTTGGGTATGGCTTTTTGGAGAGATGAGCGCCCCTGTTAAGCGGCGCGCTATGGCCGACGTAGATAAAAGGCTTGCTGATGATGCGTCCGCTTGAACAGGTTATAGGCCAACCTCGCTGACCACCTGTTATCCCTCAGTCTCATTATTCCTCGCTGCGGAGCAATGGCTGCTTCGTGTACTGCGCGGGCAGGGACACTATTGGTTCATCCATCTGCACTTCGGCCCTCCGGCGGCCCACGAGGCGAACGTAACCAAGGTATCGGCCACCATCAGCCTCAACCGCTTTAATCTCCACTTCATTGTGAGGAGCTATTGCGTGGTGCCAGTCCAACCACGGTTGCCAGCCATCGGGCATGGTATCGGCCAGCTCGATCTCCATGATGCCGGTCCGCTCCCAGTGCCGCCGCCACCACTGCGCCGAATGGAGGCACCAGAGATCGGGGGTCCACCACTCCTGAAGATGGATCGGGAGCGAGCCTTCGATCTCCCGCACCAGTCCGGCCCCGGCGAGCCCCATCACACCACCCGGCTTGACGAACCGGGCGAGGTAATTCAGGTAAAGATCGTCCGTCCCGTAGTAGGAGAAAGAATCAATAGACACGATGGCGTCGAAGAACTCAGCGGCGAACGGCAGCGACCTGGCGTCCGCATGAACGGGGAACACTCCATCGCCAACTCCGGCATCGCGGATTCGTTGTAGGTTCTCCGAGGCGCTGAACCACAGGTCGGAGGCCCACACCTGCACGCCGAACTCGCGGCAGAGGAAGATCGATGACACCGCCCGACCGCAGCCGAGGTCAAGCACCCGCATGCCGGGTTGCAAGTCGAGTGCTTCAGAGAGCCACTCGATCAACCACAGAGAGTTGGCCCCGCCGCTCACACTTGCGATGACCCACTTAGGATGGTACTTCGACGAGCGGGGAAATCGCTCGGAGATGAGCCGCTTGTCTGAGGTCATGTGGATCTCCTTAGCCAAATCGTGGCCGCTCGGCTCGATTCATCCCTTTGATTTCTATCAACCTGTGATCCGCCCGTAGCAGTTCATCAACATTGCGATGAATCTTCTCGATGGCTTCTGTGATCTGTTCTACGTCACCTTCATCTCCTAGTAGTAATTGGTGGGGCAGCCAAACCGATTCCGCGTATGCCGCGCGCTCGGCGACGGGGCAGTGCATGTGCTGCCAGGGCAGAAAACCGTCAGCGGCTAATCGCATTGCTGGGTAATCACGCGCGTCAACTTGGAAAAGCGGACTGCGGTAGATTGGTTCATAAAAAAGTCCGTCGCAAGGAACGCCTTCAGCCTCAAGCGCCGCGACGAAACGGTCGCGCGGCGCGCCGCCAAAATTTTCCCCGTTGTACTTAAAGACAAATTGATAGATAGCTTGCGTCGTCTGTCGCTTGTCTCTTTCCAGCAACGAAAGTCCAGGAATGCTCGACAATCTTTCTGCTAATTGCGTCGCACGTGCTCCGCGCAATTCGGTCTGCGCGGGCAAACGCTCAAGCTGCGCGAGAAGAAGCGCCGCTTGAAATTCCGTCATGCGGTAGTTGAAGCCGACGATGCGATGGTGATATTTATCGGTCCGGCTCGCGCGTCCGCAGTTCACGTAAGATTGACAGAGTTCAAACGTCTCATCATCGTTTGTTGTCACCACGCCGCCTTCGCCCGCGCTCATCAATTTGCTGGTCTGCATACTAAACGACCCGGCGTCGCCGATTGATCCCGCGCCGCGCCCTCGCCACTTTGCTCCGTGCGCATGTGCGCAGTCCTCAATAATCTTTAGATTGTGCTTCGCGGCTAAATTCATGATCGCGTCCATGTCAGCCATGTTCATCGCGAGGTGGACGGGAATGATGGCACGCGTCAGAGGAGTGACGGCGGCGGCTGTTGCTTCCGGGTCGATGCAATAAGTATCCGACAGGACATCGACAAAAACCGGAACAGCACCAAGCCGGAGGACAGGCACAGCGGTAGCCTCAAAGGTATAAGCGGGGACGACAACTTCATCACCGGGTTTGATGCCAATTGCCTTAAGCGCAATCTCTATTGTGACGGTTCCATTAACGGCGCAGAGAGCGTGCTTTACGTCCTGATGCGCCGCGAACCGCTCACTGAAAAGCGTAGCCAGCTTATTCGGAAACGGATACCCTCCCCAATTGCGACTTTCAAGCACTTCAAGCACACCGCGAAGCTCTCGCTCATCGAACTGTGGCCACTGAGCGAAGGGTTTAGTCCTGACTGGATGACCACCTGCGATTGCTAATTTAGGCATCATAAACTCCGTATGATTACGAATCTCTCGAATGCGGATTGCGGATTGATGAGAGAAGAAGAAAAGCGTTCAACCTTCCTTCTTGGGTTTCTAATCCGAAATCAGCAATCTTGCTTTAGGCAAACGGCCAACGCTTCGACCGCCACGACCAAAGAAAGCAAACCGAGGGAAAAGTCAAACGCGCCCGGCGGGAAGTCAAACGCTAACTTGGCATCAAAGTTCATGGCTCCGGTTGCAATTACGGCTCCTGCAGTCAGTAGCGTTCCGATCCATAAGCTGACGGGAATCTTGCCGATAGAAGTTATGCGGCGGTATAGCAACCAGACGTTGATTATGCCGCGCTTATCACAATCAGCATCGTCCCCAACGGCGTAAGCCCCGGCCATATGTAGCCAACATATTTTGAAAAGCCGATATAGCCTGACGCGATCTCAAGCGGTCCGCTCAAAATAAATTGCCAGATGAAGAGGAAGGACATCAAGCGACCATAGGTTTCGCGCCGAAGCCTTTGCGCAAGTACCGATAGGTGCCGCTTGATCCGGGCATTGCCGCGCCGAGTTCACTCCATACTAATCCATCAGCGATAGCAATCAGAGCGGCAACAAACCATCCCAACATCGCTTGTGGTCCACCAAGCGCCGTCATCAGTAGCGGAATCGTGATAAACGGCCCGATGCCGATCATGTTCGACATATTCAAGGCCGTCGCTTGTAGCAACCCTGAGCGCCTCAGCAGAGGAGGCTTTTGTTCGTTTTCCATTGCTTGTTGAGGTTCTATCGCCATCTAACTACAATTATTTCACTACAAAGTCGTAGATGTTTTCCGACAACTGCTTTCCTGATTTATCAACAACCGTTGCACGAAGCTCAAACTTTCCGGAGCTGGCAGGCTTCCAACGTATTTCGCCGAGTCTGTTTGATGAATCTTCCGCAATGTTCATTCTCTTCATGCCGCTCGTGATTACCGCGCCTCGACCGTCAACAATCTTCCACTTCACAGAAACTCCGGGAATCTCATACCAGTGATCGTTGATGACCCACAGGCCGCAATGAAATTCCTCTCCGACTTTCCATGTATCGCGGTCATAGTCGAGGCTAGCAAGCACCATTTGAAAGCTTCGTTGGACGGTTGAGTAAGACTGGGTTGGCTGGCGAAAGTAATCAAGCGCCGCCATCGTTACTGACGGCCAAAAGTCTATGGCGTGAAAATGGAGGATGCCGCCCGCATCGTACTTTCGCCGTCGCATTCGTTCAATTGCTAGTTGGTGAAGACGGGCGACATACTTTTGTGTTTGCGGAATATACTCTTTGAGCGTTTTGCCTTCAGGACGGCCCCAAGCTCGCATCGCTTCGTTGATTTGCAGCTTATGGAAAATCCATTCCTCTTTGTGATCCTCTATCGGCCAATGATTTGGCAAAAACTTCATCAGAGTTTCATAGTTGGGAAGCGCCGTTGCGCCAAGCTCCGAAATGAACTTCTCTTCAGTTTTGGTGTACTCCCAAATATTGCCGCTGTACCAACCATGATAGATGTGACCATCGCCATACCGACCCGTCGAGCGCACGACGGCACGATGCTCAGGGTCGTTTGCATACAGCCGCCCGGCGAGGTGCTTGGTCAGCACACGATAGTTCTCCAAATCTTCTTCATCGCTTGTCGCCCAGATAGCGATGCTCGGGTGGTTGCGCACCATGCGGATGTGCGCGTCGTAGAGTTTGGCCGCTTGTAGGGCAAAGTCAATGTCGCGCGGGTACCATGCTTCAAGGAAATCTTGCCACACCATAATCCCAAGCTCGTCGCAAAGTTCGTAGAATTCGGGATTTTGAAAGTGGCAGTGCAATCGGATCATGTTGATGTTCATGTCCTTCATTAATCGCAGATCACGCTCGTACTTCTGGCGAGTCATCTCGGACATGAACAGTTCAAGGTAGTAGCTGTTTGTGCCGCGAATAAAGATGCGGCGGCCATTAAGGTAGAAGACCCAATCAACTTTCTCTATCTCGCGGATGCCGACTGCTTCGGAGCGTTCGTCAGAGATATGATTGCCAACTGTGACGCGGGTTTGGAGCGTGTATAGATTTGGTCGCCCGTGATCCCACGTCCACCAAAGCTCTGGCTGCTCCAGATGAAAGCGAACGCGTAGGGGTTGAGTGTTGAGATTGACGCCAGCCTGCTTGAGATCAACCGTCGCCTTCAATTCTTTACGCCCAGCGAAGTTGCGCGGAGCGAGCAGGAGTTCTAATTGGCCTTGAAGTTCAGCAGAGTCAAGCGAAACTTCCACCTCGACGTCAGCCGATCCATCTGCGTTGAGCGAAGATCGGACGCTCACATCTTCGATGATTACCGGACCGTTTGCGACGAGACGCACCGGGCGAGTAATACCAAGCGCCGTGATATTGTCCGGCTTCTGATCGACCGCGCCGTAAGAGCCTTTGATCGTGTAGGGGCGGTGTCGCCAGTAGTAATCCACCGGCGTCCAGACACGCACCGCGAGGATGTTGTCTCCCTCAAAATCCAGTGCCGATTGTCCGTCACCGACTTCAAATTCATACGGATCAATGTAGCCTTCATGCCGTCCGAGTCGCTTTCCGTTGAGCCAAATGTCGGCATAGTAATCGGTCGACTCGAATTGTAGACGAACGCGCTGGCCCTTCATCGCTGCTGGTACACGAAAGCTTTTGCGATACCACCACTCTTTGAAGCTTATCCATTCAGCCGCTCGACTGAAATAATCAGGGTAGTTGAGAATTTGCGTATGAACCGAGCCCGGCACTTCGACTGTTCGCCACTTTGCGTCATCAAACCTAGCCTCAAAGAATTGATTCTTCTCGCCTTCGCCTTTCTCAACGTGTTGAAGCTTCCACGAACCATTCAGCGAAAGTTGAAGCGTCACGGATGCGCTACTCCGCCCTTGCGCACTTTTAATCGGCTCTTCGCTGATTCGGTATACAGGGGTGCGCGTTGCTAGGATGTAACGGGGAAGTTTCGCAAACGGCTGCGGATGAAGTGTATGCGCGAGGATCGGTTGAGCGAAGCGACGGTAATCTGCACGCGCTTCAAGGATTGTTTCAGTACCTTTCCATTGCGGAAAGCATAAACCTATTTGCGAAGACCACTGCTGAAGCGCTCGCAACGTTTTGCCTCGTTTGATGGCGGAGATTCCTTCTGGCGTTGGCTGTGGTTCACTAAGGCCAAGCTTCTTGAAGGCAGTGAACTGGCGTGAGCCGATTCCTGTCCACTTAAGCGCCGCATCTACTTCGATGAAGTCTAACGCGCCGTAATTTTCTTTCGGGTTGTAGTAAAGCAAATGTCTGCCCGGTAGATCATCAAAGTTTTGCGCAGTGATAGCTTTGTGCGGGGGGTTGTGTGTCTCCCATCCATCAGGCCAGCCAACTTCGACGCCGCTCATCCAGTGTGTGAATGGTTCATAAGGTGCAGCCGATACAGCAGAAAAGAAAAAGCCGTAGTTTCCGTTTGGCGCTCCGGTACGCGTGCGCCAGGTGATCACCGGACTGTTTGCGTACCATTCAAATTCCCACTCCTCAACGTTTGTTCCCAGACGCGCCCCGCTGAGCCGCACACGGGCGCGCAACGGACCTGATTCGAGCATCTCAACTTTGGTGAAACCACTGGTGCGAGATTGACCTTGAAGAGCGGTTCCCCATCCTGCGCTACGAACACCAAAGTGGAGCGGTTCTGTGATGTCCGGCGTTGTCTCGACAAGATTGAGAGTTCGATGTTCTTCGGAAGTGCGATTGTATGCTTCGACAATCGCAGGCGTCGTAGTGTCTTTGCCGAGGTTGATGATGAGTCGAAAGCGACTGTTGCCGAGTTCGAGACGGCTCATGCCGAGACGGCGTATAAGAATATCCGTCGAGTAATCGCCGCCGCGCGCGTCAGGCACTCGCTCGCTAGTTATCTGCTGTGAAGCGATGAGCGTGTAGCGAGGAAGTTGACCTGGAATTAGCGTCGCCGGGAAAAGCACTTCTGCTGACTTGATCGTGCCATCCTTATGTCTTTCTGAGACCGCAACTTGAAAGGGAACTTCACGGTTTTCAGAATCAATGACGCGCAGTTGCTCGGAGCGAACCTGGCCAATCGCAAAGGCCGCTTCAAGGCGCACGACTTCCGCTTCTCGACGCTCAATGCCGGTTGGTTCTTCGAGTTGGATAATCCACTTCTTTCCTTGCGCGGACGCGAGCGAGGCGAATGAGAAGACAATGAAAATAAGCAAGAATGGCCGGATCATTTTATGTATACTTGGCGGGCATTGCTGACAATTCGGAAACTAACTACCTGATGACCTCATCAGAGCGGTTCGGTGTCGTGTGGCCCGCGCGCAAAGACGCAGGCATAAGAGCTAAGTTCTACATCAAATATCAAACTTCTTTTATCACAGACCAGCGAATCTTAGAAAACATTGGACTCTGTCGAATCAAGGTGCACCGAGCAGTTGACGCAACCGAGCGTCAAGCAAATTGCTTTGCGTTATCTTTTCTAATTTAGTGCGAGAACTATCATGGCGGGCTGGAATATTCTAACCCGCTAACGATTTACCGGGCAGCGTCCGCCAACTTCGAAACCATAAAATCGATTGCAACCTACCACTGAAAGCTCAATTGACGAGGAAGCAACCACATGGAGGGTTGTTGCGCATCCTCGGCGTTGGCTTCGGCCTTGCAGTCATTATCGGCAATACCATTGGCGCAGGGATTCTGCGCACACCCGGCGAAGTTGCGGCACAGCTACCTAACGTCTGGTTCTAAACAAATCAGAGCCGACCCAGCCGGTCCGTATAATCAGAAGTTAGGCTCTCTTTGAGTCGCGTTTGGTCGTTAAATGAAAAATCTTATCAGGTTAGGGATTACGCAGTTAACGGAAAATGCTATAAAAACAGGCATGAATCCGCCAAAATGTGACGAGCAAGACTATATCAATTTTCTGGTAGCGACGCCGCGTGCCTTCAGCGCTTTGGGATCGGCGCGCGTCCAACCGGATGGCAGTAACCCGCCCGCGCACGATGCCTTTACCCGCGTGCTCCATCGCCTGGAGCCTGACACTCAGACCTTGTGGACGGAAGCCGAAGGGCAGGTCACGCTTGATTCGGGGTTGTTCGTCTTTGATGACTCAACGCTGGATCATCTCTCGGCCCGTCAGATCGAGTTGGTCTCGCGCCATTGGTCGGGCAAGCATCATCGGGTCGTGCGCGGCATCAATTTGATGACGCTCTTGTGGACGGATGGCGACCGTCACATCCCTGTTGACTACCGCCTCTTCGACAAAGGGCGAGACTCTCTGACCTAGAACGACCACTTCCGAGAGGTGCTTGACGAAGCGCACAGACGCGGCTTCCAGCCCCGGTGCGTGGCCTTCGACGGTTGGTATGCGAGCCTGCCTAACTTGAAGAAAATCCGGTCTTTTAATTGGACTTGGCTGACGCGCTTGAAGAGTAATCGTAAAGTTAATCCCGACCGTCAGGGTTTGTGCGCCATCTCCACGGTGGAGATCGGCGCTGCGGGGCGCATCGTGTGGCTCGAAGGCTATGGCCTTGTCCGTGTGTCCAAGATCGTCGTCACAGAAGATGACATTGAACTATGGGCGACCAATGACTTGGAGATGGATGAGTTGACGCGCGTTAAGTGGGCAGGGTTTGCGTGGACGATTGAAAACTATCATCGTGGTTTGAAGCAGTTCTGCGGGGTCGAGCGCTCGACGGTGCGTGCTGCCCGCGCCCAACGCAACCACATCGGGTTTGCTTGCGGGCTTTCTTGCGCTTGGAGCTTCATTGTTACCACAAGGGCATCAGTTGGTTTGAAGCGAAGACTTCGATCATTCGAGAGGCGGTGCGCGCTTATCTGGCTAAACCTCTCTACACGCTCAACTCAACTGCGTAATCCCTAAGTAGTTGACTTTAATGGTGAACAAGCTCGTCCACATCTTGTACTGCTTTGACAATTGCTATCTCTTACCCTGGTTAAGTTGACAGTACCCTTGTCACCTACAATAGCGACATAACGCCCGTCATGAGAAACTGATGGCACAGCGCCCCCGCCGCTTTAGCCGTCAATTACTGATCAGTCGCCCGTTATAGCCGGCCTCGACCAACTCTTCGTAGGCGAACCACACATCGCGCGGAATCTCTTGGTGAATCTGAAAACCCTTCTCTGGGTACAGGCGGATCCGCTGCAGATCTCCGACCATGATGCAGATCACGTCTTCTCTCGAAAGCTCCTCGCTGGAATATCTATCCAGGTATTCATCGAACGACACTTGGGGCGACATGACGACGACCTCTTTCTCCGGCCACAGTTTCCTGAAGGTGGCAAAACTCCTGCGCTCCATGTACGGCTTCTGCACCAGGATAAACTTCCAGGGGTCAATGTGTTTCTCCGCTAACAGCCGCCTCGTAAACAGGACGTTTTCGCCGGTGTTTGTCGAACTATTCTCGATGAGCATTCTCTCCCTCGGCACGC
Organism: Acidobacteriota bacterium; assembly: GCA_030859785.1. GTDB lineage: Bacteria > Acidobacteriota > Blastocatellia > Pyrinomonadales > Pyrinomonadaceae > JACDEG01. The sequence continues at coordinate 9,283 of JALZJL010000224.1, forward strand.
CCATCCCGACGGCGATCCGTGCGAACTGATCGGCTTCGGGCTCATTCCAGATATCTTTCGTGATCGAGCCCAGTCCGCCCGAGAAGATCAGTAGCGGAGCCCATCCCTCCAGGAATAGTTGGGCACCCCTCTCGGCCACTTTTTTGTCGTGGCTACAGAGCACGAGAATCGCGTCGGCTTTTTCGAGTCGATGCTTCATTTGGTGGTAGTGCCAAATCTTCTCGACTAAATCGTGTGTACGATTGTCCATTACTCCTCGGGAAAGCGCGGCGTTGGTTTGAGCATACCGTATAAACATTCATCTCCCGCTTTTACACAACGCATCCTCGATCCTCGCGGCGAAATCGGCGAACTCACCCGGCGCATAGACGAGGGCTGTCACCAGGCGGGGGTTGATCGGTTGCCCCTCGAAAGCATCTCCGACGTAGCGAGGAAACAGATGCATGTGAAGATGCGGGATCGTGTTCCCGTGTATCTCGTATTTTAGTTTGATCGCCCCTGTAACCTCGTGCAGCGCCTTCGACACTCTTTGCACATCGCGCATGAAGGCGGCGGCTTCTTCGGGCGATAGTTCGTACAACTCGATTGCATGACGTTTGAAGAATAGACTGCAGGAACCTTTGAGCGGCGTTTCTTCGCCCGCCGTGAGGAAGGAGACATCGAACTCCGCGATAACGTTCGTAGGTCTACCTCGCAGGCAGACCGGGCATGACTCACCGCTACGGAGATGTCGCCACTCTTCGGGATCAGGCCATTTGCTCATTTCTGGGCATTCCTTCACAGATCACGGGAATCAATCTAGCGCTTTAAATTTGGGACTTCACGGTCACCCTTAGGACGGATTGATAACACTATAGCCGAATCTGTAGTGACACTCTTCAGAAATGAATCTGCGTTTAATATTAATGCCGTGGAGATGAGAAGAGGGTTCGCCGGTGGGAGGCGTTCGACGTTTGCAGGCGGCTAATTGAAAGTTACGCGCTCGCCCTTTGCTGAGAAATCACTGTTGAACTCAACATCATTCAATATCGTAGTAGCCTTCAGGAGGTGAAAGAGAATGTATTGTTCAGCTTGCGGCGCGGCTGTCTCTCAGGGCTTGAGCTATTGTAATTATTGTGGCGCAAAGTTGAGTGGAGCGAATGGCGATAACGTCATCAAATCATCAGGAGTTAAACCTGAACTTCTCGTATCCGCGATGGTCGGGCTCTTCGTCCTCGGCCTTGTGGCTATTGCCGTTTTGATTGGCGTGTTGAAAGCGGTGGCCGGCTTCGACCTCCCCTTCCTGCTCGCCGCTACCATGCTCAGCTTCGTGCTGTTGCTTGTGGTCAAAGGTGTGCTCATCGGGCTGTTATTGAAAGGCAAGAGGGGGTTTAAGGAAGCAGGTGACACCGAGCGGCTGAAGGAGCACGCGACTAAGGAGCTTGGAGAGGCGCAGGCGCGAGTGCTTCCGGAGCCCGAGCCGAGCGTTACGGAGCACACCACCCGCGCATTCGAGCCGATCTACAGCGAGCGAAAATCAAAATGAAGCGGGCTATTGAAAGCCACGCCGCGCCTAACGCTATATTGAAAGGGCGCCCTAGTAGTAGTAGCTTGAGGTTGGTTTAAGACTTCAAGTTGCTACCTAAAGGAGAGCCCTATGCAGAAGTATTATGTTGGTATGGATGTGCATCAGGCAAGCATCGTGATCTGTGTAATGAATGAGGTTGGTAAGGTGGCGATGGAATCGATCATCGAAACGAAGGCGCAGACCGTGCGTGACTTTATTAAAGGACTCAGAGGTGAAGTGCATGTCACGTTCGAGGAAGGCACGCAAGCTGCCTGGCTCTACGATCTGATTTGTCCTTTGGTCACCGAAGTAGTGGTTTGCAATCCACGGCACAATAAGTTGCTGGAGGTAGGCAACAAAGCTGATCGCATTGATGCACGGAAGCTGGCGCAGTTGCTGAGAGCCGGGATGCTCAAGGGGGTCTACCATGGCGAGAGTGGGACACGCGCACTCAAGGAGATGGTGCGCAACTATGAGTGCTTGGTTGGTGACACGACGCGGGTGATGAATCGGATCAAAGCGATCTATCGAAGCCGC
>JALZJL010000227.1 GCA_030859785.1 Acidobacteriota bacterium
TCCGAGTTGAGCCTGGTGCGCGCCGTGACGGAACTGCTGAAAAAGCAAACAAGCCATTGGGAGTTACTTGATTGTCGTCTTAAACTCAATCTGGAGGCATGTTTATGAAATGTGTCCCGGCTTCAGGGGATTACCCCGAACATTAAATTTTGCTAGACTAACCCGGCGAGTGACTGTTAAAGTGAAAGTGCGTTCGCGGCAATCCTCCACGGTGAACGTCGTCTCTTTTTTCAAGGGACGCTCCCGATAGTCTCTCCGGCTGGTTTTCCTACTTCGCCGACGCGGCTCCTTGATTTAGTCCCTTCTATTCGCAATCAATTCAATAAAGGGCGCGGCCCTTTCGCTGGTCGCCGCGTCGCTGAGGAGATTCTTTTCCTATGCCTTTGACCCGTTTAATAATTCGTTCCCGCAAAGCCAATCCATTAAAAGCTAGTCAGTTAATGGCATTAGTCACAGTCATTCTGCTGCTACTCTCCATCAGTGCATTTCACTTCTTCAAAAGTAGCGAACCCGCCATTTCGGAAATCGATTACACACGGCTCCGCGCGCCCGACGAAATTGCCGCGGCCGCGTCGCTCTCGGTCGATGGAGAGTTATTGACCGTGACGCATAAGAACGGCGTGCTGTTGCAGGCCGTCGTCACGAACGAGGCAGCGCAGCAGGAGATCGTGAGTGCATTCGCGAAGAACAATATCCCCGTCAAGTTTCGCTCGCTACGTCCGAGCATCATGAAGACAGCGATCAGCATGGTGTTGCCGTTGCTGACACTGCTCGCGCTCGGTCTGGTCGGGTGGCGCATGTTTGCCAGCATGGGTGGTCACGGCGACTTTAAGTTGACGGACGGAAGCGGTGGACAGACCGTGACGTTTGACGATGTGGCGGGTGTTGACGAAGCGAAGAACGAGCTTTCTGAGACCATTGATTTCCTTCGCGACCCGGAGCGTTTCGGTCGGCTCGGCGGGCGTGCCCCACGGGGCATTCTGCTGTCAGGGTCGCCGGGTACAGGAAAGACTCTGCTCGCGCGTGCCGCTGCGAACGAGGCCGGGGTGCCTTTCCTCGCCGTGTCGGGATCAAACTTTCAGGAGAAATTTGCCGGACTCGGCGCCGCCCGCGTGCGGCGTCTGTTCGCTCGCGCACGCAAGTTGTCGCCATGTGTCATCTTCATCGATGAGATTGACGCGCTTGGCCGAAGGCGCGGTCGCAGTGGCGATTCGGCTTCCGCCGATCAGGATCAGACTCTCAATCAATTGCTGATTGAGATGGACGGCTTCCAACAATTAAGCGGGATTGTCATTATCGCCTCGACCAACCGACCTGACATCCTCGACCAGGCTCTAACCCGCCCTGGCCGGTTCGACCGCGAGATTGCGGTCAACCTGGCGGACGTGCGTGGCCGCGAACAGATTCTGGCGGTGCATGCGCAAAGATTGAAACTGGAGCCGGGACTCGATCTGGGTTGGATAGCGCGCGGAACGCCCGGCTTTTCAGGGGCCGATTTGGCGAACCTGCTGAATGAAGCGACCATCGCGGCGACCAGGGATAATTCCGAGGCTGTCGCGCGCCAACACGTCGAATATGCGCGGGATAAAATTTTGATGGGCGCAGAGCGCCGCGGCTTCATGATGGACAATGACGAACGCTACGCGACAGCGGTTCATGAAGCCGGTCACGTCGCGGTCGGACTCGACGTGCGGAACGGCGATCCCGTTCACAAAGTCTCAATCCTTCCGAGAGGGCGCGCCCTCGGCGTGACGCAGTCGCTGCCGGAGCGTGACCGTCTGATGAAGAAGCGCGAGTATTTAGAAGATCAGATTGCGATGCTTTTAGGCGGGCGCGCCGCCGAACAACTGCTGCTTGATACGATGACCGCCGGGGCGTCAAACGACATCGAGCGCGCCGTCGAGATTGCCCGCCGGATGGTCGCCGAATTCGGGATGAGTCCGTTGGGGCCGATTCACCTCGGCAAGCCCGAAGACCCGCATAGCCAAGCGCTGCTTGACCGCATCGAACAGGCGATCAACGCCATTATCAACGAGCAGATGACACGCGCCTGCGAGATGGTCGACGCCCGTCGCGCGGAGATTGCTCACCTAGTCGATGAATTGATGGAGCGCGACACGCTCGATGCCGACGAGATACTGCACTGTTTCAACCTCCAGAGATCGTTGCAAGCGGCTTAGACGCTGAACACACCAGGCAACCGAGGCGGCGTGCAGTCAACTGATTGTCGCCGCCTTATTTATTTGTCGTCCGAGTTGATGCTTACCACCCGATCATCACGATGACACGATTCTGCGCTTGATTGTGGTGCATCATCTCTTGTAAGTTTGCGCTTTCAACTTCGATTTGTCGGTGAGGGTTTCTCACCGCGGAATTGTATTCCGGCAACGGCTTTTATCTTTCACGATGGCTTATCCTGTTATTGAGCGGATCGAGCTTCCGATCCTACAAGAACTCGTCGCGATCGGCGGCGTGGAAGACGTGCGTTTTCTGTACGACCGACTGGTGGCCTACTTCCCGCAGATGACCGAGACGGATGTGCATCGGCTCCGCAACGGACACCGCGACGGATGGCGGCGAATCGTGCAACGCGCGGGTCGGGCGCTCGACGACCAGCGTCTGATCGAGCGTGATCGTGGGCGCTGGGTAATCACCAACGCGGGCCGGAAACGCGCGGGGGACGAGGCCACACAGTTTTCATTAACTCAGACGGCGGAGAATGCCGCCGTCGACCTCGCAACTTTCACGCACGTCGAGGCGCAACAGATGTTGTTGGATGTCGGACGTGTGCTCGGCTATCACGCACAAATGGAGTTTGAGTATTACGACGTGGTGTGGCGCGAGGGCGAGGCCAGCCCGCGCCTGAGCCATGTCTTCGAGGTTCAGCGCAAGGGCAACATCGACTCGGCGCTCGCCAAGTTGAAACATGCCTACGACGCGCAACGCTCAAAACCTTACCTGATCGTCGCCAGCGAGCATGATACGGGCCGCGCCCGGAAACATCTGAGCGAAGCGCGCGCAGGAGCCTTTCATGAGATCGGTCGGGTCACGACCATCTTCAGCTTCGCCGAATTGAGGCGTCTGCACCGCGCGCTCACCTCGGTCGAAGATATCCTCGCGGGAATCTTCGAGTGATGACCGCGACGCCCCTCCGCAAACAATACCTCGACGTCAAACGACGCCACCGCGACGCGATTCTGCTGTTCCGGATCGGTGATTTCTACGAAGCATTCGACGACGATGCACGAATCATCGCGCGCGAACTCGACATCGTTCTCACCTCAAAGCCGATGGGTCGCAACGTCCGCGTCCCACTCGCCGGCGTTCCGCACCACAGCCTCGAAAGACATCTGGCGACCCTGTTGGCACGCGGTCACCGGGTCGCGATCTGCGAGCAACTGACCGACGCGCCGATGAAGGGGGCCGCCGGGCGCGGCTTGATTGAGCGAGACGTGGTACGGGTCGTGACGCCCGGCACGGTGGTTGAGCCGGGGCTGTTGCAGAGCAAAATCAATAACTACCTCGCCGCTTACATCAGTGATGGACGGCGTGCTGGAATCGCTTACGCGGATGTCACCACCGGAGACTTTGCCGCCACGGAATTGACGGAAGAAGAAGCGCTCGCCGAACTGGAACGCATCGCTCCGTCGGAAATACTGGTGCCACACGGAGCGGAAATCAAGAGCAACTCGCTTCCGGGATTCGTGACCCGTCTTCCCGACGAACATTATCAACTCGCGCCGGCGAAGCGGACGCTGTTAAAGCACTTCGCGACGCGCACGCTGGCCCCGTTCGGTCTGGTGTCGTGGCCGCTCGCGACGGGTGCCGCCGGGGCGCTTCTCGCGTACCTGCGCGAGACGCGGAACGCCATCTTCGATCAACTGACCCGCCTCACGAGTTACCAACCTGAATCATTCATGCAGCTCGACGCGCGCGCGCTACGGACACTCGAAGTCTTCGAGAGTTTCGGCGGCGCTCCGTCGCTGCTGGCAACCCTCGACGAGACGCGCACGGCGATGGGTGGTCGACTGCTACGGCGCTGGTTGCGTCAACCGCTGCTTGACGCGGCGGACATTATCGGGCGGCAGGAGCACGTCGCGTGGTTCGTCGCCGACCAACGCGCGCGTGCCGAAATGTTTGCGGCGCTCGACACGGTACACGACATCGAGCGGCTTGCGGCGCGTGCGCGGGCGGTCATTGCCTCTGCGTCCGAGATACTCGCGCTCGGTCAGAGCCTCGAACTTCTGCCGCGCATCCGTGCGGTGCTGCAGCGCGACGCCACACGCTTCGGCGCGACACTCGATGCGCTGCCGGTGTGCGACGCGGCGCTGAAACTGATTCGCTCGGCAGTCAACGACGAATTGCCGGCACGCGCCGAAACAAGGAATATCATCCGCGAAGGTTACTCCGCCGAGCTTGATGAACTGCGTGCGTTGTTGCGTAACGGCAAGACGTTTCTCGCGGAGATGGAGCAGCGCGAGCGAGCGCGGACAGGAATCAAGAGCCTGCGAGTCGGGTTCAATAAAGTGTTCGGCTACTACATCGAAGTGACGCGCCCGAACCTCCGCCTGGTGCCCGCCGACTACACGCGCAAACAGACGCTGACGCAGGGCGAACGGTTCATCACGCTCGAACTCAAAGAGTACGAGTCGATGGTGCTGAACGCGCAGGAGCGCATCACTGAACTTGAGTCGAGTCTGTTCCGCCGGGTCTGCGTCGACATCGGCACGAACCGCGATGAGATGCTGATCGCTGCGCGGACGCTAGCGTATCTCGATGTCATCGCATCGTTCGCCGAAGGCGCGGCGAAGTTCCATTACGTCAGACCGGCAATCGTCGATGCTCCGGTGCTGAAGATCGAGTCAGGTCGTCATCCGGTACTCGAAAGATTGTGCGAAGACCAAGCCTTCGTTCCGAACGACCTCACCCTCGGCGGCGAGGGCGCGCCGCAAATTGCGCTCATTACCGGGCCGAACATGTCGGGTAAATCGACCTATCTGCGGCAGGCGGCATTGATCGTGTTGATGGCGCAGGTCGGATGTTTCGTTCCCGCCGCGGAAGCCACCATCGGAATCTGCGACCGTGTGTTTACGCGCATCGGACTCTATGATCGGATCGGGAGCGGCGAGTCGACGTTTATGACAGAGATGGTCGAGACCGCGCACATCCTTCATCACGCCACCGCGCGGTCGTTGATTCTGCTGGACGAGTTGGGCCGCGGCACTTCCACCTACGATGGGCTGGCGGTGGCGCGCGCGGTGCTTGAGTTTGTTCACAACCATCCGAAGCTGCGCTCGAAAACTCTGTTCGCGACGCACTATCACGAGTTGACGGAACTCGCCGAAGTGCTGCCGCGCCTTTGCAACCTACACGTCGAAATCGCGGAGCAGGGGAGTGAGTTGGTCTTCCTTCACAGAGTGAGTCCGGGCATCGCCGAGGGAAGTTACGGGATTTATGCGGCACGTCTGGCAGGCTTGCCGCGCCCGGTCGTGCGGCGCGCGCAGGAATTGCTGACCGAATATGAATTGCAGACCGGGCGGTTGAACGCGGGCGAGGCCGAGCACGAAAACACACTCGCCGATCACGCGGGGGCGAACGCTTCCCACGCACGCGGGGCACGTGTCATCCAGACGCTGCTGGCAGTTGACCTGAACTCTCTCTCTCCGGTTGAAGCATTGATGAAGCTGATCGAGTTGCAGCGCTTGGCAGAGGCCGAGGGCAATCCGACCATCCGTGCGATTAAAAGTGCTTGAGGGATCAAGCAGCGGAAGATTTTCGGCTGATGTTGTTTTTGACTGCGGCAACGTGAGCCGGATATTTTCACCGCTGAGAACGCTGAGAGCGAAAACAAAAATCATCTTCGCGAAAAGCCTATCAAACCCTCTTCATCTTTCTCTGCGCGCTCCGTGTTCTCTGCGGTGAAATCTCTGTATTAAATCCCTTGATCTGAATGCAGTTTAATTCAGTGGCCGAACGCTTCCGGATGTTCCGATACTTCGTCGAGCACGCGGTTACGCGGCTGCCATGTGGCCAGCGCGACGCCGGCGAAAATCAACGCGGCGGCGATAGCGGTGCGAATGCCCCACCGCTCGGACTCGCCCAACAACAACGGCGCGAGCACCGCGGCGATCAGCGGTTGCAGGTAGATATAGGCGGCGACCGTGCTCGGCGTGACCCGCTCCAGCGCCCAGGCGTTCAGATAATATGCCCCCACCGTCGGCACGAGGATGATGTAGAGCACCGCCAACCACAAACTGACGCTGAAATTCTCGGCAGGAGTTTGGGCAAGGTAGTAAGTTCCGAGCGGAAGCGTGCCAAGTGCGCCGAAGAGGAAGACCCACGTAATCACCGTCAACGCGCCGTACCTGCGCAGCACGTCCTGCGACAGAGCGATGTACGCGCCGTAGAAGGCGGTGTTCGCAATCAGCAGCAGATTGCCGAGCGTCTTATCGGAAGAGAAGTCAGCATTCCACGGATTGATTAAATAGATGACGCCACCCGCGGCGACGGCGACGCCGAGCGTGGTTCGCAGCGACGGCCTTTCCCGGTTAATTACGACGCCGACCAGCAGCGTGAAGACCGGAATCGCGGTGCCGAGCAGCGTTGCATTGATCGCCGTCGAAAGCGAGAGTCCTTTGGTGAATAAGAGTTGGTTGAGGACGACGCCCATCAACCCGTAGAGCGCAAGGCGCAGGTAATCGCCGGTTCCGTTGATCGATGAGCAACCGACAAAACGACCGACGACCACGAACGCAGCCGCTGCCCCGACCAGCCGCAACGAAACGAGTCCCGCACTCGGAAGCGACCGCAGAGCAATCTTGCCGACTACCGGCCACGTCCCGAACATGATTTGCACGGCGAGCAGCGCGAGGTGAGGTCGGATGTCCAAGCGCCGTTGTGCCATTGGTGATAAGTCACGCACGGCTCGCAGATCAAATCGCGATTAGGTTCGTGGACTCTCTTCTTGATGGTTGAAACTAAAATAACTGCACCCAAATTTAACGCCCGCGGGTGCGAGAGGGCGAGGAAGATGTGAAAGAAAACTTCATCGACAACGCTAGGTTGAGCCGCTTGCTGGAAGCGAAGCTGAAAGCAGGTCGGCTCAATTGTTAGTTAGGCGCGCCGTTGAAGGCACGCTCTAAACCATATAGAACTCCCATGCGATACGATCAGGGTCTTTGAAGGCGACATACCGCTTGCCCAAGGTCTCGTCGAGTTTGACGCCTGTATTCTCCACACCCGCCTCTGTGAGAGCGGCAGCTACCCTCTCCAACTCAGTCTCGTCTTCGCAGGCTAACGCAATGTGATCCAACCCGACCCGGTGCGGGTTAAACTTATCCCCACTCACCGTATCAGTTGCCGGGCCACGAACACCGAATGCGGTGCCACCAGCACTGAAGAGGAACAATTCAGGGGTTTCCTTGATGATCGAGAAACCAAGCGTCTCCGTGTAGAAGCGCTTCGAGCGTGCTAAGTCAGTGGAGCGCAACGCAATATGATGTGCTCCTGATGTCTTGATGTTGATGCTCATAACTCACTTTCTGTTTCATATTAGGTGTATTTCTTGGTTGGAACACGATACAGCAGGCAAGCAACTTCATCAAACGGATGACGCTTATATTGGGAGCGCCTAACGGCTGAGCTATTCCTTGACCGTATCGGCTTCGCTGCTTCGTGCGCGTGCGCGGTGCATTGTGCGGTGACGCCACCCGTTTAATGTTAGCGTTATGGCTTTGCTTGCCGGCGATATCCCTGCACGTCGGGCAGAGCGCGTCGATCCATTAATGGCTCTTAAGTACAGACGACAAAGAATCCTCAACAAATGTTCGCCTCGCACTGTAAAATGTCACCAATATGACTTCAACCAACATGGCTGCGCTTATCAACCTACTCGGTTGGACGATGGGCGTCGCGCTCTATGCGATGCTGCTTGTGATGGCGCTGCGCAGTGCCGGGCACATAGGTAGGGTGGCACGTCGCGACCGTGCAGAGCCTCGCGGGTTCGATTTCCTGCCACTTGCCACGGCGGTGCTCGGCCTCGTCTGGAACACAGGTTCACTCGCCACTTACGGCTTGCATGATCTTGGCATCAGCAACACATTATCAATACCATTCCTGCTTCTGGGAGCCGCATCGCTATCTGCGCTCGGCTTTCTGCCCGCCGTAGTCGTCCACTCGGCAATTGCGAGTCTGCCGACTGAACGGGACGGGCGTTCGCTGCGAATGCTGATTGCGGCTACCTACACGCTTTCGACGGTCGCGGCTGTGATGCACTTCTATCGAGCGCTCGTCACGGAGAGCGCCTCCTCAAATATCGCGCTTCGGTTGTTGACCATCGGCTTCGGTTTGTTGATCGTGGGCTTGTTTTTGCTGACGCGGCGCGAACCCCGTTGGCGGCGTGCGGTGTGGGCCACAGCGCTTGCCGTGTTTGCTGTCTCGGCACTGCACCTTTCGCGCTCCAGCAACCACGAAGCGTGGTACGCAGAACTTGTCGGGCATCATGCCAGCTTGCCGCTGGCATTCGCCATCCTTTACCAGGACTACCGCTTCGCCTTTGCTGACATCTTCCTTAAACGCGCCCTCAGCCTGCTCGCGCTCGTCTTGCTAATCACCGTTACGTTCAGCTTGTACGTTCCGTTCTTCGCGCCCAGGTCCGTGATAGGCGAAGCTGACCGGATCATTTTAGATGCACGCTCGCTCGGCGTGTTGCTGGCGTTGTGGGCGGGCACTGCACTGCTCTATCCGTGGCTTGGTCGCGCTGCAAGTTGGTTTGTTGATAAGGTCGTATTACGACGTGTCGATTATGCCGCACTGCGCACGGAAGTAGCCTGCCTCGCACAGGAGCATCAATCACCCGCTGAATTGCTCGATGACATATGCGTGCGCTTGCAACCATCGCTGACGGCGCAATCCATGACATGGCGTGAAGTTGATCGACAGCCCCGGTCGCACAAAGCAAATTCGTTGCTGACGGATAATGATCAGAGCATCTCTGAGATCATGGAATCATCGCCGTTGCAGGCTGTAACTATTCATCCGCGCCGGTTTGCGCAGAACCAGAGCGCAACGGTGACGGTGCCGACGTCGGACGAACCCGGCTATGAATTGACGGTCGGCGAACTCGTCGGCGGACGCCGCTTGCTCTCCGACGACATCGAAATGCTTGAGTCAGTCGCTGTTATCCTGGCACGTCGCGTTGATGCCATGCGCGTCACACATGAGCGGTGCGAGCAGGTGCAGCGCGAGCAGGAGATCGCCAAGCTCGCGACCGAAGCACAACTGCGTGCCCTGCGTGCGCAAATCAACCCGCACTTCCTCTTTAACGCGCTGACGACCATCGGCTACCTGATTCAGACCTCGCCGACCCGGGCGCTGGAAACCCTGCTGCGCTTAACTGATTTACTCAGGCGCGTGCTGCGTGTCAGCGAAGAGTGGACGACGCTCGGTGAAGAGTTGAAGTTAATTGAAAGCTATCTCGACATCGAGCGCGCCCGCTTTGAAGAACGCTTGCGTGTGCGGTTCGACGTGCCGTGGGAGTTGCAGGAACTGCTCGTACCCTCGCTCGTCGTGCAACCGATTGTCGAAAACGCGGTCAAGCACGGCATCACGCCACTTAAGGCAGGCGGTGAGATTCACAACGCGGCGCGCTTGGAAGGTGAAGTGTTGATCATCAGTGTGCGTGATACGGGCGCAGGAATCGAGACGGTGCGATTCGTTGAAGGTAGGCGAAACGGCGTCGGACTCGACAATGTCGAGCAGCGTCTGCGCCTCTGTTGCGGCGACGAAGGCCAATTGCATTTTGAGAGCGCACCGGACGCCGGGGCAATGGTTGAACTGCGTGTGCCGGTGCGAAAGATGCACGCCGCAGCAAGGATGCGCCCTGGTACTAGCGGGTCAACCGCGACAGAAGATGTTAACGCTCGCCCACGCAACGCGAGCCTGTCAACGGCGGCGGAGAAGGAGTTGCTGAAAGCAAGGAGCGTTTGATGAACGAACAGTTGCGTGTCGTAGTTGCTGATGATGAACGCCCGGCACGCTCTTACCTGTTGGCGATGCTCGGCACGTTTGATCGGGTTAAGATTGTCGGCGAAGCTCAGAACGGAACCGAGGCGATTGAGGTTATCGAGCGTGAAAAGCCTGATCTTGCCCTGCTCGATTTGCAGATGCCGGAGGTGGACGGTTTAGGCGTCGTGCGACTAATCAAGAAAGGTTGTTTGCCGCTCGTCGCCTTCGTTACGGCTTACGACGAGTATGCCGTGCGCGCCTTTGAACTGAATGCGATTGACTACCTCTTGAAACCCGTCGAACGTTCACGGCTTCATGAAACATTGCAGCGCGCCGAGACGCGTTTAGAGCAGGCCGCACAGCCGAGCGAGCTGCGCCGCGAAGAAGCTGCGCGCCTGCACAGCGCCCTTGAGACATATGAGCGCGAAGCGCCGCGCGTCTACCTTGAGCGTATTCCGGTACGCACGCGCGACGAAATCGTGCTGCTGCAAGCGCGCACCATCGCGTCCATCATCGCTGAAGGCGAACTGCTGCACATCCAAACGGCGAGGGGTGAAACCTACACGATCAACTACCGTCTCAAAGATTTGGAAGCGCGGCTTGATCCGCAATTGTTTGTGCGGCTCGGGCGCGGCACGCTCGCCAACAAAGGGATGATCGAGCGCGTTAATCCTCTACCCGGTGGGACGTACACCGTCACGCTCTCAAACAACCAGCAACTCCAAGTCAGCCGCTTGCAATCGCGCATCCTGCGCGAGCAACTGCTTCGCTTGTGATGGTGTCCAGAAAGCCGTCCCTGTCCACCCGGAAACTCAAACTTCTACTTCACACCCCCCAACCCCGAGCGGCGACCAGTGACTTTGAAACTCAACCTGGTTTCTGCTCAACCCAGCTTGCAGACCACTCGTCGGTTGAAATCGACCGTTCATTTAATTTCTATCGCGCATTTACTCTGAACAGATACTCTGACTCGTTCTATTCAGTTTCAGATTTCGGCACACGCGTGCCGCGAGCCTTAGCTGTGACCGTACTTTTCCACATCGAGGAGTAGTTTTACATGATTAAGAGCACACACATGAGCGGCAAGCTGACGGGTAAGGTCCTCTCGCGCCTGCTGTTCATTCTTTGCTGCATCGCCGGTGTGGCCGCGAGCGGGCTGGCGCAAACAAGCAACGGAACGATTCGTGGCACCGTTAAGTTTGAAGCGAACAACGAAGCGGCGGCTGGCGTGACCGTCATCCTGTCGCCGACGGGCCGCACCACGCAGGCGGATGAGAATGGAGCTTACGAGTTCACGAATGTGCCGGCGGGACGCTACAACGTCGTCGCGCGCGTGACGCGCTTTCCGGATGCGGTCACGCGCGTTGAACTAACAACCGCCACCGAAACGACAGCCGACCTCACGTTGCGATTAGAAGGCGTCAAAGAGGAAGTCACGGTCACGGCTTCGAGCACCGACGAATCGACAGTCAATTCAATCCGGTCAACGGAAGTCATTGACTCGCTGGAGTTGACCGAACGCGCTCACACCAGCATCGGCGAAGTGCTTGAGTATCAGCCCGGCATCGCCAAACGTTCGTTCGGTCCCGGCTCGACGCGCCCGGTCATCCGCGGCTTCGATGGCGACCGCGTGCTCGTGCTGCAAGACAATCTGCCGATCAGCTCGCTCGGTTCACAGTCCGGCGACCACGGCGAACCGATTAACGTGCTATCACTTGAAAGAGTCGAGATCGTGCGCGGACCGGCGACGCTGCTCTATGGATCAAACGCCATCGGTGGCGTGGTCAACACGATTACCAGCACGAACAACGAGTCGGCACCGGCGGAGCCGCGCGGTTACATGACCGGCTTCGGCGGCTCGGCCTATCGACAGCGGGGCGGCAGCGCTGGTTTCGATCTCGGACTAGGGCAAAACTTCCTAATCTTTGCCAACGGCGGTGGTCAAGCGACGAGTGACTATGACACCCCGATAGGTAAAGTCCCGAACTCCTTCACCCGCTCCTACGACGGCACCGCCGGCTTCGGCTACTTTGGTAAGCGCGGCTTCTTCCGCACCAGCGCCACTTACGACAAGCGCCTTTACGGCGTACCGTTCGCGGGACTCTTCGAGGGCGGGGAACAAGGAGAAGCAGGCGGAGAGGCAGAGGTGGCGAACATCAACTTGGAAATGCGCCGCCAAAACTTCCGCTTCAATGGTGGATTGCGCAACCTTGAGTCGGCCATTTCCGGCATCAACCTGTTCGTCGATTACACCGACTACCAACACAAAGAACTGGAAGGCGGGGAAGTCGGCACGACCTTCAGCAACGAACAATTCAACCACCGCACCGTCTTCGAGCAAGCACGCCGCGGACGCTTGACCGGGCGCTTTGGCGTCTCCGGCTTCAACCGCGACTACGAAACCATCGGTGCAGAGACGCTCGCACCGCCCGTCACACACAACAACTTTGCTGCGTTTGCTCTGGAAGAAATCAACTTCGAGCGCACCGCGTTGCAGTTCGGCGGGCGAGTTGAGACGAATCGTTATCGCCCCGGAACACTGCCTGACAGCGATGACTTCCGCAATCGCACCTTCACCGGCTTCTCAGGCTCGGCGGGCGTGCGCTTCGGCATTTTCGAGAACGCCTCACTGATCGCCAACTATACGCATAGCTATCGCGCGCCGTCTTTGGAAGAGCTGTACAACTTCGGCCCGCACATCGGCACGCTGACCTTCGAGATCGGCAATAACGAGTTGCGCCGCGAGATCGGCAACGGTCTTGATACCTCGTTTCGCTACGGCACAGGTCGCGCGCAAGTCGAGGCTAACGCCTTCTACTACGACTTCTCCGACTTCGTCTTTCTCGCGCCCACCGGCGAGATCGAGGAAGGACTGCCGCAAGCACTCTACTCGCAAGCGGACGCGCGTTACTACGGCTCGGAAGTCGGGATGGAGTTCGGACTGGTTCCGAACCGCTTGAACATTCATTCAAACTTCGACATCGTGCGCGCGCGGATCAAGGATGGGCCGTCGTTGCCGCGCATCCCTCCGGTGCGTGGGCGTTTCGGGCTGGAGTTTTTAGCCGGGGGCTTGCGCATCCAGCCGGAAGCCATCTTCGCCTCTGAGCAAGATAACCTGTTCACGACCGAGACGCGGACGGCAGGGTACGGCGTCTTCAATCTGCGCGGCTCGTACACTGTGGCGCAAAATCATTTCGCACATGTCTTTACGTTCAACGCCTTCAACTTAAGCGATAAGCTTTACCGCAACCATCTGTCGTTCATCAAGGAGTTCGCGCCGGAGGTGGGCCGTGGCGTGAGGGTCGCTTACACAATCAGGTTCTTTTAACTTGAGATGTTTGCAATCAAGCGGTGTGACGTGACGAGCTAAGATTTATCTTCACGTCACACCGCTTGTAGTTATCAACAGCTCGTTAGCAACTAAAAAGTCAGGCCATCAGCAGCAGCGGATTCTCCAGAATCTTCTTTAAGGTCTGGAGAAACTTCGCGCCCGTCGCGCCGTCGACGACGCGGTGGTCGCACGACATCGTGACGCGCATGATCTGGCGCACACCTACTTGGCCGTCGCGGACGACCGGCTTCGGCGTCGACGCGCCGACGGCGAGTATCGCTGCCTCCGGCGGATTGATAACAGCCGTGAATTCGTCGATTCCGAACATACCGAGGTTGCTGATTGAGAAGGTCGCGCCGGTGTACTCTTCGGGCGTCAGCTTCCGCGCGCGTGCGCGTTCGGCCAACTCGCGCACTTCGCGTCCAATCTGCCCGACCGATTTGCGATCCGCTGAACGAATCACCGGCGTAATCAAACCTTCGTCGATAGCGACCGCGACGCCAATGTCGGCGCGCTCGTAAAAGCGAAGTGTCTTATCCTGAAACGACGCATTGACCATCGGGTGCTGAATCAGCGCCACCGCCGCCGCTTTGATGATTAAATCGTTAAGACTGATTTTCAGTTCCGCCTCAAGCTCGTTCAGCGACCGGCGCAACTCCGCCGCGCGATCCATCTCAATCTCAGTGGTCAGAAAGAAGTGCGGGACGGGGCCGATGGACGAAGACAAGCGGCGGGCGATGGTGCTGCGCATCGTCGAAACCGGCTCGTCGCGATATGCGGAAGCGCCATCGACCGCAGGCTTCGATGCGGGTTGCCGTGCGACCGGCGGTGCGGCTGGCGTCGGTGGCGGTGACACCGACGGCGGAACTTCCGCTGGAGTTTCTTGCGGCGTCGCCGCAGGCTGAGGCGGCGGTGGTGCCGTTGATGGTTGTGCGGCGGGCGTGGCCTGTTGCTGTCCACCGGCACTGATCGCGGCTTCGATGTCGCGCTTGACGATGCGCCCGCCCGGCCCTGTGCCGGAGAGCGTTTGCAGATTGATGCCCGCTTCGGCAGCCATCCGTGCGGCGATGGGCGAGACAATCAAACGTCCGCCCGCTGCCGGTTGCTGACCTTGTCCATTGCCGGACGCGGGGGGCGGAGCGGGCGGCGCATCTGCTTGGCCGGCGGGCGGCGATGGTGGTTGGGGCGGTGGAGGCGTCTGTTGCTGTGTGGGTGCGCCACCGACATCACCCGTCAGTGGTTCGCCTTTGATCGTCGCCACGGTGCGCGCGCCATCCGGCACGACGCGCGCCAGTTCGACTTGTGCGCCGTCGCCTCCCGCCTGCACAGAGGCTTGAATGCTCTGCTTGTTCTCTTCGCCGGCCGCGCCGGACTCGGCCTTTGAGAGCAGCGCCGAGATGTCTTCGTCAGGTTCGGCGATGATCGCGATGATCGCACCGAGCGGGACGGTCTCGCCCGCCTGGACGAAAATCTTGCGCAACACACCGGTAGCCAGCGCCTGCGCTTCCATCGTCGCCTTGTCGGTGTCGATTTCGGCCAGCGGCTCGCCAATGCCGACCTTGTCGCCTTCCTGCTTGAGCCACCGCGTCAGTTGCCCCTCCTCCATCGTCGGGGAGAGTTTCGGCATTACGACCTGCGTTGCCATGCAGTCTCCTAACTTAATGATCGACCCATCACATTAACCGAGTCGATGAATGAATTTACATCAATCCAGATATGAAACTTCGCGCACCGCCGCAACGAGGCGTTGAACGTCCGGGATCGCTAGTTTCTCTAAGTTCTTCGCGTAAGGCATCGGTGCGTCGACGCCTGACACGCGCTTGACGGGTGCGTCAAGGTAATCAAATGCGCGCTCCATGATTTGCGCGCTGATCTCTGCGCCGACGCCGCAGAACGGATGCGACTCTTCGGCGATGACGACGCGGTTCGTCTTCATCACCGAGCGGATGATCGTTGCGGTGTCGAACGGACGAATCGTTCGTGGGTCGATGACCTCGACTGAGACGCCTTGCTTCTCCAACTCCTCGGCGGCCTTGAGCGCGATTGGCACCATCAGCGAGCGCGCGACAATCGTCGCATCCGTTCCCTCGCGCTTCACGTCGGCGACGCCGAGTGGGATCGTGAATTCGGGATCGTCGGAAACTTCGCCTTTGTTGCCGTACATCCGCTCCTGCTCGATGAAGATGACGGGGTCGTCGTCGCGGATCGAGCTCTTCAGTAAACCCTTCGCGTCAGCCGGCGTCGACGGCATCACCACCTTCAATCCGGGGAAGTGCGCGAACCAGGATTCAATCGCCTGCGAGTGCTGCGATGAAACCTGGTAGGCCGACCCGCCGGGGCCGCGAAAGACAATCGGGATTTTGAATTGGCCGCCGGACATATAGAGCATCTTCGCGGCGGAATTGACGATCTGGTCGGTGGCGAGAATCGAGAAATTGAATGTCATAAACTCGATGATTGGGCGCAGGCCGACCATCGCCGCGCCGACGCCCAGACCGGCGAATCCCAACTCGGTAATCGGCGAGTCGATGACACGCTTGTCGCCGAACTCGTCCAGCAGACCCTTCGAGACTTTGTAGGCACCCTGATAGGCAGCGACCTCTTCGCCCATCAGAAAAATGTTTTCGTCGCGATGCATCTCTTCGCGCATGGCTTGATTCAGCGCTTCGCGCATCGTGATGACAGGCATGATGAAGACTCCTCGGAAATGTTGGGGGTAAAAACCAACCGCGTGCTAAGACACGACCGACGCCTCAAGCGTTCTCGCGTGGCGGGTTGGCATAGATGTGTGTGAACAGTTCTTCCGGCGCCGGTTCCGGGCTTGATTCAGCGAATTGCAGAGAGTGTTCGACCTCTCCGCGAACTCGCTTTTCGATGTCATTCATCGCCGCGTCGTCGAGCGTGCCTTTCTCTTTCAGGTTGTTGCGGAAGACCACAATCGGGTCGCGCTCCTGATGCTTCTCAATCTCGGCGCGTGTGCGGTAGTTGCCGGGGTCGGACATCGAATGACCCATAAAACGGTAGGTGCGGATTTCCAGGAGCGTCGGCAGCGACTCGGTGCGCGCGCGCTCGACGGCACGTTTCGTCGCCTGATAAACGGCGAGCACGTCCATCCCGTCGACAAACTCGCCGGCCATGTTGTAAGCCGGCGCTTTCTGCGATACGTCTTGCAGCGACATCGCCCGTTCGAGCGATGTGCCCATCCCGTATTGATTATTCTCGCAGATAAAAATGCACGGCAGCTTCCACAGTTGCGCCATGTTCAGCGATTCATGGAACGCGCCCTGATTGACGGCGGCTTCGCCGAAAAACACGAGCGTCACTTGATCCGTTCCGCGATACTTAGCAGCGAAGGCGACGCCGGTCGCCAACGGAATCTGCCCGCCGACGATAGCGTGACCGCCGAGGAAGTTGACTCCCGCGTCAAACAAATGCATTGAGCCGCCTTTGCCACCTGAGCACCCGCCTGCTTTGCCATACAACTCGGCCATCACTTCGTCGGGCGAAGTACCTTTCGCCAGACTGTGACCATGATCGCGATAGCTGGTCAATACATAATCGTCGGGACGCAGCGCGCCGAGCGAGCCGACCGCGACCGCCTCCTGCCCGATATAGAGGTGACAGAAGCCTCCGATCTTGCCGAGCGTGTAAGCTTCGGCAGCCTTTTCTTCAAAGCGCCGGATCAGTACCATCTGGTACAGCAGTCGATGCAGCGTGTCGCGGTCAAGTTCTTCGATGCGCTCCTGCTGTTCCTGCTGGCGTCGGGCGTGTTCGCGACGGAGTTCTTCGGGGTTAATCGCGTCGGTTGCGTCGGTCGGTTCAACCTCGGCTTGAACGGAGACGCCAGCGCCGGAAGCTTCCCCGGTCTGCACCCGTGGTTTCATCGGCGTGACTTTCAATTCACTCATCGTACTCATTCTCTTCGTTACTTTCGCGGGCGCGCGTAATTCGCCGAAACGACGTCACAGCAACTGCAACGCGACGTTGAATCCAGGCGGCATCTGGTGTTTAAGAATTCAGGTATAACGTGGACGGATTATACGCGAGGAAGATGTCTCGGCGCAAAAAGCCGCGCCCGCCATCAGGGCCATGCAGTTTTCGGCTGAAGTTGGCAGGTGAAGGAGCACAGACTTGCGGTCTGTGTCGGCTGCGCTGGCCGCCATCCACAGGCTAGAATCTGTGCGACTGTGAAAACTGAATGACCTTGAGCGCGCCTTGACCATCGTAAAAAAATCGTGTATTTCGAGAAAAGCTTATGTTACATTGCGCGCCGTATATTAGTTTTAACTTATCACACGTAATTGATGTACAAAGCGGATGGCGGCTTACGCGCCGGCCCCAATGTGCTGTACAGTCTGTGAAGATTTTGATCTTCAAGTCATTTCCGTGGAACAGAGCGAACTGAACGGGTTTCGTTAACTCTGTTTTTTAAGCGGGAATCGTCACCACGTTTTGTTTTCGCGGTTGCTACCGCCCGCCGGCAGTTTCGACGGTTGCTGCCGAGTTGAGCTTGATTTAAACAACCACAGCCTTTTGGGGTACGCTTTTATAGAAACTTTTTTGGCGATTATCAGAGCGTGGCCTTTGGCTAAATATTCGGCACCGAGTTGTGGCGGCGGCGCTGGGCGGAAACGGCTCCGATCCCCCGCTCGACTCATTAACAATCTGACCCTACTGGGTACAGGAGGAAATTCGATGCGACGAACTCTATCTCTTTTGGCTTTACTGACCGTGGTCGGTCTCTGGGCCGGCTGTACGGCAACGGACAATGCGAACACGACGAACGCGAACATGGGTAATATGAACGCGAGCGCCACCTCGACGACGAACTCCGGTTCGATGATGAGCAACAGCAACTCGTCAATGACGAGCAACAGCAACTCGCCAATGATGAGCAATAGCAATTCGATGATGAGCAACAGCAATTCAACGATGAGCAACAGCAACATGATGGGTAATCGCAACATGTCGAACTCAAACATGATGTCGAACTCAAACATGAGAACGGGCAACGCTAACCGCCCATAGTTTGCACATGCTCGCAAACGATGAAGAGGCGCGCTGCCACGGTAGCGCGCCTCTTTGATTTATAGCCTACCTGGGAAAGATACATTTGCACGGCGCTCTATCGTCACCGACTCTGAACCAGTGAACGCAACCTGACACTTATGGCACCGCGCTTCCGATACCTCGTTGATGCGGACGACGCACGCCGCGCCGTGGAGGCCTTCACCGGCGAGAGCATCGTGGCGCTCGACACCGAAACTTACTGGGAGCGCCGTGCGAACCGCTCGCGCGTCTCGCTGGTGCAGATCGCGGCTCACACCGGCGCGGTCGTCATCATCGACGCACTGGCCGTTGACCTTGAAATCCTCCGCCCGTTGATCGAATCGCCCGACGTGGCGATGGCGGCGCACAACGCCCGTTTCGACGAAGCGATGTTAACCGGCGAGGGCCTGACACCCGCGGCGTTCGTCGATACGCTGCGAATGGCGAGGCTCGGCTTACATCTCACGTCCTACAGCCTTCAATCCGTCGCCGCTCATCTACTGGGCGAGGATGTGGATAAGAGCTTACAAAAATCCGATTGGCTCCGCCGGCCACTGACACAGATGCAACTTGGCTATGCGGCAAACGACGCGCTGGTGACTCTGCGCGTCTACGACGAATTGCGAAAGATATTTGAAGCGGAGGGGCGCTGGGACGAAGTGTTACGGGCGGCGACGCTCGGCGTGAAGTCTGAGGGGAGCGTCCCGAAAAGAAAAAAGACGGTGCCACGCGACCTGGGGCCGCCGCTGACCGAGGATGAAATGAAAATCGTCGCGCGTCTTAAACAATGGCGATTGGCGGAATCGCACGCGCGCCGTGTTCCCGCATACATGGTCTGCGCCGATGTGACACTTGAGCATCTCGCGCGCCTCCAGCCGCGTACGCTCGAAGACCTGCGCGGCGTTTATGGCCTCGGCGAATCCAAACTCGCACGCTACGGCGAATCAATGCTCAAGGCTTTGCGCGAAGCCGCCGATTGACGATGAGAGAAGAACGCGAACATGCCTGGCCGCGTCATCGCGCCGGTCAAGCATCGTCAATCTTCGAGATGATTAAACTTGCAAAAATCAATTGCCAAGTTTAGAGGCAGGCTATGCCCGCCGGCGCATGGTTAAATCTACGGAACAATGGCGGCATAGCCTGCCTCTAAACAAAAGGATTTTCACTTTTGCAATAGGTCTATTAATTGGCGAACGCGGTCAATGCCTCAATTCTTCCGTGCCGAGTTGTGCGGAGAGTTCTTCAGGCGTCGTCACCGGTTGTCGGCAACTGTAGTGTTCGCACACGTAAGCAGTGGCGCGTCCCTGCTGCGGCACACGGTCGCGCAGTAGCGGGACGACTTCGCCCGCGCGTGTCTCGTTCGGATTCGCGCGGGCAACCACTTTGTTGGGAAGGTAGCGCTTCCAAACTTCACGTGACAGTGCCGCTGCATCCGCCGCCGCCGCATCGCCGATGATCGCAATCTCTTTCGGCGACGAAAGATAGAAATCGAGCGCGCCGAGCAGGTAACCAAACCCGGACGGATAGCGCTCCAACTGGTCGCGCACCAACCGAAAGACGGTCGTCGCCTGGCGGTGACGTTCCGGGTTGTCGGTGAGCAATGCGACACGCAGCAACAACTCGGCGGCCACAGAGTTGCCCGACGGAGTGGCGTTGTCGAAGTAGTCTTTGGTTCGCACAATCAATTGTTCGCCGCTCGCTCCCGTATAGAAAAAGCCGCCGCCGTCTCCGTCCCAGAACTCTTCGATCATGTGGTCGGTTAACGAAATCGCTTCCTCCATCCAGCCAATCGCGCCGGTCGCTTCGTAGAGCGTCACCAACGCCGAAGCGGTGTGCGCATAATCATCAAGGTAGCCGTGGAGTTTCGCGTGCCCGTCCTTGAACGTGTGGAGCAGACGCTCTCCGTGGCGCAGGTGCGTCAATAGAAAACGTGCGTTGCGCTCGGCGACTTCACGATAGTCGGCGCGGTCGAGAATCGCCGACGCCTCAGCGAAACTTTCAAGCATCATGCCGTTCCACGCTGTCAAAATCTTTTCGTCGCGTCCGGGCTTCACGCGCCGCTCGCGCGCTTCAAACAAGACACGCCGCCCGCGCTCGACCGCCTCCATCAAACGCGCGACCGAGACGCCCTGTGTCGCGGCGATTTCCGTGGCCGGACGTGGGACGTTCAGAATGTTGCTCTCTTCAAAGTTTCCTTTTTCGGTGATGTCGTAGTAGGCCGCCAGCAGCGTACCGTCCTCGCGCCCGACGAGTTCGA
Source organism: Acidobacteriota bacterium (assembly GCA_030859785.1). Taxonomy (GTDB): domain Bacteria; phylum Acidobacteriota; class Blastocatellia; order Pyrinomonadales; family Pyrinomonadaceae; genus JACDEG01. Next base: position 20,643 of record JALZJL010000227.1, read on the forward strand.
GCACCTCGGCCAGCGACCAGACAAAGAACTTGCCCTCAATCCCTTCCGAGTCAGCGTCCTGTGTCGAGTAGAACCCACCGCTGGCGTCCGTCATTTCGCGGACGACGTAATCGAGTGTCTCTTCAGCGATACGGCGAAAGAATTCATCGCCGGTCGCTTGATAAGCGTGCAGGAAAAGGCGCGCGAGCAGCGCGTTGTCGTACAACATCTTTTCAAAGTGCGGCACCAGCCAGCGTGCGTCGGTCGAGTAGCGATGAAAGCCGCCGCCGAGTTGGTCGTACATCCCGCCTTCGGCCATGCGGCGGCAGGTGTGCGTCACGATGTCGAGGGCATCCGAACGACCGGTGCGATGCCATGTCCGCAGTGCAAATTCGAGGTTCATCGAAGACGGAAATTTCGGCGCGTTGCCGAATCCGCCGTGGGTCGAATCATAGTTTCGTGCGAGACCGCGAAACGCTTCGTCGAGCAGCGGAGCGGACAGCATTTCGTTCGACGTGCGGGCCGCGCCGCCCATCCGCTGCAACTCGGCCAGTAGTTCCTGAGCAGATTCGGCAATCTCTTCGGGGCGCGTTTGATAGGCATCGGCGACGCTCGACAGCACGCGCGGAAAGCCGGGCATCTGATAGCGGTCTTCGGGCGGGAAGTACGTACCGCCGAAGAAGGGAACCAGGTCGGGTGTCAGGAAGACCGTCAGCGGCCACCCGCCGTGCCGGGTCATCATCTGCACCGCGCTCATATATATCTGATCGATGTCAGGGCGCTCTTCACGATCAACTTTGATGTTGATAAAGTTGTCATTCATTAACCGCGCGGTCTCTTCGTTCTCGAACGACTCCTTTTCCATTACGTGACACCAATGACATGCGCTATACCCGATACTGAGAAGAATTGGTTTGTTTTCCTCTCGTGCTTTCCCTAGTGCTTCCGGCCCCCATGAATACCAATCGACCGGGTTGTGCGCGTGCTGAAGCAAATATGGGCTGCTCTCGTGAATGAGGCGATTCGTGTGTTTAAGCACGGCATGTTTGCGTTCTTGATTAATCATCGTTCTTTCTCCATATCCAGCCTTGATGATTTCTTCGCTTGCCGCTCATGATCCGGTTCGATACGTATGCCGGTTCAATCGAGCGTCCATTTGAGATAGCAAAATATTGATGAAAAGTTCAATCCATTCTACATACTGCCCGTGAGCGATGCACACCGGCGTGAGGGCAAAGACTCTAAGTCTGTGAATAAGCCGAGCGTCAGAGCAACCCTGATATCATCTCGATTTCATTCCTGTCTTATGCTTTTAGTTCTGAACTTTGGTAACGACCTGACTCATAAACACACTCCGCACTAACACACGGAACCAAAAAAAGTTAAAATCCGACGCCGTTCAAACAACGGTCAGGAGTTTGAGATGATATTGAAGATGCTCCTCAGAATTGTTCTTAAACTTTGCTTGAATCAGTAACAGAATGGAAAAGCTTATTTCCCTTCCTCATCGAGGAGAAGAAAATGCTCGATTTAACGGCTATATTTAATTCTTTTGATGCGGAGGTACCTCTTCCCGCAGAAGATGACGCCCGCTATGTTGACCTGTCAAAAGTGCGTGGTCAACAGATTGCTAAAAGATTGACGCAGCAAATCAAAAATGCCGGTCAGCGTCCGTCACATCACCTGCTCATGGGACACACAAAATGCGGCAAGACGACTGAGTTGAATCGAACTGCACACTTGTTGAAAAAAGAAGGATACTTGACGGTCTTCTTCGACGTGGCAGAAGTAGCAACGCGCACCTTTGAATATACGATGGTACTGCTCTTAATGGCTCATCAGGTCGTTGATCAACTGGCTAATTATCAAATCAAAGTTGATAACGAACGTGTGAAAAAACTAGCTGAGTTCTTACAAGAAAAAGAGGTCACAGTTGGGGGCACAAATTCTATTGAAGGAAAAGTCAGCGGTGAGGCAGAAGTCGGCGCAGGACTGCTAGCGAGCATTTTGGGGAAGTTGGGTTTCGGCGTTGAACTGGGAGGCAGTTTCCAACGCAGCCGCGAAATCACGACTAAAATCGAGGTCGATACGCGCGGGTTTATCAATGCCATCAGAGAATTGATAACGGACGCTTGTAACAAAGTTAAGGAAACGGAAATCTATAAAGGATTGGTGATCATCTGCGATGGCTGTGACAAGCTGGCTATTACTGCCACAGACGGAAGCGGTAAAACTCACGATTTACAACAAGCACTCTTTGTGGACCACGCCAGCGATTTGCGCGCCGTGCCATGCCAAGTTATTTATACTGTACCGCTGTCCATCGCAGTCAATCTCGGAGATAATTGGGAGCAAAATCCGGTCTTCGTCCCCGCAGTTCCCGTGAACCAACTACTTGGCATTGAAGACGATTATCCGAGAGATGGGCGCGATGCGATGCAAAAAGTTATAGAATGCAGGTTGAATCAGAAAAAAGCGAAGTTCGAAGAACTCTTCGTCGATCCCGATTTAATCAATCGCCTGATAGACGCTTCCGGCGGTCACATCAGCGACTTGTTGATGTTGGTCAGGGATGCCGTGCTCGAAGCACAGATTGACGAAGCCGATAAAATTTCTGAAATTCACGTTAACCGTTCAATACGCAATCGCGCTCTTGAATACACCAGGCTGATTGAAAGCAGCTATCTTGACACGTTGCGAAACATTGACCAGTTCAAAACAGCGCAATCTAATAATGACGTTTACCGCGCGGTGATTTTCAAACGGCTTGCACTTGAATACATCTGCGGCAATGACACTCGGATTGACCTACACCCGTTGGTTGCGGCGTCGGAAGTTTATCGCAGACATAAAGAAGTCAAAGTAAATGAGTCGAACACTTGACGATGCGTTCAAAACTGAAGGCGTTCTTGATCCGTCAGCCGGCTTTCGTTCACGCGACAGCGTGATTGAAAGTATTGTGCGGCTCAACGAGGATGAAGCATCTTCAGTCGTAGGTGACCGCGAACATCAATTACGCCGGTTGGTTCAAACATTGCGTAACCGCAAGAATCATTTCGCCTTAATTTTTGTGGTCTGTAATGAAGTGCCGTTACGTCGTACACTGACTCAAGAAGTCAAGGAAAAACTTCCCGACCAGGATTTGTTCGAGTTCTATCTTACCGGGAAAGAAACCGAGTTCCTCGACAGTCTTCTCAAAACCCCCGGCACTCCGCACCCGCTATTTGTTTACGGGCTGGAAAACCTGCTTCCTTCTTCAGTTGAAGAAAACCTTCGGCGCGAGGAAACGCTTCAGGAGTTACAACTACGCCGTGAGCAATTCCGCAATCTTAAGCGTCCTCTAGTGTTGTGGATGCCGGAGTATGTTTACACACTTATCGGCCAACAAGCGGTTGATTTCTGGAGTTGGCAAAGCGGCACTTTCTTCTTCACGGAAATACAAAGTCGAAAAGTAGCGAGCAACCAAGACCGAAACATAGATGGACGTTTCGGTAAAAAGATTGGCGAAAGTAGGTTGAAGCAATTGCCCGCTACGCCGCGCGATTTCATCGGGCGTGAAGCGGAACTCGATGATCTGCGCCAGGCTCTACGGCGTGGATTAAGAATTTTGGGCGTGCAGGGCATGGGCGGCGTGGGTAAGACCGCGCTGGCGTTGAAGCTGGCACACGAGTTTAAAGACCAATACGCGGACGCGCAAATCTACCTCGACTTCAAGGGCGTCGGCCCTCAACCGCTTTCGCCTGCCGAAGTAATGTGGCACGTCGTCAGCTCCTTTCAGCCCGAAATGAAGCGACCCGACGACGATCAATTGCCCGCGTGGTACAACTCGCTGCTCGACGACAAGCGCGTTCTGTTGTTCTACGACAACGCCAAAAACGCCGCGCAAATCGCACCTCTGCTGCCGCCCAAACATTGTCTGCTGCTGGTTACTTCACGAAAACATTTTACTTTGCGAGGGATGTTCGACAAGAACCTGGACGAGATGACCGAAGCAGACGCGGAAAAGTTGCTGCTTAGAATCGCGCCGCAAATAGGCCGGCACGCGACGTCGATGGCGGAGCAATGCGGCTATTTGCCGATAGCCTTGTGTGCCGCCGCCAGCGCGTTGAAAGCCAAACGCTCGCTGTCTCCCGAAGATTACCTGAAGCGTTTGCGTGATAATAAAGAACGCCTCAAGCTCCGCGATGAAGTAAGGGAATTAACTGTCGAGGCGTGTTTCAGCTTAAGCTACGAATTGCTGAATGAAGAACTGCAAAGACGCTGGCGAATGCTGGCAATCTTCCCGACCGATTTTGACGCGCCCGCGGCAGCCGCCGTGTGGCAAACGGACGTTGACGCCGCGAAACACACGCTGGCGGAGCTTGAAGAATACAGCTTGCTCGAATGGGAAGAGACTGCGCGACGTTACAGCCTGCACGACCTAGCGCGCGATTTCGCTGACACTCGTTTGAGCGTAACCGAACGCGAACAAGCAGGCTTGCTTCACTCGGCGCACTACTTACAAATTCTCTCGACGGCTGGTGACCTTTACTTGAAAGGCAGCGAAACAATTGCCGAAGGGCTTTCGCTTTTCGACAATGAGCGCATCAACATCGAAGCCGGACAAGAATGGGCAGCCACCCGATTTGCCGGTGACGATCAAGCCGCGCAATTGTGCAACAGGTATGCGTATGCCGGCGTTTACGTTCTCAACTTACGCCAACATCCACACGCTTTTATTCACTGGCAAGAATCCGCGCTTCACGCTGCCAGAAAACTGCGTAACCGCCAAAGCGAAGGCAATCATCTTGGCAATTTGGGCAACGCTTACGCCGACTTGGGCGAAGTCCGCACCGCGATTGACTACTACCAGCAAGCCCTCATGATTGCACGTGAGATCGGCGACCGGCGCGGCGAAGGCTCTGGACTCGGCAACTTGGGCAACGCTTACAAAAACTTGGGCGAGGTTCGCCCTGCGATTGAGTACTACCAGCAAGCCCTCGCCATCTTACGCGAGATCGGCGACCGGCGCCGCGAAGGCAATGGTCTCGGTAACTTGGGCAATGCTTACGCCAGGTTAGGCGAAGTCCGCGCCGCAATCGACTACTATCAGCAAGCCCTCGCCATCGCACGCGAGATCGGCGACCGGCGCGGCGAAAGCACTCGTCTTGGCAACTTGGGCAATGCTTACGCCAGTTTGGGCGAAGTCCGCACCGCGATTGACTACTACCAGCAAGCCCTCATGATTGCACGCGAGATCGGCGACCGGCGCGGCGAAGGCTCTGGACTCGGCAACTTGGGCATCGCTTATGCCGACTTAGGCGAGGTCCGCGCCGCAATCGACTACTATCAGCAAGCCCTCGCCATCGCACGCGAGATCGGCGACCGGCGCGGCGAAGGCTCTGGACTCGGCAACTTGGGCAACGCTTACCGCAGCTTAGGCGAAGTCAGAACCGCGATTGACTACCACCAGCAAGCCCTCATGATTGCATGCGAGATCGGCGACCGGCGCGGCGAAGGCAATAGTCTCGGCAACTTGGGCATCGCTTACAAAGACTTAGGCGAAACAGAAAAGGCGGTAGAATCCACGGAAGCGGCGCTGAAGATTTTTGAAGAGATCGAATCGCCCCATTCCCACATCGCGCGGCGTAGGCTAGAAGAGTTGCGCGGCAAAAGCATGTGATGCGCGCCGCCAAATTCACCTCTCAACTGTGAGAGTGCCTTCTACTGCTTGACCTCTTCGAGTACGTCAACGTTTTCACAGTCGGATAGCTTCACAGACCCACCGCCCGGCGTCCTGACACGGACGTTCTCCATCTCCCAAACACGCGCGTGCTCGATGGACCCGGCCTCGTTACACTTAGGCCAACCACACTCTCAACGAATTTTTGGTATACTGCGCGCGGACTGAATGACCATTCATTTTTGACAATCTTAGGGCTTACGTCAAAGGAATCGCGGATTCAAGTTGTAAGTGCAATCAACGGTTGTTTGAAATAGACCTCATGCGGCGTTTTGTAGCCGAGCGTCTTCCTGGGGCGGTGGTTGAGCCGCTCCATGACGTGCGTGATCTCTGAGTC
>JALZJL010000253.1 GCA_030859785.1 Acidobacteriota bacterium
GTTGGAGAAGTATGGTGATTCATATTCCCCATCATGCAACCATCAAGCGATGGTTGTGAATCTGGCGCCCTTGCTCACACTAAACGCCTGATTTCAAAGAACTTTTATTTGCACCAGCTTCAGTTAATTAAGGGATGAAGGCGGAAGGATGAAGGATGAATAAAATCCGGAATATAGAATGCCGCACACAGCAGGGACAGAGTTGCCCCTGATCTTCGACGTTCCGTGTTCCGTGTTCTGTATTCTTAGCTTCTTCATCCTTCATCCTTCATCCTTCGTATATGCCTAGCCCGGAAATTTCACATCGGTGTCGGAAGTGCGGGGCGTCGGTGCGTGCGCACGCGCGTTACTGTCCGCAGTGTGGCCGTGATGTCGGTGCAGAGGAGGATGAGCAGACGCCGCCATCCGCCGCCGCGCGCCGCGCCGTCGATCATGAGACGCACAGCGGCGGCGTCACCAACCCGCTTTCGAGGCGCGACCGCCGTCGCTCCGATGCCGTGAGTCCCGTTGAGCCTTCGCGGAAGCCGGCAATTGTGCCCCATGCGGATCAGCCCGCCGTTGCACCCCAAGCACCTCCACCGACAGCGCCATCAACATTGCCACCGACAGCGCCGTCAACATCTTCATCACCACCACCACCGCACGCATCGCAACCAATCGCCGCGCCGTCGCGCCGCGCCGTCACCGCGCCGCCATCGCGCCGCCCAACCGTCGTTATCGCCGATAACTCGCCCCATCGCGCCGAGCGACTGCGCGAATCGTCGATAACGTTTCTGGAGGAAGCCGCCGACGACTCCGGCCTGCGCTTCGTACTGATCGGCATCACGTTATTCATCATCTTCTTGGTCTTCCTTTTCTTCAGCACCGTTATCACCTAACACGTCGTCAGTTTTTATGGAATACACGCAAGCGGAAATTCTACAAACCGTCCGCATGACGGAGATGGAACACCTCGACGTGCGCACCGTCACGCTCGGCCTTTCGTTGCGCGACTGCGCATGTGCCTCAATCGAAGAGACGGCGGCGCGCGTCAGCGAGAAGATGGAGCGCACCGCCGCGCGACTCGTCGCGACCGTCGACGAGATCGGCGATGAGATCGGCCTGCGCGTCGCCAACAAAAGAATTTCGGTCACGCCGGTTTCCCTTATCGCCGGCGGCGCACACAGCATCGGCGGTTACGTAACGCTGGCGCACGCAATTGACGAAGCGGCGAAGCGCGTCGGCGTCGATTTCGTCGGCGGCTATTCGGCGCTCGTGCATAAGGGCGTGACGCGCGGCGAAAGCCTCTTCCTCGATTCGATTCCCGAAGCACTCGCGACCACCGAGCGTCTGTGTTCGTCGGTCAATGCCGCGACGACGCGCGCCGGAATCAACATGGACGTTGTCCGGCGCGTCGGCGAGATCATCAAGGACGCAGCGGAGCGGACCCGCGACCGGGGCGGAATCGCGTGCGCCAAGTTCGTCTGCTTCGCTAATGCCGTCGAGGATAATCCGTTTATGGCCGGAGCGTTTCACGGTGTCGGCGAGGGCGAAGCGGTGATCAACGTCGGCGTCTCAGGCCCTGGGGTCGTCAACCACGCGCTCCGCCATGCGCCGAAGGATTTGCCGCTTCACGAAATGGCCGAGCTGATTAAGAAGTTGTCGTTCAAGCTGGCCCGCGCCGGCGAGTTGGTCGGGCGCGAAGCGGCGCGTCGATTGGGGCTGCAATTCGGAATCATCGATCTGTCGCTTGCACCAACGCCGGTCCTCGGCGATTCGGTCGGCGAGATCATCGAGGCATTTGGCTTCGAGCGCGCCGGTGCGCCGGGAACAACCGCGGCGCTCGCGCTGCTGACCGACGCCGTGAAGAAGGGCGGCGCGATGGCGAGCAGTGCCGTCGGCGGGATGAGCGGCGCATTCATCCCGGTCTCGGAAGACGCCGCGATGATTGATGCGGTGCGGGTCGGCGCGCTGACGATTGAGAAGTTGGAAGCGTGGACAAGCGTCTGTTCGGTCGGCCTCGACATGGTCGCCGTGCCCGGCTCGACTCCTGCCGAAACGATTGCCGCGATCATCGCCGACGAGATGGCGATTGGCGTTGTCAATCATAAGACCACCGCCGTCCGCATCATCCCCGTCCCTGGCCGAGAGGTCGGCGACATCGTCGAGTTCGGCGGTCTGCTGGGGAGCGCGCCCGTGATGCCCGTCAACGGTTTTGCCTGCGCCGATTTTATTCGACGCGGCGGGCGCATCCCGGCGCCGATTCACTCTTTGCGGAACTGAATATGATTAGCCGGCGAGCAGCGTGGCTTGCGCCGACACCGGAACGCCCGTCGATCAATCCGAAAAGCTTGTGGTGCGCGTAGTTTCCTCTGAGAAGACAGAGGTCGTCTTTGGTAATCTTTGACGGAGGAAAATAGTTTATGAGATTCAACATCATGTGGGGCACGTGCTTATTTTTCGCGGTCGCAATCGCGTGCAGCCCGAAGGCAGAGGTCGCGTTGAGCCGCGACGTTTCCGCCATCGCGTCGGCGTCGCCATCAAACGCGGTCGAACAGTCGGCGACGAAGCAGCAGGAGTCAGTCAAAGTAATAAAGACTGATGCGGAATGGCGAAAGATACTCACCCGCGAACAGTATTACATCGTGCGGAAGAAAGGGACGGAGCGGCCTTACACCGGCAAGTACCACAACTCAAAAGTGAAGGGCGCGTATCACTGCGTGGCCTGCGGTCAAGAGTTGTTCAACTCGGACGCGAAGTTTGATTCCGGCACGGGCTGGCCGAGCTTCTGGAAGGTGGCCGTGAAGGGGAACGTGAGCGAACACGTTGACGACAGTTTGGGCGAGCGGCGGACTGAAGTAGTATGCAGTCGGTGCGACGGGCACCTCGGACACGTTTTCGACGATGGGCCGCAACCGACCGGCCTGCGCTACTGCATCAACTCGGCGGCGCTCCGGTTCGAGAATAAACAGTAAGCATCGAAATCAATCGGCAGAAGGAGTCAGCATGGAAGCGCTTGGGATGGTCGAGTGCCGCGGCCTGGTCGCGATGATCGAAGCGGCGGACGCAATGGTGAAGGCCGCGAACGTGACGCTCGTTGGGTACGAGAAGATCGATGCTGGATTGGTGACGGCGATTGTGCGCGGCGATGTCGGGGCGGTGCGTGCGGCGGTCGATGCGGGCGCCGCCGCCGGGCGTCGCGTCGGCGAGGTCGTCGCCACCCACGTCATCCCGCGATTGCACGCCGATGTCGATCAGGGACTGCCGGTGTTGAAGACCGGCGAGACGACTCGCAAAAAGATCAGCGGCTCGGTCAAAGCCTAAAGTCGAAACTCGAACGTCGGAGTTCAAAAGCCAAAGGTCGGTGTTCAGTCATCACGCCGTTACGTCAAAAGCGGAGACTGAAAACCGACCTTTGGCTTTTGCGCGAGCAGGATATTGAAGAACAGTTCACTGCGTCGCGCTGGAGGTCGGGTCGGCCACGAATCGGTAGCCGACGCCTCTCACAGTGAGCAAGTGTCTGGGGGTCGACGGTTCGTCTTCGATGTACTTACGCAGGCGGACAATGAAGTTGTCGATGGCGCGCGTGTCGGTGTCTTCGCGCAAGCCCCACACGTCTTCGAGCATTGCTTTGCGCGAAACGGCGCGCCCGGCATGGCGAACCAGATAGCGGAGCAGGTCTGCCTCCATCAGCGTCAGGCGCACCGTGTCGCGGCCCGCGACGCGGAGTTCGAGCGCACCGAAATCAATGATCTTGCCGTCGAAGGCGAACGTTTCAGCGTCGGCGCGCCGCTCGCCCGTGCCCGTTCCGCGCGTGGCGTCGTTTCCTGCCACGGCATCAGATATACCGAGGGAGTCCGACTCAGGCTTGACCGCAATGCCGCCTCTGCGGTCATGGTCGAGCCATTCGCGCCGCCGCAACAGTCCGCGCAGACGTGCGATCAAAATCGCCAGCTCGAACGGCTTCGGTAAGTAATCGTCCGCGCCCGCTTCGAATCCGCGCAGCACATCTTCGGGGCGGCCCCGTGCGGTCAACATCAGAATCGGAACAAACTGTCCGGCGCGGCGTAGTTCAGCGGCGACTTCAAAGCCGTCCCGTCCTGGCAACATCACGTCGAGCACGACCACGTCATATGTCCGCGGCCCCACGAGCAGCGCAACGAGCGCCGCTTCGCCGTCACCGACCGTCTCGACTCCGTAGCCTTCAGCCTCAAGGTTGAAACGCAGTCCGTCTGCCAGGTGCTTTTCATCCTCGACGATCAGCACGTTGGCGCTCATAAATTTTCGGCCTTCGGTAATTGAATCGTGAAGGTGCTGCCGCGCCCCGGGCCTTCGCTTTCGGCGAAGACGCGCCCGCCGTGTTTCTTGACCACTGCTTCAACGATGAACAGACCGAGGCCGGTGCCCTTGACGCGCGCCATCACCAACCCCGGCGCGCGATAGAATCTTTTGAAGATGCGCTTGATCTGACCCTTCGGAATTCCCACGCCGCGGTCGTGGACGCGGACGCAGACCTGGCCGTCAGCGAGCGGAGCGACCTCGACCGTTACTTTGACTTCATCTTCGGAATACTTCACCGCGTTGTCGATCAAATTGGAGACCGCCGAACTGAGTTCGTCCAAATCGCCGCGCACCTTCAATACCACGTTATCGCCGTTCGTCGGCAGGACGTAACGTAGTGCCGCGGCGTCGAGATTGTAGCGCCGGCGCGCTAACTCGATGCACTCGCGCGCCATCTCGCCCACATCGACGGACGCCGAGTTGATGCGTCGTCGCCGGTCGCCCGTGCGCCCGGCGCGCAACACCTGTTCGACGGTGTGTTGCAGGCGGTCGCTGTCGTCAAGCATCACTTTATAAAACTCGCGTCGTTGCGCTTCGTCTACGTCGCGCGCCAGCAGCGTCTCAAGGTAGAGGCGGATCGAGGTAATCGGTGTTTTCAATTCATGCGTGACGGCATTGATGAAACCGTCATGCTGCTCGTTGCGGCGTATCTCGCGCACCAGAAAAATCGTGTTCAGGACAAGACCGGTGATAATCACGATGAAGAAGACAATGCCGAACACCAGCAGCGCCACCTTCTGCCAGTTGAGCAGTACCCACGTGACGTTGAGCGCGACGGCAATCGTCACGAGGCACGCGCCGAGCGTGATGAAGAATGTGATTGACTTGCGGCGGCTAGCAATGAGCATCGAAAGAATTATATGCGAAAAGATGTCTTCACGCGCCACCCGCGCGAGGCGTCGGCTTCACCAGAAAAGAAAGCCCGCCGAATCACGACGAGCTTCTTTCACTAAATCAGAGCATGTGAGATTGCGGACGCTGACTGAACGCATCGCCGCGAAACAGACTCACGCGGCTTCGGAGTAAGCCGGCGCGTCTTCGGCGTTGTCCGATTCGATTAACTCGGATTGTTTGATCAGCTTGATGTCTTTCGCTAAGCCCAGAAACTGGAGCGTGCGGATGCCCCACCAGTTGAAGTCGACCTCGTACCAGGTGATGCCGTGACGCGCGGCGCGCGGGTGCGCATGGTGGTTGTTATGCCAGCCTTCGCCGAAAGAAATCAGCGCGATCAGCCAGTTGTTGGTCGAGTCGTCGGCTGTCTTAAAGCGGCGCGTACCCCACAGGTGAGTCGCCGAGTTGACCAGCCACGTTCCATGCAGACCAAGCGTCGTGCGCAGGAACATGCCCCACAGCAGCATCGGCCACCCGCCGATGGCGAGCAGTGCTACGCCGAGGATGATGACCGGCACGTAGAAGAAACGGTTGAGCCACACATGCACCGGGTCTTTCATCAGGTCGGGGGCGAAGCGTGCGAGCGTCTGCTGTGGATACTGTTGCGCCGTGCCGCGCAGAATCCAACCCATGTGCGCCCACCACGTACCGTCGCGTGGCGAGTGCGGGTCGCCGGGCACGTCGGTGTGCGCGTGGTGAATGCGGTGCGTCGCGACCCAGTTGATCGCGCCGCTTTCGAGCGCGAGCGTGCCGCAGACCGTCAGAAAATACTCAACCGCTTTCGGCGTTTTATAACCACGGTGCGTCAGCAGACGGTGAAAGCCCATCCCGATGCCGACGCCGCCGGCGATCCACCACAGCAACAACGACACGAATAGCGCCGGCCACGTAAACGTGAAAAGCGCCGCGATGGCGCCCAAGTGAAAGATGACCATCGTAATCGTGGTCGCCCAGTTGATGCCTGTCCGGCGCTGCTCGATAATCTCTTGGTTGCGCACTGATCCTTCTCCTCCGTGTGATCTGATGAAAGCCGCAAACTCTTCGGTAAACATTCCCGAACGTGTGATGCGGAAGTCGACGGCTATCGTAGCAGGAGGCGCGCGCCGCGAGTGTAATAGTTGTGTAATGATGAGGTCGGTTAGGTGGTACACACGCGAGATGCGGCTGGAGGGTTACTTGCCGCTGCCTTCGGACAATGGAGTGGTGACGATTCCTTTGCAGTCCGTGCCGCCGGGAACTTCGACGGTCACAACGCTGTCGGACGGGACGGAAACGCGTTGCGGATTCTTCAGACCGGGAACTCGCACCTCAAGACGGAAGCCAGGGTATAAGCGCATGTTCGATTCCGGGTTTAGCGTTTAAGGTAGCATTAGGTGCGCTTTTGCTGCGTCCATACCGAAGGTGTGGATAGCTATTGAGTGCTTTCGCAGCACATCTTCTACCGTCTTGACAGGGCAGTTTCCAACCCGCAACCAAACAAATTTCGGCGGGCTGCCATACAACAAACTTCTTTGCTGAAAGTCTGTGTCCTTCGACACGATGGTAAACCCGTTAAGCTTCGCATACTCCCAAATGACTTGATCGTCCGCCTCACGTAAGCCCATTTCGCGCACGTGAACGCTGTCTGGAAAGATGTCCGCCAGCGTCTTCGGCAAACGTGGTGAAAGATTTTGATCAAACAGCAGTTTCATATTGGGGCAAGGTAGCAAGCTTGCGCTCACGGTCAGCGGCAAACGCTAAACACGCACGAATATCTTCAAGTGTCAGGTCAGGAAAATCTGCCAAAATCTCTTCTTCGGTCATACCACCCGCGAGATACTCTAAGACGTCTGTCACCGTCATGCGGGTTCCACGAATGCAAGGCTTGCCGCTACGTTTGCCCGGTTCAATCGTGATGATGTTTCGATAATCCATAATCGTCATCATACCAAGAAAATTACATCTTCCACACGGTAAAGGGCAGGAGGGAAACCTCCTCCTCAATCTATTCGGTGATGCGGACGATGGCGGGCCGGGCGGCGAAGTTCATCGGGGCGGATAAAATTCGTATACTGCGACGGTTGATTGAAGGGAGACAGCGTGATTACGACCGTTTGTTTGGACAGCACTTCGAAGACGTTCAATGATAGTTGCCTGGCGGCTGACATCAGCGAGTTGCGGCAAGGCTCGCAGAATGTCGTCTGGGCCAATGTCAGTGACCCGACGAGCCAGGACTTTCTTGACCTCGCTGAGGAATTCGGCTTCCACCATCTCTCGATTGAAGACTGTCGCAACGAGCACCAGCGGCCAAAGGTCGAAGAGTATCCGGGCTACTATTTCATCGTCCTTTATGAGGCGGAGTTGGTCGGGTCGCACGACAACCTGGAACTGCGCGAGGTCAATATCTTCCTCGGCAAAAACTTTATCGTCACGGTGCATAGCCAGCCGATTCGGGCGATTAAAACGGCGGCCCGTCTGTGGCACGAGTGGACGGATCGCGCGGAGCACGGGTCGGGGCTGCTGGCGTATTTGCTGATGGACGCCATCGTCGATGACTACATGCCACTACTCGACGTACTGAGCGAGCGGATGGACGAGATTGAAGATCACATTTTCGGCGATTTCGATCCCGTCGCGATTCAAGAGATTTTCCGCGTCAAAAAACAGTTGCTTCACCTCCGCCGCACAGTCACGCCATTGCGCGATGTCTTCAACACGATGCTCCGGCGCGAGCAGCCGATCTTCCCGCGCGAGACATACGTCTACTTTCAGGATGTATATGACCACATCATCCGCACCGCCGACGCTATCGACACGCTGCGCGACATGCTCGGTTCGACGATGGACGCTTATCTGTCCGTGTCGGGCAACCGCATGAACGTGGTGATGAAGCGACTGACATCGGTCTCGACGATTCTGATGTCGGTGACATTAATCGCGGGCGTCTACGGAATGAACTTTGAATTGATGCCTGAACTGAAGTGGCGTTTCGGCTACATCTTCGCGCTGCTGTCGATGGTCGCGGTCGGGCTGGGGCTGTATCTCTATCTGAGAAAGGTCAAATGGCTATGAAGCGCAACAAGCGACGCCACGCCGACGCGATGCGCAAGGCCTCGCGACTCGCCCCGCCGGAGGAACAGGAGAGCAACCACCTCCCGTCGCCAACAGACACTGCGTCCGGCGCGAAGGGCCACGGCAAGAACGCCATCGTCGTTGACACTGGCGCATTGAAGCTGCCGGAAACCTTTCTCGGCGAAGGCAGTGAAGATGCGGCGTGGTCGCACCCGGCGCCAGTCGTGATCGTCATCGTCTGCATCGTACTCTCGTTCATCGCCTTCATCACGTGGCTGATCGCGTCGACGCCGCCCGCCAATTAGTCGGCTTGATTTACCTGACCGAACCTTTCGGCACGCGCCGGAAGGTGACTGTCTTGACATCGCCGGTTGCTTCTTTGGTCGGCCAGAAGATGTAATCGTAGTCGGTTCCGGCGAGCTTAATGGCGTTGATCTTGCGTTCGTCTTCCGTCCAGGGCACGGGACGCGGGAAGTTCTCCATCTTCTCGCTGTAAGCGGCGTCGATCACGACCCGCGCGGCGGCGACAATCACCGTGTCGACCCACGGCAAATGCGGCGCGGCAAATGTTGCGACCACTTGGTCGTTTGTTCTCTGGTACGTGAACTGGTATCGGTCGAACGCGCCGGAGCCTTGCTTACTGACGCGCTCGGCAGGCGATTGGCGAGGCGTCGGGCTGGACACCACCGTTTCCGGCGTCGGCAACGATGATGTCGACGGTGACGGCGCTGCCGACTTGCGCCCCGCCGCGCCGCACGCCGCGAGGGCGGCCACGAGCAAAACGGTGCACAGAACTTTCGCGTGCCTAGCGCCGCCAGCGGCAACGTGGCGGTCACTGGTTGATGTTGGCTCGATATTCATGTTGGTATCCAATCGCTTTCACAACTTGCGCGGATGCGCCGCCGACAATTATATTGGGGGCCTCCCATAATTTCGATAACAAACAAAGGAGTGCATGAGATGCGAAAGAGAAACTTTCTGTGTGCCGCCGGTCTGTTGCTGGCAGTGATGACCGGTTCAGTCGCGGCGCAGACCGCGGCGGGCGCGAAGAAACCGATGCCCAGTCCGCCGGCGACCGCCGAGGCAACGGTCGGTGGTAAAAAGGTGAGTATCGCGTACAGCGCGCCGTCGATGCGCGGTCGCAAAATCATGGGGCAGTTGGTGCCCTACGACAAGGTGTGGCGCACCGGCGCGAATGCCGCGACGACACTGACCACCGAAGCCGACTTGAAGATTGGTGAGTTGATGGTTCCAAAAGGAACTTACACGCTCTACACCATGCCGGGTCAGACCGAGTGGAAGCTGATCGTCAACAAGCAGACCAAGCAGTGGGGCACCGAGTACAGCGAAGCGCAGGACCTGGGCCGTGTTAACTTGATGGTCAAGCAGCTCGACCAGCCGGTTGAAAAGTTCGCGATCATGATCGACTCGGCGAACGCGAACGGCGGCGTGCTGAAAATGATGTGGGAGAATACGGAACTCAGCGTGCCGTTCACCGTGGCGCAGTAACTCAAGCCCCTTCTCACATGAAACCGCCGTCACACACGGCAAGCTACTTATTTATAAAGACACGAAACGCCGGGATGAGTCGAAAGACTTTCCCGGCGTTTCGTGTGTGTCATTAAGCTTTTGAAGTTTCCGGCGATGCGGTTCGTGACGCCGTAAGCAAACGTGAATCAAGGCCGCGTCGCGGAAGTGCTGCGGGTGGCGGGCGGCGTCGCGGAAGATGGCGACGGGGAAGACGTGGGCGCCGCGCCGCCGCGCGGGGCGTTGTAACCGGTGCGTGTGACGGCGATGCGTTTGTCCTTGCCGGGTGCGTCGGCGATTGCCACGCGGATTGCGCGGAACGAGCCGTCGCGTGCCTTGTTGGTCGGGTTGTAGCTAATCACGTATTGCGTGCGCATGTCGCGCGTAATTTCATTGGCGATGTCCGGCAGTTCCTTCAGCGCAGTTGGAAAGAACGCCCGCCCGCCGGTCTCTTTGGCGAGTCGGTTGAGTAGATCGACCGACTTTTCGCGCTTGCTTTTGCGGATAAAGCCGCTTTCCTTTTCGAGTTC
>JALZJL010000270.1 GCA_030859785.1 Acidobacteriota bacterium
TGCCGTTCTGCGTCAGGATGTCATGTACCATCTCGGCCTCCGCTGGAAGGCCGACGCTGTGCAGTGACACGAATCGCGCCTCGCTGTGATCGTGAATGGTATTCTCTGAGGTCAAACGCGCGACCAATGGCGTACCGTCATCGACACACGTCGCGATGCCCGGCTCATACTCCGACTCACAGACAGGACAGAACATAATAGATTCTCCTACGCGAAAAGATTTTTCCGACGACCGGAATTATAGAGATAAAGCGGGGCCGGCAAAAGGAACGCCGTCGCTATACACACTTCAACTCTCGCCCCTTCCCTTCGTCCGTCACGCTACGATTTGCCGACTTCGCGCGCGGCGCGTTCAAATGGGATCGCTTCAAAGTGGGTCATCTTTTTGAAGCCCTGGAAACGATTGTTGATTTCGGCATGTGTCAAGCGGCTAACGCGCTCAGTGCCGAACTCTTCGACATTGAAGGAAGCCATCACCGATCCGAAGATCATCGCGCGACGCATCGCCGCTTCGTCAATCGCCGGCTGGCTGGCGAGGTATCCCATGAAGCCACCCGCGAACGTGTCGCCCGCGCCGGTCGGGTCAAACACCGCTTCGAGCGGGTAAGCGGGAATCGCGAAGTAGGTGTCTTTCGTAAACATCGCCGCGCCGTATTCGCCGCGCTTGACGACGAGCGCCATCGGCCCCCACGAAAGAATCTTACGTGCCGCTTTAATCAGGTTCGGCTCGACGGCGAGTTGACGGGCCTCCGCGTCATTGATAATGACAATGTTGACGCCGCGGATCGCTTCCTTAACCGCCTCCGGCACGGTCGTGATCCAATAATTCATCGTGTCGAGCGCGACCAACTCGGCGCCGCTCATCTGCTCGCGCACTTCGCGCTGAAGGTCGGGCTGGATGTTGCCGAGGAAGACGAGGCGTGAATGGCGCGAAGCGTCCGACAGTTTCGGCTTAAAGTCGGCGAACACGTTGAGTTGCGTGTCGAGCGTGTGCGCCGTGTTCAAATCAAAGTCATAGCGCCCGCGCCAGAAAAAAGTCTTACCCTCTTCGACACGTTCAACATCGGAGATGTCGATGCGGTGCTTCTCAAACACCGCCAACTCGTCGCGCCCGAAGTCGCCGCCGACCACGCCGACGACGCGCACATCCGTAAAGAAACCAGCCGCAAGCGAGAAGTGCGTCGCCGACCCGCCGAGCATCTTCTCGCGACTGCCGAACGGCGTCTCGACCGCGTCGAACGCCACCGATCCAACAACTAGCAATGACACTATAGTGTTCTCCTGTGAATGAAATTGGTGAGAGAGATTAACGGCCTGAAGGCGGGTATGACAAGCCCGAACTGACTTCTTGTTCTGTGAAAGTCTCAGCTAGTGCCAGCCGACAAGATGGACGAGCATCACTCAGAAACTTCATAACGGAGTTGGTTCAAAAGCGTCTGATTTGGCTGAGGCGTGTGGTGGGCAGAATCTAAGTTGTTTGTTAAGGGACGGCTGCAAACACAATCAGGCCGCGTGAAGGAAAGCTTCTTCTGCGGGTTGCGGTAGCACGATACGAACAAAGAACCGCTCCGGATAAAAATAATCTTCTCCTGATTCATCAATCACGCGCACAAGGTTGTGCTTAGCAGCCTTCTCGTCAGGCATAACCTGGTAAATCTTCCGCAACTCTAATGAAGCCGGATACCCTTCATTATTAATACACACAGCAAACTTAGGTTCTGCGTTTTCTATCTTCATGCGATTCAATCCAGCAGTTCTTAACTTTGTGATGTTTGTGCGCAGCCGTCTATTGGCTGCTGACGGATGCTTTCGCGTCCTTTGGTTTGACACCACCGAGCGGTCGGAGTTCCATCTCGGCACGCTCGCGGAAGCTGCTGTCGGGGAATTCGTTGACGATGCGCGAGAAGTATTCACGCGCATCGTCACGCAACTTGTCGGCGGGCAATGTCGCCGTCTGCTTGCCGCGATTCTCCGACAAGCGGAGGCTGCTCGCACCGGCGAGATAGAGTACCTCGTCCAATTGTGAGAAGGTCGGGTTGCCCGCAATGATCTCTTCGCAACGCGCGATTGCGGCGCGATAGGCCTTTTTCAATCTGAAGTAATGGCGGGCGACTTCGAGGCTGTGCCGCGACTCTTTCTCCAACCCGGGGTCGCGAATCGACGATGTATCCGGGCCGTTCTTGACGTTCTGCGCACGG
>JALZJL010000273.1 GCA_030859785.1 Acidobacteriota bacterium
CCGTGCGCAAACTTGTGCGTGCCCGGTGCCTTCGGTGCGCTGATCGGGTGCGCCGTGAACTCCGCGGATGGCTCACGGCCCGGCTCGTACCACGCCATCTGCGATTCATCGAACGGGAAGACGAGTAACTGTTTGCCGGGTATCAGCAGATTTGTGAAGGCGGGACTTTCGTTGCCGGCGTTGCGCCAGATGGTGTGCTCCGCCCAGTGCTCGCGGCGGCCCCGTGGGTTTTCGCGCCACATCGCTTTTGCGCCGGGGAAGACAAACACGATTTGATCTATCCAGCCGTCGCGGTTAATGTCCGCCGCATAGTTCTGGAAGCAATCGCTCCAAGCCTTTTCGGCGTTATACTTTTTAACCGGCGTGATTTCATGCGGCACCCAACGCGGCGCTTCGTACCAATGATTCCCGGCCATGATGTCTGGTCTACCGTCGCGATTAATGTCGGCGATGTCGACGCCCTCCGCGCGGAACTCCGGGTCGACGATGACTTTTTTAAACGACACTTCCCTACCCCGCGTCGCGCTCCGCTGACCACCAGACCACGCGAAGGCATTTGACGCCAACATCAAAACAGTCGCCACGGCGATCATGCTTGTTCGTGCCATCAGATCAAACTGTCGTCGAATCATGTCGTTCTCCATCTCTCTATTCTCCCGCCGAAATCAACCCGCGCGTCTTTAACCAGTCGGCCAGTCGCCCGCTCCACGTCGAGAGGATCGGGTCGGTCGGCGCGAAGCCGACGCCGTGTTTGCCTCGCTCGTAGATGTGCAGTTCCGCCGGCACCTTCGCTTTTCTAAGCGCGAGATAAAACGAGACGCTGTTCTCCGGCGGCACGCCCGTGTCTTCGTTGGTGTGAAAGAGAAACGTCGGCGGCGTCTGCGGCGTCACCTGTTTTTCGTTCGATAGGTTTTCCAAAAGCTGCGGGTCTGGTTTGCTCCCCAACAGACTCTTGCTCGAACCTTGATGCGTGTACTCGGCGGTGAACGAGATTACCGGATACGCAAGAATCAAAAAATCGGGTCGTGCGCTCAGACGGTCGAGTGGGTCGGCGGCCTGCGCATTCCCCATGTCGATGTGCGTGCCGGCGGTTGCCGCCAAATGCCCGCCCGCTGAAAACCCCATGATGCCGATGCGGTCAGCAGCGACGTTCATGTCCTTCGCGTGATGACGCACGTAGCGAATCGCACGCTGAGCGTCTTGCAGCTGAGACGGGTGGCGGTAGCGTTGACCGAGACGGTACTTCAAAACAAACGCGGTGACACCGTGCGAGTTGAACCACTCGGCGATCTGCTTCCCTTCATGATCCATCGCGTGCTTCACATAGCCGCCGCCGGGACACACGATGACCGCCGTGCCGTTCGCCTTGCCTTCGGGCGGCATGAAGAATTCAAGCGTCGGTCGATCAACATCCTCTGTACCGATTGCGCCGGGCGCGCCGCCGGGCCACAGTAGCTCAAGCCTCCGTTTCGTCACGGTCGATTGGGCAAACGTCTTGACGGTCGAGATAACCAGGACGATTAACAGAGTCACACAGATTCGTTTGAGCATGTTGGATTGATTTCCCTTCAGATGTTATCAAATTTTCACAGCGTGAATTTTGAACGACCGGAGGCGAGCGGGCGAGTCTTGCCTTGCCAGACAAACTCGCCGGTGATGTCTTTTGGCAGACTGACTTCAACCGCAAGCTTGCCGTCTTTCAAAGCCAGACTGACGGCGACTTCACCGTTCGGATGTGGAATCGCGCCCGAAACTTGGGTCAATTTGCCGAGGAAGGGCCGCACACGGACGCGCTTGAAACCAGGCGCGATGGGTTCAATACCGAGCACGGTGTGGAACAATTCGTAGTTCGGACTCGCGCCCCACGCATGACAATCCGAGCGCGACGGGTCGGCGGTCTCGGCCCATGTCGTCAGGCCGCGTGTGAGCATCGCATCCCACTCGCCCAACAAATCGAGGTAACGGTCGCCCTCGCCCGCAAAGTTCACCGCCGTGTGTAAATAATGACGGAAATAGATTGAACATTGGACGAGCGAACCATCGGCGAGTGTGCGCGCAATCAGTTCACGCGCGGCGTCACCCTCGACTAGCCCGGCGATAATCGCGAGCGCGTTGGCCTGTTGCGAAAAGTTCTTTTTGTCGGGGGTATCAGCGTAGAGTTTCCGAGTCGCGTCCCAGTAAGTTTCCTGAATCGCGGCGCGCAAGTTTTTCGCCGATTGACGATGCTCCGCCGCGAGCGCCTTTGAACCGAGTGACTCTTCCATCTCCGTCGCCCAATCATAAGCGAGTAGGAGTTGTAAATTTACCGGTGCTGAACTTCCTTCTGGGCCTATTGGCGGGACCCCGCCCTTCCAATCTTTCGTCCAGTCGATGAAGTTCCACCACGGCAATTGTCCGAGCACGCGCCGCTCGCTTTGGTGCGCGGCGAAGAACGTCAATACCGCACGCACGCCGGGCAGCATCTCACGCACGAAGCCGGGGTCATCCTGGTGCATCCAATAGTCATGGACCATCCCCACCCACCACAGAGAGAACGGCGGAATGTACTGCTGCTGTCTGGTCGGCGCACGGCTCATCGTCGCGCCTTCGGCGGTGCGCGAGTCGTTGACCTGTGCAATTGCGTTGCGCATCAGACGTGCGTCGCCGGTCATGTAAATCGAGACGAGCGCCTGAATGCGCGTGTCACCGACATACTGCAACTGCTCGTAGTACGGACAGTCCATGTATGTTTCGTGCGCGCACAGACGGGCCGTGCGCCAGCCCAAGTCGAGAATCTTGGTGAGCCGTTCGGATGCGGCGTCAAAACGTGCCCGCCGCTCAAACGGATAACCTGTGTAGGTCGCCCGCAAGTCTTCGATAATGAGCGGTTCGTCGCGCGTCTCGACGATCAGTTCGATGTAGCGATACGTGCGCCACCAGAGCGGCCTGAATGTTCGCTGTGCTCCGCCGTCGCTGATGAATGTGTCTCGATAGCCGACGAATGTTTTTCCTTCGACCTCGTTGCGGTGGCCCTTCTGCCCCCGACCACCGTCCGGCAGGTACAGCGATTCCGCATAGCGCAGAGACACTTTCGCGCCTCTGCCACCGCTCAAAGATAATTCCGGATACGCCGTCGTCAGATAAGTTTGATCGAGCAGCAGACGCGCCTTGGTCTGTGCGGGTACTTGAAATGATGACGGTTCACGCGGGAACGTCGGTGGCGCCGTGACACCGCTCGACTGCCGCAACGTTTGCAAGCGTTCCGGCTTTTCTTCCATCAGCGGGATGCCGCGCGGCACCAGCATCCAGCGGTTCGGCCCGTCGCTCGCGGCACGTGGCGCGCCGTTACTACCCGCCGCCGCCGCCAACCACGCCGCGTCGTCGAAATCAATTCTCTCCCAACCCCACGGATAAACTTCCGCGTTGATTTCCTCGCCCGGCCCGGCGACGAAGTAGCCGCGCATCTCGCCGTGCGTCACTGGCAGAGGCTGGTACGCTTCATTGCGCAGACATTTCCACGAACCGTTAGTGTCGACTACCTGCTCAGCTTTCGTGTCGCCTTGTAACAGAAAGCCGGTTTGATTAGTGGCCTGCGCTTCGGGCGCGTGCTGCCCGAAATTCCAGACGACGGCGGCGAGGACGTTTCGACCGGGCTTTAGGTATCGCGCGATGTCGATTGTTTCATACCGCCAATGAGTAAGATCGCCGCGCGCCGGCCCCCACACGATTCGTTCGCCGTTGACGTAAAGTTGATAGCGGTTATCGCCCGTCACATGAACGATGAACGACGACGGCTTCGCCGCCACGTCAAAGCGTTTGCGGAAGTGGTAAACACCGTAGTCGAACGGCGACACACGTGGCGCGGTGATCCACTTCGCGCTCCACGCTTTTGTCAGCAAGTCTGGATTGGTTGCGCGCGCTGACAAACCCGATTCGCAGACACCAGCGTACATCAGCGACAGAATCATCCAAAGCAATAGCCTGTTGGTTTTCGCCGTCTTTATGTTCGTCTTCATGCTGTGATGAGTTTTCGCTCCTGACCATTGTTAGTGCATATGCGTCACTTTACCATCGGCACTCCGGCCCGCAGCGCCTCTATGCATTCAATCATCGCGCGGCCATTGTGATACCCGGCTTTCCACGGCTGCGCTTTATCGCCGACGGGCTTCCCATCCGGTGTGATGGTCGCATGCCACTCACCGTGCTCCCAATCGACTTGATACTTTTCGATGAAGTCGAATGTCTTCTCAAACACGGAGAGGTATTGCGCGTCGCCGGTCAGACGGTACATGTAAAGCGCGCTGACCAACGCTTCGGCCTGTGTCCACCAGATTTTATTCTGCCGGTCGGCGCGCTGATTGAATGCGCCGCTATCATAAAAGCCGCCCAGCTTTTCGTCGTATCCATAGCGCAGAGAGTATGCGAACAGCGTCCGGTACAGATCAAGCAGCGGATGATTGGAGATGCCCGCCGCGTCGCAGGCGTCGATCAACAGCCAGATGTTTTCCAGATCGTGGCCGTATGAGACGCGCGCGTTATCTCCATCCAGATTCGGTTGCCAGTCGCGTGCGTACTTGTCGGTACACGCACCAAGGTTTTTCCTGACCACCGCGTTGCTCTCGATGTTGATTAACTCAACCAGGCGTTCGCGCGCGAGCGGCAGTTTACTTGCGCGA
This sequence comes from Acidobacteriota bacterium, assembly GCA_030859785.1. Lineage (GTDB taxonomy): Bacteria > Acidobacteriota > Blastocatellia > Pyrinomonadales > Pyrinomonadaceae > JACDEG01. The sequence goes on from JALZJL010000273.1 coordinate 4,656, forward strand.
TAGAAAGTCGTGATCGCTTCGAGCAGATGAAGATGCGTATTCATCAATTTCTGGTCGCGTCCCGCGCCGCCCATGTACGAAGTTTCGTTCGCCGTCGGTGGTGTCCAATCTTCGTTGAAGAACTCGATGTAGCCGCCGTATTTTTTGTCATGCGATTTCGCTTCGAGCAGATCGAAGAATCGAACGGCGAAGTCGAGCACATCTCGGCGGCGGCTCGCCAGGTAATATTCCGAGATGGCGTAGAGAGCGAAACTCTGGCCGTAGAGATGCTTCCTCGGTTTCAGCTTCTCCGCGCCGGTCGCGTCGACTTCCCAGAAGAAGCCGCCGTGCTTTGCGTCCCACATCTTGTCTTTCAGGAAACGGTAGCCGAGGTCGGCGGCGGCGAGGTTTTTCTTGCGGTCGCCGTAACCGGCCCGCGCCATCCTTGAAAACAACCAGACGGTGCGGGCCTGCGAAACAATCATCTTCGTCCCCGCTCCTTTTGGCTCGCTCTTCGGCCCGAAGTTGATGGTGTACCCGCCGTGCTTGTGGTCGAGACTTTTGGCGTGCCAGAACGGGGCGATGTTGTCGTTGAGAATCCGCTCCAGTTTCGGAATGTAAGATTTAATGTTGGCGCGATCATTCTGCGCGCGCACGGGCATGCCCGCGAGCACACAGCTAATCAATGTTAGAGCCAAGCGTATGAACACTTGGCTCCGTCTGCGGTGCTGCATTTTTCCACCTCGTCTGTTCCAGCTCCACAACCGATCCCATTTCAGAACAGAGTTTTGAATTGACTCCAAAAGACCATCATCGCAAGCGCGCCGTAGAAGAGTGAACAAATGATTAGCGCGGTCTTGCGCCAGGTCGTCGGCTGAAGCACCTTCGGCAACAGCGTGGTATTGACAATTAATATTTGAATGCCGGAGATGGCGAGGACGACGCCGGCGATGTTGGCAAGAATCTTAAACATTCCCATCGCATCTTTCCAGTTGACGGCAAACATTCCCCAGACGGTGAAGACGAACAGCAGCGTGTAGTAGACTTTGCGGATGTCGCCGCCGCGCCATGCCCGCGCCTTCGAGCTTCCAACCCAGATGATGTCGGTCAGTGTTCGGATGAGAATGTCGGTGTTGCCAAGGTGCGTCGAAAAGAGAATCCAGAAACCGTTTAAGAGCGCCAGGAACCAGAAGCCCGTCCACAGATGTTCGGCCATGTACTGCGCCTGAAAAGCACCCGCGCCGACCGTCGAAATATCTGCGCCCGGCGGAATGATCGATGTCGCGAGATTGACGTTCAGGAACATGCCGACGAAACAACCCACACCCCATAACCAGATTTGATCGGCTTCCAGGTACTTCCACCACAATTTCCAGCGGCGCATGTTTTCCGAAGACGTCGGGAAAACTTTTCCGACGTGTGACAGCTTGATTTGATGCGACCCGATGGCGCTCGGAATCGCGCCGACGCGCCCGCCCATCCCGAAACCTTTGTCGCGCACCCAATTCGTAATCGTCAGATTGCCGATCCCGCCCGACCCCGCCGACGCCGCCAGCGCGCCGAGCAGAAGGATGTCAACGCCCCCCGTCGGCACATACCCGAAACTGAAGAAGCCCGACAGGGTGCGCCACCAGTTGGCAAGCGGAACAAAGAAGATGTTGACCGTCACGAGGAACACGAAGATGTAGGCGAGCATTGCCCACGAAGCGTATTCGAGCATGCGCTCGATGGTGCCGCCGAACAGTAAAACCAACACTGTCACCATCATCACCCCGTAAGTGATGTAGACCAGTGTGCCGGCATCAGGCGCACCGGGCATCTGTCCCATAAAGGCGGCGAAGAGCACCGTGGCGCACGCCGCCGCGAGCGCCGGAAGTCCTAGTTGCAGCGACGCCAGGATGACGTAGAAGATTGACCAGAAGTTAGAACTTGGCCTCAGTCGCATGAAGCCGCTATAGATCGGTTCACCCGTGTAGAGCGTGTAGCGCACGGCTTCGAGATTGAAAATGACTTGCAGCACAATCGCGACGGTTGCCACCCAAAAAATGCCGGTGCCGTACTGCACGCCCATCGCCGGCCCGACCAGCCATTCGCCGCCGCCGATGGAAGTTGCCAGCAGAATCGCGCCGGGGCCGATAGTGCGGAACATGTTTCCCATCGAAAACGGCAGCGGCTCCGGCAGATCATCCTGCCCCCACGGAGGCAGACTCTTCGAGCCGGCGGCTTCCATCTTCCGAAGATTTTCCATCTCTGACTGAGAATCCATCTGGTTGGTGACCTCGCGCTTGTCGCGACTCGGAAAGCAAGGCTGGTACGTTTAGATTCACCGCAGAGTTCGCGGAGGTAAATCAGACAACGTTCGCGTGGCACTCACTACTTCGCTTTGCTTTCTCGGCGTCCTGCGCGAACTCTGCGGTGCAAAAATTTGATGTCTCAATTCAATGTTGCATGATTCAGGGTCGGATCACCGTTCCGTCGCGACGCCGTGTCGTGCCCCACGTGTGATCGAATGTTTGTCCCGCGGGGAATGGGAACTTGGCGGCCAGCTTTTCGTCGATGTCGATGCCGAGTCCGGGGGCTTCGTTCGCGTACATGTAGCCGTTGCGTGTTTCGGGACAGCCCGGAAACACCTCACGCGTTTCGGGCTGAAACACATAGCCTTCGTGAATCCCGAAGTTGTAGCTTGCGAGTTCAAGCGCCAACTGCGCGGCGTGCGCGACCGGCGAAGCGTCGCCGGGGCCGTGCCATGCTGTCTTGACACCGAAGAATTCCGACAGCGCGGCCACTTTTCGCGCGACACTTAGTCCGCCGATCTGCGAGACGTGCGCGCGGATGAAATCAATCAAGCGGTTAGAGATGAGCGGCAGGTATTCCTGCTGCGTGTTAAATAGCTCGCCCATCGCGAGCGGGATGCTGGACTGCTGACGGAGGATGCGGAAGTGATCGTTGTCTTCGGGCGGGAACGGGTCTTCGAGAAAGTACAGGCGATACTTCTCCAACTCCCGACACAGATTGACACCCTCATTCAGCGTCACGCGCTCGTGTACATCGTGCAGCAACTCAACTTCATTACCCACCTTCACTCTCAGGTGCTCGAACAGTTTCGGCAGCATCCGCACGTAAGGCGCGGACTCCCAAATTGCTTTCGGATTCGTCGGGCCGACGACTTCCTCTTCAGCTTGTCCCGGCGTGTTCGTCGGGCCGCCCCGCGCGCCGTAGGTCGCCAGGCCGGGGACACTCATCTGAACGCGGACGTGACGATAGCCCTTACTCATCGCCTCGCGCACCTTGTCCTCCATCTCCTGATAATCTCGCCCACTCGTGTGCGCGTACAGATCGGCTCCGAACCGACACTTGCCGCCAAGTAGTTGATAAACCGGCATGTTGGCGCGCTTGCCCTTGATATCCCACAAGGCCATGTCGACGCCGCTCATCGCGTTGAACAACACGCCGCCGTTGCGCCAGTAAGAGCTAACGTATGACGACTGCCAGATGTCTTCAATCTCGTCGGCGTTGCGCCCTATCAGAAATGGTTTGAGGTAGTGATCGACCGCTGTCTGCACGACCAACGCCCGTTGGGTAAACGTCGCGCAACCGAGTCCGTAAAGTCCCGGCTCGTTCGTCATCACTTTGACGATGACTAACCGAATCCGATTCGGCGCAGTGAGAATCGTTTTGATGTCGGTAATCTTCAACGGCGGCAGACCGCGCATCGAAGCGGGCTTACCTTGAGTCCATAACTCCGCCGCCGCACTCTCTCGCGAGAATAGCCCTGCGCCTCCGACCGCGCCGACACCGGATGCCAACCGCCGCAATGCTTCACGTCGCTCCATAATCAACCTCTTGAAGGCAAAGGGCAAAACTAAAAAGGCAAAAGTAAGGCGAAACGAATTGTTCTCACTTTTGCCTTTTACCTTTTTACTTTTGCCTTTCCTCTCGTGGGTGTGTCTTCTTCCATTCCTCGAACAGCTTTTCCATTTTGGGACTGAGTTTCGGGTAGATGTCGCGCGCGCGATATTTTTTACTGCTCATCATTTCGCGTTTGAAGTTCTCGGTGTAGACGGTGTTCTCCGCCGCTTTGATCGCTTCGTCGGCGAGTTGAGGCGGGAAGAAGAGAACGCCGGAAGAGTCGCCAATGACGACATCGCCGGGCAGCACCGTGATGTTGCTGATGCGCACGGGCGCGTTCCACTCGACACCCACCTGATCGGCCATTGCTGAAGCGTGCACGCCGACGTAATAGACAGGGAAATCTTTCATCGGTAGAAACTCGTTGAGGTCGCGCAGGCCACCATCAATCACGACGCCGGCGGCCCCGCGCGTCTTAATGCCTAGCCCGGTCACGTCGCCCATAAATGTCGCACGGTCAACCGCGCCACCGAGTTCGACGACGATCACATCGCCGGGCGCGGTGTCGTCACCGGCGCGCACGTTGTATTGAAAGTCCCAGTTCCCTTCCTTAGCGAGCGTCTCGATGGCCTGTTGAAGATCGGGACGCACCGGCAGGTAACGCATCGTCAGCGCCCGACCGACCATCTTTACGCCGGGCTGCGTCATCCGAAAATTATTGACGAAGCATTGCTTGTATCCTTTATCTTGAATCGCGCCCCACACCGCCTCAATCGGCAGAGTCTTGAGCCGTTGAAGTTGTTCATCGGTAACGCGCGTTCGCGCCGGGTTGAGCACATCCATCACCGGCGTGTATGTGTCGCGCGCGGCGCGCAGTTCCTTCGGCGCGGTGACGGGTGACTGGCTGCCGACGTTTGAATGAGAGAACCATGCGATGAATGCGAGCAGCAGCATTCCGGTTGTGGCAAGCTTGATGACGCGAACCATACCTCAGCCCTCGTGATGTTTTTGGTAAAGGCCCGAAGGCCGGGAGATGATCTGCGGATTAACAGAAGATCAACGCAGATTCCATCAAATGTTTTTCTGATCCGCGTTTGTCCGCGTCAATCTGCGGCCATATTTGTCTCTCCCGACTGAGCCACTACCATATTTTGTTGATGAAGCCTGACTTTCAGGTTGAGACGTTTAGAAGTAAAGCTTCGCCGCGAACTGCATGCGCCGTGGCTCGTTGAGTGTGCTGGTCACGCGCCCGAAGTTCGGATCATTGATGTTCGTGTTTCCGGGATTGAAGCGGACGCGGTTGAAGACATTGAATGATTCGGCTCGCAGATCAAGCCGCCTTGATTCGCTGAAGCTGATAGTTTTCGAGAGTGAGAAGTTTTCGTTAAAAAGAGACGGAGTGCGAGCTTTCGGATTGGTTCTCGTGGCGTTGCCGAGGCGATCATTGGGTTGTGTCGGGAAAGATGAACTCGGAATGAAGTAGCGGGAACTGCCCCTCCAATCAGGGTTATCGTTGTCTGCGATCCAGCCTTCGTATGAATTGACGGTCAGCGAGCAGCGGCTGTTGAAGATCGGAAGAGAGGCGCTGCTACAGAATTGGAGCGGGGTGCCACTCGCATAAAGGTGGACGCCGGAAAAACGCCAGCCCCCAAGGATGGCCGAACCTACTCCCTCAGTTAACCATCTCTTGCCCTTACCAAACGGCAGATCATAGATGTAATTAATCTTTGCATTATGCGTTTGGTCTAGCGTGCTCACGGCCTTTTCCAACCGGCGGTTAAAGTGATCAAGCGGGCCGCTGCCACCGTATGTGTCGGCGTCGGAGAAAATCTTTGAAAATACATAGGAGGTTTCGAGCACGAAGCCGGAACTGAAACGCTTCGATAGTTTTGCGACTCCCGCGTGGTAAGACGAATGACCTGACTTATCACCGATACCTGACTGAGTATCGATATCGTTATACTGTGGATACGCGCGCAAAGCCTGATTCACCGTACCGCTGAAGCTGGGGTAAGGTTTTCTGATGCCTGCCGCCACCGCCTGTGCGGAGTTGATGTTGCTCAACAGGAGCGCCCGCCCATATTGCTGAAGGTATCTGGGATCAACCTGATTGTAGCGCAGCAGTCCGGCCACCAGGTGGACGCCGATGGTGGCGTTATATGATGTCTCCAACACGAAGCCCTTACCTATTTCGCGTTGTGCGGAGAGTGTCCAGTCGTAATTCTCAGGTAATCGAACCACTTCATTTCCCTGCCACCAAGCGGGATTGCCGCCGTTGACAAATGATGGGTCGGTGCTCGGCGGAATGGGCGGAGCGGGGATTCCAGTATCCAGGAGCGCGTATCGTGTGATGCCCAAATCAAGGGATTGACGGGCGTCAATCGTAATCGCCCCCTGAAAGTGAGTGCTGCCGAAGACGGTTTTGACGATTCCGAATGTGCGGCCGAAGCCGGCTCGCAAAACCGTTTTATCGTCGAGACTATAAGCCGCACTTAAGCGAGGGCCGACGCCTTTGTACCAACCCGGCACCAACGTTCTGGAGTTCTCGCGGCCTGCGCCGAAACCGGCGAAACGCAGCGCGCCGGGATAACCGTCCGCCCTCGGGTTTGGAAGGTCGGGAGTGAAGTCGCTCCACTTATCGTCGGCTTCGAGCGGGGGCAACGTAAACTCATAACGCACGCCGAGATTAAGCGTGAGTCGCGGAGTCACTTTCCAGTCATCCTGGAAATACATTGAATGGCTCTGCCACTGTTGCCTGACAATGCGCCGGTTCTCGGTTTGGCTGGAGTAAATCTCACCAAGCAGAAAGGATGCAAATGAATTACCGCCGCCCACGCTTAGATTGTCGATGCCGGGCGCGCTCGTGCGGAGGCGGCTAAACGTGACTCGACCGGAGATGGTTTGACGACCGAACCCTTCGTAGTGAAGCCGTTCATAGAGGTAGCCTGTTTTGAAGGTATGTCGACCTCTGGTGATCGTCACATCATCACCAAACGAGTAGGCCGGGTTAAATGAACCGTCAGCCGCCGCCCCACCCCAGGTGCTGAAGTCGGAGAACTCAACGATTGGGAAGTTCTCATCGCAATCAAATGCATTGTTGATACACACGCCCCGTCCACTCCATCCGCCGGTAGCATTGGGATGCCGGTGGTTATCCCTCATCTTATTCATACCGGCGTAAAAGTAGTTAACGACAGTGGGCCGGATGATTGATGTCCAGTTGGCGCGGTAGACCTTTGACGTTTGGTCATCAAATCGATTGGCGTTCTGACGGATGCCAGGAAGACCGGGAAAGCCGTCCGGGCCTGGCGAGACAAGGTGCTCACTAAAATTGTACAGCGCACTGATCTTGTTATTTTCTGAAAAGCTGTGATCGACCTTGGCGCTGAACTTTGTCCAGGGATCAAGCCGTGTCCCCGTCGCATTTATATAATTGTCGCGCACATACCCGCTCGTCCCCGGCGCGGCACCGTTATTTGGAGGCAGTACGCCGGCTTGACCAAGGATTGTCAGGGCCATTGGAGAGAATCTTTCCCTGGGAATGATGTTACCGGGAAATTGCTGGCGGGTGCGAATCTCATTACCCTGAGCATCTCTCGCGCAAGCCGGGTTACCAGATTGTCCGCATGTTGTCGCCGGGTCATAAATAGGTATCAACCTACCGTTTTGATCCACCCACTTGCTGAAATCCCCTTGATACATTTCCGGTGTTGGCACACTGAAGCTTCCGCTTGAAGCACCGACGCGGTTGCGGAACCACTCGCCGGAGACAAAGAAAAATGTTTTATTGCGACCGCTCCAATATGGCTTGCCGCCTTCGCCGAAGCGCGGCAGCATCACCGGGCCGCCGACCGAAAAGCCGAAATCATGCTGCTTATAAATACCTCTCTTGGCTTCAAAGAAACGGCGAGCGTCGAAAGCATCATTGCGGACAAACTCGTACAGCGTACCATGCAAATCGTTGGTTCCCGATTTGGAAGTAAACGTCAAAACGCCGCCCGCCGCGCGACCATACTCGGCCTTGAAGCCGTGGCTGTCGACGGTGAATTCAGTGATGGCGTCTAAGGACGGCGCATTAACACTTGCCCACTCGACAGAGCCGCTGCGACTTGTCCCGGCGGTAATTCCGTCGAGCGTGATTCCCCACGCACCGCCCTGACCACCACCAATCGCAAACCCGCCAAAGCCACCGTTGCGGTCATCACCGAGTTGCCTCGCTTCAGGCGTTGTCAAAGCCAAGTCAAATGGACTACGAACTGCGCCCGCCACAACGAGGGGTAATTCCTCGACAAACTTATTTGAGACTTGTGTTGAGACCCTCGCGTTCTCTGTTTGCAGTTGCGCAGCTTCGCTGGAAATCTCGACCGTTTCGGAGACCTGGCCGGGTTCAAGAGTCGCATCAATACTGGTTGTCTGCGAAGCGGCGACCACGGTCTCCGGTTGCTCTGAAACCTTGAACCCGCTCTTCTCGATGCGGACTTTGTATGTGCCCGCCGGTAGAGCTGGGATCGTGTACACACCCTCGCCCGTCGTCCTGGTGCGCGAGATGACGTTGGTCGCCAGATTCGTCGCGGTCACGTCGGCGTCGGGGATTGCGCCGCCGTTGCTGTCCGTCACCGTCCCCGTGACGACACCGCGATCCGATTGACCAAACGCAAGCGACGAAGCCGCAACGACACAGATGATGGTCAGCAGCATCGAGCAGAGGAGTTTGATATTCACTTTTGAATCCTTTCTTTAGCACCAAGCTGGGCGCAACGGAAGAGTCGAGCAACAGTAAGGAAGGTTGCCGCGCGGGAGGTTGTGTATTGATGCGGTTAACACACGCCGGACCCGGTCGACAAATTGTCCCAAGTGGAGTACACGAAAATCTGACTACTTCACTGATTGTGCAAGTTCAGCCTCCTCGAAAGCGTCGGTTGTAAAGACAGGCGGCTTCATGTTAAAGCAACCATACGGGTAAGTGGCGGGGATATTAAGCCTAACACTACATCTCGTCAAGAAGTTTATTCACGTGAAGGTGGTGACTTCAGTTAGCGCGCACGGCAGAAGACGGCACAGAGCACATCGAAACAGCCTTAATGGTTCAACGCATACATCTCTGTGCACACTGTAAATCCTCTGCTTCTCTGTGTTAAAAATATCGATCTCTACAACTACTGCCACATCAGTCAAGGAGGTTCTTCACGTGTCCCACGAAAGCGGAGACTTAAGTCGGTGTCAACCGACAACGGCTCAATTTACAACAACACAATCGATAATTCGTTCCCGAAATGGCATCAGGTCTGGAGTTTGCCATGCCCTGGTGTGCGCGTTGATGATGTATGTCGGATGCGCGACGCTGGTTGCTCGGGTCAACCCACCGGTGCTGCTCACTGAAGCTGCTTCGACGCGGGCTGTCGCCCTTGAATCCGTCACTTTCCATCGCGAACCTTTCGCAACTAATTCACGCGCCCCCTGGGACCTAGAGCAACGCACCCGCATCACGCTCTTTGCGATGAATCTGTCGCTGCCGGCGGGCGTCCCTCCCACCGCCGTCACCGCGGACGCTGTGGATGCAACTGGCCGCCGCTACGACCTGGCGGTCGAGTACGTCGGGAAGGTGCCGGGGCAAGTATGGATGAGCGCCGTGATTCTCAGACTGAGTGACGACCTCGGCGATGTCGGCGACGTGTTGGTACGCATCACGTATCAGGGCCAGAGCAGCAACCGTGTGCGCGTCGGCATCGGGCACATCGGCGGCGGACCTCAGGATGATCTGTCCCCGTATGTGCTTGAATTCGACGGCTCGCCGCAGACCGTCGACTATGGGTATTTCTGGAACGAGGGCGACAACCTGGGACATTTCTTTTGGGAGTTCTGGGCGATGCCGGGCTTCAATGCCGGCGCTACCTATCTGCTATCTGACGGTTACGGTGGAGCACACGCGCTGCTGTTCGGCTTTGCATATTTTGGTTTTGAAGACTCACGCTACTCGCTCTACGGTAATATTTATGACGGCGCAACCGTCACCACTTTCAGCAGTGACGAAGGCCCGGCACCAAACGAGTGGGGACACTTCGCTGTCGGTTGGGACGGGGCTTATATTGTTACGTATCTGAACGGCGTTCCTGTCGGTCGAACAGCATTCGCCGGTCCGCGCCGCACGCCGGGATTTCTCGGCGGCGGTGGAAGACTGCTGATCGGTGGCTCCGACCATAACAATCTCGACGGACGAATTGCACAGGTGCGCGGCTACGAGGGCAGCAATCCACGCGAAGACCCCGCCGCGCCGGGCAGTCACTTGCCGTTAGCGTCGTTCGTTCCACAAACGATTTTCGCGTCGGGCGGCAATCTTCTCAGCAATTTCTTTCGGCCTTCACTGCACGTCGCGGACTTATCGCTTGGTCATAACGGGAGCACGCACTTCGGGAGACTGCGTGGCACCCTCTTCCCTTACGGTGTGCTCAGCGAATGCCCGGATTGTCCTCTGCCGCAATTCACGATTGATCCGACGGCGCCGGGATTTTCAAACGGGACTATTTCCGCCCAAGCATCCGCATCCGTTGACGCGCCCTTGCCTGTGCCGACCGGCGCGCACATCTTCGATTCGTTTTCACGAACAAACTCAACGTATGCGTTAAGTGGGAGCGGCGGCCTGGGTTCGACTGAAGGCGGGACGGCGGGCGTGCAGGCGTGGCAGATGAGCCAACCAACCTCGACGCTGATGCCTTTCGGCATTCTCAACGGGCGTGCCGTTCTGCTCGCCAATGGAACATGCGCGGCGTGGGTTCCGACGGGATCAACCACCGGCAATCTAGATGTGCGCGTTGATCGTCGCGTGCGCACCACGTGGGGCAGCGGCATTCACACGGGTCTGAGTTTCCGCGTCATCGACAGTAGTAATTTCTTCTTCGCTTACACAAGCGATGCCAGCGACAATCCGTCCGGCCCAAAGATGCTCAACGTCGGATATTACAATGCGGGAAATCGCATCGACCTGACGAGAAACGTGCCGATGCCAACCGTCTGGACGACGTTGCGTGTGGTGACACGGAACACCGGCATCATCGATGTGTACGCCGACGGGTCGTTAATCTACTCAACATCCAATGTTCTGATGGCGACAGCCACGGGTGCCGGGATTTACAACCACCAAGCCGGTTCGGGATTGGCAAATCGATGGGACAATTTCACCATCTTCGAGGCGCCACAGATCCGGTTATTCTGACAAGAAAACAGAAAATACATTCACCGCAATGAACGCGGAGGACGCCGAGCACGACCCGGCTTTTCATCTGATTGATGATGGCTGTCTTTAGATTTCTCTGCGTCCTCTCGCGTCCGCGAGCGGTGAAATTCGGGGCAATTATTTTATCCTTAGTCCCCGCCGTATCTAATCTCCATGTGGCGAATCCGCCAGCCGGCGAGCGCGAGCACCGCCCCGGTCACGACGACGAGACTGGGGACCGAAACCCACGCGGGCGTCGGGTCGGCGAGAATCGCGAAGGGGCCTTCTTGTACGGGGACGGGGACGAGCGAATGCAGGTAGTGAATGACGCTTACTTTTTTGAGCAGCGGCGGAAGCAGAAAGTTAATCCACTCCCAACCATAGATCATCAGCGCGGGGATGATCGGGTTGCGGAACATCAATCCGATGAAGAGAAAGAACGCGCCGTAGCCGATGCACGCCAAAACGGTCACGCCGACATACGTCAACAGATGTCCGAGTCCCTGTCCTTCCAGCAGATATACGGGTGTCTCCGACCCGCCACGCGGCAGGTAGAGCAGCAGAAATGTCAGCACCGTGGTCGCGGTGAAAAGCGTGACCGTCGCCACCAAACCTGACAGATACTTGCCGACGACCAGCACCTCTCTCCGCACCGGTGAAAGAAAATAGTAGTGCAGACTGCGGTCCACCACCTCGCCACGAAACAGATTCATGAACACCCACGCGCAACCGAAGAAGACGACGGTTCTCAGAATCAGCCCGTTGTAGATTACGGAATAGACGACACTGAGCAGGTTGAATGACTGCCACTCGCGCGCGGGCGGCGGAAAGATTGCCAGTAGCGCGAGCAACAACACAGGTAGAAACGCGAGCAGGTAAAGTAGCGTGGCGCGACGATTCATAAAGTTCTTTCCGACTTCGAGGCGCATCACGGCGAGCGTCTGTCGTGTCCACAATGTCCACGACGGCGCGGCGTTTGCCGTCTGTTCGGCAGGCGCAACTTCGATGGTTGAACTCATGAGCCGTCTGCCTCCGAGCCGATCAGATATTTGTAGACCGCGTTCAAATCATCGTCCGCCGGCGCGACCGACTCGATGTTAATGCCGCTTTCAAGCACGATGCGATTCAGCGTCAGGTAAAATTTGTCGGCGTCGCGCGTCTTGACGAACAAACCACGTCGGTCCTTGTGCAGTCGCGCCTCGACCACATCCTCGTGCTCGAAGACACGCGCGGCGAGCGTCGCCGGACGGTCACAACGAATCAGAATCTGCATCGGGTGCTCTTCCATCTCGTCGCGGACGCCGTGGACATCGCCCTCTGCGACGACATATCCGTTATTGAGAAGCACCACACAGTCCGACATCATATCCACTTCGTGAAGGATGTGACTAGAGATGACGAGGTGCAGACCTTCTTCAGCGAGTTGGCGAAACAGGCGGATGACTTCGGCGCGCGCCATCGGGTCGAGTCCGTTCAACGGCTCGTCAAGAATCAGCACCGAAGGATTATGCGCGATTGACTGTGCGAGTCGGACGCGTTGTCGCATCCCTTTGCTGTAACCCGCGACTTTGCGTTCGGCGGCATCGCGCAAATCGACACGCTCAAGCGCGGCGTCGGTCAGACGGTTCGCTTCCGCCTTCGTGTGTCCATGCACCATCAGATAGAACCCGATGAACTCGCGCCCCGTGACACCCTTCGGGAATGAATCGAACTGCGCGCAGTAGCCGACTTTGCGAAAGAGTTGTGCGGGCTGGTCAGGCGCGGTGCCAAGCACGCTGATGCGGCCACGCGACGGGCGCAACAGTCCGGTCATCAGATTCATCAGCGTTGTCTTCCCCGAACCGTTCGGGCCGACGAGACTGGTGATGCCCGGCGCGATTGAAAGGTTGACGCGGTTGACGCCGAGCACCTCGCCGTAAAACTTCGAGACATCCTCGAAGACGATCATCTGCGACGACGCGCCCGTCATCCTCGCACCACCTCATAAGCGCGCACCTTGCGGTACAGCATCAACACACAGACCGCGCAGATAAAAGCGAGCATCACCCACGAAGTCCACAACGGCGGCTCCAGCAATTCAACCATCTGCCACCGTCCGCCACGCTCAATCTCGACATCCATCGCCCGTCGAAATGACGCGAAGCTGCCGAAGAGTCCGGCCCACACCGCGCCGATCAGTTTTGGAAGCATCAGCAAACTTCCCCATCGCGTCAGAAACAGTGTGTTGATAACTCCGCCGAACGCTGTCGGGATAAAGAAGATTCCGAGCAACGCCGCACTCGCCACGACGCGCCACTTGACCCACGCCGAGATGGCGAGCGACAGCACTGCGATGACCAGAATCCAGACCCCACTTCCGACGAAGATGGCCCCGCCGATCCACAGGTTGGCGGTAATCCATCCGGCCCCTTCAAGGTACGCCTTGAAGAGAAACAACGTCAGCCCCGGCACCCACGTTACCACCGATAACAAAATCAATAAGACTGAAAGTTTGCCGAGCACGTATTCGGCGCGCGTGAATGGGCGGCACAGATAAAGCGGCAGCGCGTTATTCGTCAGGTCGCGCGCCACCAGCGGCGGCCCAATCAGCAGGTTAAGAAAGAAGGCGTACATTCCCTGCACCTTGATAAAGGTTTCAAAGAACGAAGCGTTAATCGGCACCAACTCGCGGATGTCTAAGCGCAGCAAGCCGAGCGCGTTCACGTTGTGTTGCAGATAGATCAGAATCGCCGCGACCAGCGGATAGACGAAGCCGAACGCAAAGACCGCGACGAACAGTTTCGATTGAAACACGCTGCGGTAGGCCTGACGCGGGATGATGAGAAAACGCGACCACGCCGGCGTCAACTCGCCCGCGTAAGGTCGATACGTGTGTTCATAGACGGACATGTTTTTTTGAGTCTGGAGTCTGGAGTCTGAAATCTAAAGTCTGGAGTCAAGACTTCACATCTCTTAACCAATGTCATATCCACAATCGCTCGTCGAATCACACGGTCTTCAGACTCCAGACTCCAAGACTTCAGACTCCAGACTCCTCCCCTCCATTGCTTTCAGAAAGATGTCTTCGAGCGAATCGCGTTTATAGTTGAGGCGGCGAATCTGCACCTGCTTGTCGGCGGCGATAGTGTACAGATCGCGTATCTCGACGCCGTTCTGCAATACAAGCTTGAGGCGCCGCTCGCCGGTCAAAGCATACTCGCAACCGAGTTGACCGATGGCTTCGGCAAAGGCCGTGACGGCGGCGCCGCGCGTCTCCATTTCGATGAACTTGCGATTTGCCCGGCGCTCCGCTTCCAGGTCGCACTGCGCGGCGATACGTCCGTCTTTGAGAATTAAAATCTCGTCGCAACATTCCTCGACATCTCTCAGCAGATGCGACGACAGAAGGATCTGCGCCCGGCCTCCGTCGCGAATCTCGGTTATCAAACGAATCATGCGCTGGCGGGTCGGCGGGTCAAGTCCATTAGTCGGCTCGTCGAGGATGATTAAGCGCGGCCCGTGGACGATGGCCTGCGCGAGCTTAGCAAGCTGTTTCATGCCGAGCGAGTAAGTATCAATCGTGCGATAGCGCGCCTCGCCGAGTCCGACATAGAACAATGCTTCGTGAGCGCGTTCGAGTGCGGCACTCGGCGGCAGCCCCGACAGTTCCGCCATCAAGCTGACGAAATGGACACAACTCATCTTCGCAATGAATGCGTCGCGCTCTGGCATGTAGCCGACGGCGGCGCGAATCCGCTTCGCGTCCGCCGTGATGTCGTGACCTAGAATCCGCGCCGTGCCAGCTGACGTCGGGTGAAATCCGAGCAGTGTGTGAATCAGCGTTGTCTTACCCGCGCCGTTTGGGCCGAGCAGACCAATCGCCCGCCCCGCCAGAGAGCCGCGCAGATTCTTCAGCACGGAGCGCTTGCCGAACGTGACTCCGAGATCGTCAAGCTCAATAACCGGACTAGCCGCGGAAAGAGACATTTGTTTTCCTATAGCGATTGGCAGATGAATGCGACCGCTCCCGGCGACAGGTAATGGCAAGATTCGATCACTCTGCCATGTCACGGTTTAGTTCATCAATATCGAACCAAAGCATAGACCGATTACGACGAATCTCAGAATGGTGTTCAATCGGCTCATAACTTTTTCCTTTAGCGTCTTAAAACAATCGGCGGTGACAATCGATGATGTTTGCGGTCAGCGTTTCGTTTTGTTCCCGTCCATCCCCTGTTCCAGGATGTGCTGTATCCCGAATGAGCCGGGCAGACCGAATAGGCTCGCCGGACTGAGGCCGAACGGACTACCGTCGCGGCTGTCGGCGGCGAAGATGATGCGATTGTCACGGGCGTAGGCGTAAGCCAGCGACGGTGACTTGGCCGCTTCGCCGAGCGAGCGTAGCGCCTGTTGTTGCGCCGACCCATCCTTGCCCTCGCCTAACTGCCGCGTCAGAGGCTCGATCACCGGCGCGAGATCGTGGTAGAAGATGGCCGAAAAATTCGCGTTTCCATCGGCAGGCAGCGTCGAGATGAAGCGTGCCGAACGCGGCAGCACGTAACCTGATTCGCGGAAGCGGAGCGCGCGGTCGACCAGCGCATGGCTCGGCGCGGCGATCATGTAACCATTCGCGTAAGCGTAGTGCAGTTCCAGACCGGTATCGACGGAGATCAGTGTGTAAAACACGCGCCCGCCGCCACCATCGACGCGCTCCCAACGCAGACCCTTCTGATTGTGGCGCGCTGCCTCGCGGTTAATCTCTTCAACCAGTTGTTCAAAAGTCTGTTGCAGGCG
>JALZJL010000329.1 GCA_030859785.1 Acidobacteriota bacterium
TTCAGGGCGCGATGGCTGATGAAGCGACCGGCAACCTTGTGCGATATCGCGCGCTGAAAGACGGCATCGCCACCTTAACGCTGAACGACCCGCCGGCGAACACATACAGCTACGAGATGATGCAGGAGTTTGACGGTGCGATCCTCGCGGCACGAATGGACGAGGATGTTCACGTCATCGTCATCACCGGACAGGGCGAGAAATTCTTTTCAGCAGGCGCGAATATCCGTGTGCTGTCGGAGATGACACCCAACTTCAAATACTTCTTCTGCCTTCATGCCAATGAAACGCTGTCACGGCTCGAACAAACGCCGAAGCTTGTCATCGCCGCGATCAATGGCCACTGCGTCGGTGGCGGACTGGAAGTCGCGCTGGCTGCCGATATTCGCCTCGCACGGAAAGGGGCAGGCAAGATGGGACTACCGGAAGTCTCGCTCGGCGTGCTCCCCGGCACCGGCGGTACGCAACGCCTCGCGCGCGTCGTCGGCAAATCGCGCGCGATTGAGTTGATGGCGACCGGCGAGTTGTTTGACTTCGAGCGCGGGCTTGAACTCGGACTCGTCAACCACATCTACGAAGCCGAGACGGGCGCGCAATTTATCGAGCAAGTGATGACCTACGCGCGCCGATTCACGCCACCCGACAAAGCGGCGCGCGCCGTCGGGTACATCAAGTGCAGTGTCCAGTCCGGGGCCGAAATCCCCTTCGAGTCCGCCCTCGCCCTTGAGCGCGAATTCCAGCAACAACTCTTTCAGTCCGAAGACGCCCAAGAAGGCTTGCACGCCTATAACGAGAAACGGAAACCACACTTCAAAGGACGGTAAGCGTTCAGCAGTCAGCAATCAGCTTTCAGCCAAGCCGGTTGCCGACTACATCAAGCTGAGTGCTGATAGCTGAAAGCTGATTGCTTATGTATGACAACATCAAAGTCACATACGAAGCGAGTGTCGTAACCATCACGCTCAACCGCCCGGAGAAATTGAACGCTTTCGCGGGTCACATGCGGCGCGATCTGGCCCAGGCTCTGGAACGGGCGGCGAGCGACACACAGGCGCGCGTCGTGATTATCACAGGTGCGGGACGCGCCTTTTGCGCCGGCGCGGACGTGAAGTTTATGTCCGAGTTGATGGAGCGCGACGACGTCGATGAATTCAAGCGCCTGCTGCACGCGGGGCGGCGCGTGCTGACGGCGATCCGGCAGATGACGAAGCCGGTCATCGCTTCGGTCAATGGGCCGGCATATGGCGCGGGCTTCAACCTCGTGCTCGCGTGCGACCTGCGCATCGCGGCGGAGTCGGCTTCGTTCTGTCAGTCGTTCGTCAAAGTCGGACTGCACCCGGACTGGGGCGGGACATACTTCCTGCCGCGGATGGTGACGCCGAACCTCGCCTGCGAAATGTTCTTCCTCGGCGACACGGTCAGCCCCGAGCGCGCGCTCCAACTCGGTCTCGTCAATCACGTCGTGCCGGATGCCGAACTCGTCGCGGAGACGCTCAAGCTTGCGACCAGACTCCGCGACGCGCCGGCGAAGTCCATCGCGGCGGCCAAGCACGCGGTTTACATGAGCGAAGGCCTGAGCCTCGAACGCATGCTCCAGTACGAAACCGAGGCCCAGCTTCAGTGCTTCCAATCGCCGGAAGCGCGGCAACGCGTGCAGGCGTTTTTGGATCGTCGTGAGCCGCGCGCCGTGAAACAATCGTAAGCAGCGCCGCGTCAAATTGTTCGCGCTAACCGCGCGTCTCGTGCGCGAATTTCTGAATGAAACTCTCCGACAAAATCGCGTTCATCACCGGCGGTGGACGCGGCATCGGGCGCGCCGTCGCTTTCGCGTTCGCGCGAGAGGGGGCGCGGGTCGCCGTCGTCGCACGCACCGCGAGTGAAGTCGCGCGCGTCGCGGAAGAGATCAGCGAACAGTGCGGCGTCGAGACAATGCATGCGGCGTGCGACGTGTCGAGCGTCGAATCCGTCACGCGCGCCTTTGCTGCCATCGCCGAAAAGTTCCGACAAGCGCCGGACATTCTGGTCAACAATGCCGGCATCGCCGAGAGCGCACCGCTTGTCAAAACCAGCGACGAACTCTGGCACCGCCACCTGGCCGTCAACCTGACGGGCACTTTCTACTGCACGCGCGCCGCGCTCCCCGCGATGATCGAGCGTGGTTGGGGGCGCATCATCAATATCGCGTCCATCGCCGGCAAAACGGGCGCGCCGTACATCGCCGCCTACTCCGCGTCGAAGCACGGCGTCCTCGGCCTGACCCGCTCGCTCGCGCTCGAAGTCGCGACGAAGGGCATCACCGTCAATGCGATCTGCCCCGGCTACGTCGATACCGAGATGACAACACGCGCCCTCGAAATCATCGAAGCGAAAACCGGTAAGTCTACTGCCGACTCCCTCGATGCGATCAAGGCGATGAACCCGCAACGCCGTCTCGTCGAACCCGCTGAGGTCACCGCGCTCGCGCTTCTGCTCGCGTCAGACGCAGGCCGAGGCATCAACGGCCAAGCGATCAACGTCGACGGCGGCACCGTTCTTTCATAATTTGCGATTGCCGATTTGCGATTTGAAGAAGAATGCTGCTCCGTCGCGTTTCAAAAATCGAAAATCGAAAATCCCTATCATGTCTCTCAAGATCATTAATCCGGCTTCACTCGGCGCGCCGCGCGGCTACTCGAATGGCGTGTTGGTTCCGCCGGGAGGCTCGCTGCTGTTCATCGCCGGGCAGATCGGATGGGACGAGCGGCAACGAATCGTGAGCAGTGATTTTGTCGAACAGTTCGGGCAGGCGCTGGCGAACGTCGTTGCGGTCGTCCGCGAGGCGGGCGGCGCGCCCGAACAGATTGCGCGTCTCGTCGTCTACGTCACCGACAAAAACGAGTACCGCACGCGGCAGAGCGAGATCGGCGACAAGTGGCGCGCAGTGATGGGCCGACACTTCCCGGCGATGGCGCTCGTCGAAGTCAAAAGCCTCTTAGAAGACGACGCGAAGGTAGAGATCGAAGGAATAGCTGTCATACAGTGATAGGTAATGGGTGACAGGTGATGAGACAAAAACCTCTTTTCCTATCACCCATCACTCATCACCCATCAATTTAATTATGTTTTCACCCAAGAGCTTTCTCTACGAAGAGCGCGACGGCGTGGCGACGATCATGCTGAACCGGCCCGCGCGTCTGAATGCTTTGACGTTTGAGGTGTATCGTGAACTGACGGAGACGTTCGCGGCACTATCGAACGAGGACGCGGTGCGGGTCGTCGTCATGACCGGCGCGGGGCGCGCGTTCTGTTCGGGTGGTGACGTGCGCGACATCATCGGCGATTTGCAGGGCGATAACGACACGCCGAGCATGCTCCGGTTCACGCGGCTGACGTGTGAGTTGATTCGTCACATGCGGGCGCTGTCGAAGCCGATCATTGCGAGTCTGAACGGCACGACTGCCGGGGCGGGGGCGTGCATCGCGCTCGCGTCAGACCTGAGAGTGGCGAGCGTCGATGCGCGCATCGCGTTCCTCTTCGTGCGCGTCGGACTGTCCGGCGCGGATATGGGCGCGGCGTATCTGCTGCCGCGATTCGTCGGCCTCGCGAAGGCAACCGAGATGTTGCTCACCGGTGATTTCATTTCGGCTAAGGAGGCGCAGCGAATCGGGATCTACAACCGCGTCGTACCCGCCGCCGAACTAGACGCGGAGACGCGCAAGCTCGCCGAACAGTTGGCGCGCGGCCCCGCCTTCGCGCTCGCGATGACGAAAGAGATGCTCAACCGCGAGATGAACCTCGGCCTCGAAACCGCGCTCGAATGGGAAGCGCAGGCGCAAGCCATCTGCTTACAACACCCGGATTTCCGCGAGGCTTATCAATCGTTTATTGAAAAGCGCGAACCGAAGTTTAAATGATTTGCGATTTTGGATTTGCGATTTGCGATTTGCGATTGAAAGCTGCTCGTACCGACGAATTCTAAAATCGCAAATCGACAATCGGCAATCGCAAATCTAAATTCATCCTATGGACACGCTTATCGATTCGCTTCCCTTCTTCACCGACGAGCACCGGCGGCTGGCGACGAGCGTCGCGCAGTTCTCGGCGCGCGAGATCGAGCCGCGCGCGGCGGAAGAGGACGATACGGACGCGCAGTTCCGCACGATGCTGGGACTATTAGCGCAGGCCGATCTGCTGCGCTTCGCGGTCGCGAGCGACCAGGCACCGCTTGACGTGCGCGCGCTGTGTCTGATGCGCGAGGCGCTGGCTTATTCTTCGTCACTCGCCGACCTCGCGTTTGTGATGCAGGGATTGGGGACGTATGCGATCAACCGCGCCGCGCCCGAACATGTGCGCGACTTCTGGCTGGCGCGGGCAGCGAGTGGCAGATCAATCGCGGCCTTCGCGCTGACCGAACCGGAGGCCGGGTCGGATGTCGCGTCGATCAGAACGACGGCGCGACGCGACGGCGACTGGTACGCGATTGACGGGCGCAAGCGATTCATTTCAAACGCCGGCGTCGCGGACTTCTACACGGTGTTTGCGCGCACCGGCACACGCGCCGACGGCCGCGCCGAGATTTCCGCTTTCGTCCTCGGCGCGCGGATGCAGGGCTTCATCGTCCGCGAACGGACGCGCTTGATCTCGCCGCACCCGATTGGCGAGATTGAGTTCGATAATTTACGCGTGCCCGCCGAAGACCGCATCGGAGCGGAGGGCGAAGGCTTTGCGTTGGCGATGGAAACGCTCGACACGTTCCGCGCCAGTGTCGGCGCGGCGGCCTGTGGGATGGCGCGCCGCGCGCTCGACGAAGCACTTCATTACGCCACACACCGTGCGCAGTTCGGCGCGCCGATAGCATCTCAGCAATTGATTCAGGAGAAGCTCGCAGTGATGGCGACCGACCTCGACGCCGCACGCTTGTTGGTCTACCGCGCGGCTTATCAGAAGGACACCGCCCCGGACACGTCCGTCACGCGCGCCGCGAGCGAGGCCAAGCTGTTCGCGACCGAAGCGGCGTGGCGCATCATTGACGAAGCGGTGCAGATTCACGGCGGAGCCGGCCTCGTGCACGGCAGCGTGGTCGAACGCCTGTACCGTGATGTACGCGCGTTGCGCATCTACGAAGGCACGTCAGAGATTCAGAAACTCATCATCGCGAAGGAGGTGTTGAAAGGGTGACGGACGCGAACGACATCATCAACCCGATGCAGGACACCACGACGGAGGCCGAGCGCGTTCTCGTCGAGATGAAGCGCCGCGCTCCCATGTGGAAACGCGCTGCGCAACTCGACGAACTCATCTTCGCCCGCCGCGTGCTGATCTTAGCCGACCTCCGCCGTCGCTACCCGCACGCCGACGCTGACGAGTTACATAAACGCCTGGCCACGCGCCTTCTTCCGCGCGAAGACGTGATTCGCATGTTCGACTGGGACCCGGAAAAGGAAGGCTACTGAGCGGACTTACATTGGAATGAAAATCAGCATTATTGGCGGCGGGCCGGCGGGACTCTACTTCGCGCTTCTGATGAAGAAGCACGATTCGCGCCACGAGATTACGGTGTCGGAGCGGAACGCGCCCGGCGACACATTCGGGTGGGGCGTGGTCTTCTCCGACAAAACACTGTCGTACATTCAAAGCACTGATGAGGAATCCTACCGGCGCATCACCGAGAGCTTTGAGACATGGGACAACGTCGACGTGGTGCACAGAGGCGAGCGAATTACGGTGCGCGGCAACAAGTTTTCCGGCATTGCGCGCATCAAGCTGCTGAACATTCTGCAAAGTAGATGCGAGGAGCTTGGTGTTGATTTACGATTTCGCGCGAACGTCATGGATGTTGATTCGCTTGTCGAGAACTCCGATTTAGTGGTCGGGGCGGACGGCGTCAACAGCGAAGTGCGGCAGCGGTTCAGCGAGTTCTTTCAGTCAACTCTCAGCACGCGGCACAACAAGTACATTTGGTATGGCACGCATCAACTCTTCCACGGACTGACGCTAACGTTCCGCGAAACAGAGGCGGGCGTCTTCGCGGCGCACTCTTACAAGTTCGACAAACAAACAAGCACCTTCATCGTCGAGTGCGATCAGGAGACATGGGACAAGGCCGGCTTCGCGCGGATGGATGACGGGGAGGCGCGAGGCTACCTTGCCGCAGTCTTCCGCGAAGACCTCGCTGGGCACGAGCTTCTTTCGAACAACTCGCGCTGGATAAATTTTCTACTCGTCAAGAACAAGAGGTGGTATCACCGCAACGTCGTGCTGCTCGGCGACGCGCTTCACACCGCACACTTCTCCATCGGTTCGGGCACGAAGCTGGCGCTTGAAGATTCAATCGCGCTTTATCAATGCTTCGACGCCGGTTACGGCGGCGAAGCGGCACTCTCCGAATTCGAGCGTGTGCGCAAGCCCGTCATCGAGGCGTACCAGCAGGCCGCTCAGGAAAGTCTCATCTGGTTCGAGCGGGCGAAGGACTATACGCACCTCGCCCCTTACGACTTCGCCTACAAGCTGATGACGAGGAGTAAGAAGATTGATTACGAAAATCTGAAACGCCGCGACCCGACATTCATTGCGGCCTATGAAAAGGCAAAAGGCAAAAGGTAAAAGGAAACAAGACATCTACCTTCACTTTTGCCTTTTGCCTTTTACCTTTTGCCTTCCCATTGTGGTGCGAGCAAGCGGCGGCGACCGTCGTCACTGAAACCCACGCCCGACTCGTCGAGATCGATGCGATCCCACAATTTGCACGTCACCTGCTTGTGCGACTGGTCGAGGCCTTCACAATAATTCGTGTAGGTACAGCGGCGGATTTCTTCACCACATCCTGATCTTATTTTTAGAAACCAATCCGGGTCAGCGAGAGTCTGTCGCGCGGCGCCGATAATGTCGGCCTCGCCGCGCCGTAAGATTTCCTCGCATTGCTCAAACGTCGCGAGTCCGCCGGAGGCGACGACGGGTGTCCGTTTGCCGTCGTCGTTCACCGCGCGCTTGATCGCGGCGGCAAGCGGGATGCTGCGCGCAAACGGCCCGCGCGCATCGGAGAGGGTCGTCGGCATACATTCATAGCCGCTCTGGCCGGTGTACGGATAGACGGCGTGGCCGACTTTCGGCTGCTTCGCGTCCTCAAACTTTCCGCCCTTTGAAATCGAAAGGTAGTCGAGGCCGGCACGTGCGAACTCGCGACTGAAATAGATGGCGTCGTCAATTCGATTCCCGCCCTCAATCACTTCGTCGCCAAGGAAACGCACGCCGACTGTGTAATCACGCCCGACGCGCTCGCGCACCGCGCGATAAACTTCGAGCGGCAGACGCACGCGGTTCTCTCGCACGCCGCCATAAGCATCCGGTCGCGTGTTTCGCGCACTGAGGAAAGATGCCATCGTATAGGCGTGCGCGTAGTGCAACTCGACGCCATCGAAGCCGGCCTCGCGCGCCCGCGCCGCCGCCGCCGCGAAGATATCTGGGAGCACCCGCGGTAGATCGCGGATGTGATTGAGGTGAGTGTCAGTCACACGCTCGCGGTAGCCGTGGCGCAGAGACTCAAGCTCACGCTCGTCAAGCACACTCTCAATCACTCCGTCGGGCGCATTCATCAGAAAGTCGCGCACTTCCCTTTCATCAACCGTCAGCCAGACTTCAGTCTCTGTCACATCGGCGAGTGCGTGGCGGTGTCGTTCAGTCAACGCGAAGAAGCGCTCGAAGAATTTCGCTTTCTCAGGCCGGCGTTTGACGGCAAGGAAGTCAATGATCTGGATTAGCAGTCGCGTGTGGCCGTCGCTCGCACGGCGGACGGTCTCGACCAGTTCGCGCAGGCCGGGGATGTAGCGGTCGTGGCCGATTCGCAGTAGCGGCCCACTCGCGATGTCGCGGACGCCGGTCGCCTCGACGACGATAGCGCCCGGTCGCCCTTCGGCGAATCTTCCGTACCAGTCGAGATTCGCCCCCGTCACATATCCGTCTTCGGTCGCGCGCCACGGCACCATCGCCGGCACCCACGTGCGGCTCTCAAGCGTGATTGCATTGATTTTGAGCGGCTGAAAGAGGAGTGATTGCGCCGCCTCGTCAGCGGTCGGCCAGCGGGTTTGGGGGAGCGTGTGACGGACGGGGTTTGCGGGATGCCACATGAGAAGTAAGGCAAAAGTAAAAAGGTAAAAGGCAAAAGTGAACGGCGGTAATGACAGCGCTTTGAGATGACTACTCTAACCAAACGACTGTTGCTCTGGTGCATTACTCTGTGCACTCCGGCGCGGACAAGTTTATCAGGTTTGCCTGAAGCGCGGGGTGCGTGGACGTTAGCTGATGAGCGGAATATACTTCTATACCGATGACCTGATGGCTGCGTTCTCCAGTCAACCATGTCATTCGTGGCTCACTCTTTTTCTTCAAGTTTATTAATCGTGTAAGGGAGGAGACGACTTTTGACGGACGAACTTTTAGCGTGGCGGCGCGAGTTTCCGATTCTTGAAAAGACTGTCTATCTGATTTCGCACAGCCTCGGCGCGATGCCGCGCGCCACCTACGAACGTATGCATGAATACGCTGACGTGTGGGCGACGCGGGGCGTGCGCGCGTGGGCCGAAGGCTGGTGGGAGATGCCGCTGACGGTCGGCGACGAAGTGGGGCGCGTGATCGGCGCGGACGCGGGCACGACGGTGATGCACCAGAACGTCTCGGTTTGTCAGGCGCTGATACTCTCCTGCTTCGATTCCGATTCGCGCGAGACGCCGGGCAGAATGAAACGCAACAAGATCGTCTATTCCGAGCTTGAATTTCCGTCCGTTAAGTACGTCTATGAAGCGCACGCGCGTGATGGTCGCTTCCGCATCGAGAAGGTTAAATCGGATGACGGCATCACCGTGTCGCTTGAACGCATGCTGGCCGCGATTGACGAACAGACCTTGCTCGTCCCCGTCTCGCACGTCCTTTTCAAAAGCGCCTTTTTACAGGACGCGCACGCGATCACCGAACGGGCGCACGAGGTCGGCGCGCTCGTCGTGCTCGACACGTATCAATCGGCGGGCACGGTGCCGTTCAGCGTCAAAAACCTTGACGTGGATTTCGCGACCGGCGGCTCGGTGAAATGGCTGTGCGGCGGCCCCGGCGCGGGCTACCTCTATGTCGCGCCGCGGCTGCACGACACGTTAGAGCCGAAGATCACCGGCTGGATGGCGCACGAAGCGCCGTTCTCGTTCGAGGCCGCGCCCATCCACTACGCTCCCGGCGTCGCGCGTTTCCTCCACGGCTCGCCCGCGATTCCGGCGCTCTACGCCGCGCGGAGCGGCTACGAAATCATCAACGAGATCGGTGTCGAACGGATTCGCGCCAAGAGCGTCCGACAAACCACAAAGTTGATCGAGATGCTCGAAGCCGAGGGCTTCCATGTCACCAGCCCGCGCGACCCCGCACGGCGCGGCGGCACCATCACCGTCGCGGTCGAGCACGCCGCCGCCGTCACCAAAGAATTGATCCGCCGCGAGTTCATCGTTGACTACCGACCCGGCGCCGGCATCCGCATCTCGCCTCACTTCTATACAAAGGACGAAGAATTAGAAATCATCGTCCGCGAACTCCGCGCCATCACCGACACGCGCTCGTATGCTGCGCACGAAGCCGCAACAGTAGCCTTTTAGGAAGGATAAAGAAAGAAGGCGGAGGGATGAACAAAGCGGATGTGTTGAGCCATCTTGCACGGGTCTTACTCATCCCTCATCCTTCATCCCTTAGCTTATGCCGCTCTCATACAACAAGTACCTTCGTGTCGCCGACCTGATCGGCCTACAGGAGTGTCTGTCCGACCCGACGCATCATGACGAACTGCTGTTCATCACGATTCATCAGACTTACGAACTATGGTTCAAACAGATACTTCACGAGATTGACGCCGCCATCATCGCGATGGATTGTGATCGTGTGGCGGTGGCGACGCGCGCCATCGAGCGTGTTGTCGAGATCGAAAAGATTCTGGTCAATCAGATTCACTTGCTTGAGACGATGACGCCGCTCAACTTCCTCGGCTTCCGCGACGAACTAAACCCGGCGAGCGGATTCCAGTCAATGCAGTTCCGCGAAATCGAATTCGCGTCCGGCTTAAAGGACGACTCGATTCACCGCGCTTTCCAGGATGATGAGTTCGCGCACGCGCGACTCGTCGCGCGCTTCAATGCGCCGACGCTCGCCGACGCTTTCTACTCCTACCTTCGTCGTCGCG
Organism: Acidobacteriota bacterium; assembly: GCA_030859785.1. Lineage (GTDB taxonomy): Bacteria > Acidobacteriota > Blastocatellia > Pyrinomonadales > Pyrinomonadaceae > JACDEG01. Next base: position 10,187 of record JALZJL010000329.1, read on the forward strand.
GCTTCGACGCACCCGCCGACGACGCGGCACTCACGGACGCGGAACGCCTTCAACTCTACGGCAGGCGCACACGCGCGGTGCTCGAAATCATCACTCACTTTGAAGAGCGCTACGAAGAGTTCAAGCTGGCGGAGAGTCTGATCGCACACGACGAATACTTTTCGCTGTGGCGTCTGCACCACGTCAAGATGGTCGAGCGCATGGTCGGCACCAAGCCCGGCACCGGCGGCTCCGAAGGCGTCGGATATTTACGCACGACACTCGACAAAAAGTTCTTCCCCGAACTCTGGGAGGCACGCACCTACCTCGACACGAAGCACGGCGGGGCGGGGTGTCCGTTTGCTAAGTAGCAGGCGTTCGCCTTTTGTTTACCTATCAGTAGCATAATAGTGCTAAGCTTTCAGTCTCACTTCGTAGTGGCAGGAATCGCTTCCGGTGGGGCTTTAGCTGCTCACCTAATTTAAAGCTTGGCTCGCTTCAGGAGGAAGGTATGGCAGAGAAAAGTACAATAGAGTGGACAGATGCTACATGGAACCCAGTTACTGGATGTGCAAAAATTTCGAAAGGCTGCGCTAACTGTTATGCCGAGCGTCTTGCCGAGCGATTTCGGGGGGTGAAGGGTCATCCGTATGAACAAGGTTTCGATTTAAGACTTTGGCATAGCCGCTTAGAACAGCCCTTTCAATGGAAGCGCCCTCGGTTGATATTTGTCAATTCCATGAGCGACCTATTCCACAAGGATGTGCCTATAGATTTTATCTCGACTGTCTTCGACACGATGGAGAAAGCCGATTGGCATGTCTATCAAATTTTATCGAAGCGTAGCGATCTCATGCGGGATTTTGTTAATGAGCGCTACCACAATCAGCAACCACCATCTCATATCTGGTTAGGAGTATCGGTAGAAGATAGTACAGTCGTCCAGCGGGTAGAAAATCTTCGTCGAACAAAGGCTGCACTCCGATTTCTGTCTATTGAACCGCTATTAGGGCCTATTAGGAACATCAACCTTATTGGTATTCACTGGGTAATAGTGGGCGGCGAAAGCGGCCCCGGCCACCGTCCAATAAAGCCGGAGTGGGTCAGAGAAATCCGAAATCAATGTATCGAATCAGATGTAGCATTTTTCTTCAAGCAATGGGGAGGAACACGACCGAAATCCGGTGGCAACATACTGGACGGTAGTGTTTGGTACGAGTTCCCTAAATTACCTACAGATATGGTCGCGGTCTCTTAAGGCGATACGGGCCTTCTCACTTGCGCCCGTAAGCCGCCGACTTCTTTTCTCACATGCTCTTTCGAAGGATCCACAATGAAAGCATCAAATTACTATGAAAGCCGTGAGCAGACATACCTAAAGCACTTTTTCCTTGAGCGGTATCTTGAGCGAGTTGCGTACACAATCGGTTACTCAAACAACGAGTTTGTATATATTGATGGGTTCTCTGGCCCATGGAAATCTGATAACGAAAGCTTTGAAGACACATCGTTCATGATCGCACTTCAAAAACTTAGGAACGTGCGTGAAGTACTAGGTCAAGTTGGTCGCTATCCTCGTGTGCGCTGCCTTTTTATCGAGAAAGACCCAGTAGCTTATCGTAGCCTTGAGCGAGCTACACAGAGCACTCCCCGTGTACAAGCAAAAGCACTGTGCGGTGAATTTGAGGAACTTATACCTGAAATAAAGAATTTCGTAGGACAATCATTCGCTCTTACTTTTATTGACCCAACAGGATGGAAGGGTTTTGGCTTGAAACAGATCACGCCTATCCTTCAACATCGCCCAGGTGAGGTCATAGTCAATTTCATGTTCGACTATATCAACCGTTTTCTTGAACATCCTTCTCCTGAGATAGCTGCTTCTTTCGATCATTTATTCGGCGGTTCAGGATGGGAAAAAGTAGTAAGGGCTGCCCCGAGGCGCGAAGACGCAATTATCAAGCTCTACTGCGAACGCATGAAGACTGCGGGTCAATTTGCTCATGTCACGTATACACGTATACGTAAGCCTACTGCCGAGCGCACTTACTTCTACCTTGTTTACGGGACACGCCATCCCAGAGGACTTATTGAGTTTCGTAATGTAGAAAAGAAGTTTGTGGATGAGCAAGAGCGCGTTCGTCAAAGTGCGAAACAGAATAGCAGGATTCGAAAAACAAAACAGGCAGAGCTTTTCTCTGCAACAGAAGGTACAAGATTGGAGCCATCATTTGAAGAAGAACGTAGCAGTCAACTGCTTGTAGCGCGAAACCTTCTAAAACAATTACTCGAAATGTCATCGCGTATGTCATATGAGGATGTATTGGTTCATCTACTTGAGGTTCCTCTCGTTTGGGAAAGCGACATTAAAAATATAATTTTACAGTTGCGTGCCAACGGTGTAGTTGAGATCGAGGGATTAAGAAAGCCAGCGCGCACTCCCAAACCAGGTCATACACTCGTTCGAAGATAACAGCGAGTCACGAATATTAACGTTATGGAAATCAAGTTTCCCGAACGTTTCAACATGGCTGACTATTTCCTCTACCACAACGTCGAGGAAGGGCGTGAAGGCAAGACGTGTCTGTACTTCCGTGACGAGTCCTATACATATGGCGACGCGGTGCGGATGTCTAACCGTGTGGGGAACGCGCTGCGCGAGTTGAATGTCGAGGCGGAAGACCGCGTGCTGATCGCGCTCGCGGACTGCCCGGAATTCGTGTGGACGTGGTTCGGTGTGAGTCGCGTCGGGGCAGTTGTCACAATGGTCAACCCGCTGCTGCCGGCGATTGATTACAGCTACTACCTTGAATACACGCGGGCGCGCGTCGCGGTGATTGACGAGTCGCTGCTTGACACATTCACCGAAGCGGCGCGGGGCGCGAAGCATCTGCACGGCGTGCTCGTCGTCGGACATGAAAGCGGTGACTTCACTTCGTTCGCGCGGACACTGTCGGCGATGCCGGACGAACTTGTGCCCGCCGATACACACCGCGATGATCCGGCGATCTGGCTGTTCACTTCCGGCTCAACCGGCCACCCGAAGGGCGCGGTGCATCTGCATCACGACTTGCCATTCAACACAGAGGTTTATGCGAAGCGCACGCTCGGCATCAACGAGCATGATCTGACCGTCTCGGTGCCGAAGCTGTTCTTCGGTTACGCGACGGGGACGAACCTGCTCTTCCCGTTCGCGGTCGGCGGCGCGACGGCGCTATTCGCTGAACGCTCGACACCGGAAAAGATGTTCGAGATGATCGAACGATACCAACCGACCGTGCTGACGAGCGTGCCGACGATGATTAACGGAATGCTCAACGCCGAGGGCGCGGCGGCAAATGATTTATCAAGTTTGCGGATGTGCCTGTCGGCGGGTGAAGCTTTGCCAATCGAGTTGTATACGCGTTGGAAGGAGTTGTTCGGCGTCGAAATTTACGACGGCATCGGCTCGGCGGAGATGTTCCACATTTACATCACGAACCGCCCCGGAGACGTGAAGCCGGGAAGTCTGGGGCGCATCGTCGAGGGCTACGATGCGGAGGTCGTCGATGCCGCGGGACACCAGGTTGCAACCGGCGACATGGGCACGCTACGCATCAATGGCGACTCGGCGGCGTTGTGCTACTGGCAGGCGCACGAGAAATCAAAGGAGACGTTTGCGGGCGACTGGTGCACGACGGGCGACCAGTTCCACGTCGACCGTGAAGGCTATTACTGGTATCACGGCCGCACCGATGACATGCTGAAAGTCTCCGGCGTCTATGTCGCGCCAATCGAGATTGAGAACTGCCTGCTGCAACACAATGCGGTCGTCGAATGCGCCGTCGTCGGTCACGACGCGGGCGATGGACTGGTCAAACCGAAAGCCTTCGTCGTGCTGCGCGAAGGACACACCGCGAGTCAAGCGATGGAACAGTCTATCAAAGATTTCGTCAAATCAAAGATCGCCCTCTACAAGTATCCGCGATGGGTCGAGTTCGTTTCTTCGCTGCCAAAGAATGACCGCGGCAAAGTTGATCGCAAGCAGCTTAAAGCGGTGACGGGCGACAAGTGACGGATGATCAAAGAAGGATTTTTCGCCCTGTCATTCATCCCCCGTCTCTCTTTCACCCGACACCTTTTTCCCATGCGCGTTAAAGTCCGCTAAAGCCGCCGAACATCCTCGCCGGGGCTTGCGGAGCCATTCTTACGGACTCCGGCCTTCGAGGCCCAGTTTGTCTGATATTCCCGTATTTCCTCAACATACCTCCGACGATCAAGACAGC
>JALZJL010000438.1 GCA_030859785.1 Acidobacteriota bacterium
TTGTAGAGGAGGCCTTCTGAAATGCCTAACGTGTGGGCGATGGCCGGCACGGGTTGACCAAGCTGAAGCATCTGCAAGGCTTGTTGCTTGAAAGCGTCATCGTATTTGCGCCGGGTCTTGGCAGCGGGCGTGGTGGTCGTGGTAGCTTTTTTCATCTTTGATTTGACGATTGTTGAAGAGAATCCCGTGTCCGTCAAACCGTGACCACCTCACTAAACCCTTTTTCGGATCTCGCTGGTAATAAAATCCTTTATCTTTCGTGATGAAGTGAACTTCATACGACTTAGCAAGTTCCAACACGGATTCCCAGATTGCTGAATCTTTGAATTGCTGATCCTTTTCACCATTGGGTGGTGATTCTTCCATTACACGCTGTAGAGATGATTTGGCATGATCTAATGTAAAGGGAACTCGTACAAATTTATCAGACAGTTCTCTTAATCTGTCTTCTACATATTTTTTAAGCTCATGGTTTGTAGGGAGAGGAAGAATAAGCTCCTTACCAGTAATGGTTTTAAGGCTCTCTAAGTTTCGACTGATTTTGTCAGCCATATCTCTTGCGTGTGATACGGCGCGCTTAACAATCTCCTGCTCAAGCACCTCTGGCATACCCAAGCGGCCATTGACCCCAAGCGAAAAGAGTAACGCCATTCCTAACGGGGTTCCAAGCAGAAGTGTCGAATGTACGAACGTATTTGTATCTACCACAACGCAAATTTGTTTTAGTCGTTCTAGTTTTGCATTCTCGCTCATAAATACAATTCCATCTTTTGTTAGGAAGAAGCGGCATAACACTCAAATAAGCGTATTATGTGGAATGCATCACGCATTGTCGTAACCTGTGTAAACCTGAATCTTCAGCGTCGGTGTACAGGAAATGACGTAAACACGACAGCCGAGACTACTTGACACCGTGCGTCACACCGCACGCGTCAAGCACCTGAGCCGTAAGACCGAGAACGCTCACGTCAACTACATTCGCCGCTTGATCATCTGCCACGAAAAACGCCACCCGAAAGAGATGGGAGCCGAGGAAACCCGCGCATTCCTGAAATTAATCTCAATGTTTGTGATCCGGTCTCACGCCTCGGCATTCGGGTCAACCGCCACTCGATTCTGAATCGATTCGCCGTTAGCCGGCTTTGCGCCCGACAACCAGGGTGGCTTTAACGGAGAGCGTAAACTCCGCTTCGTTTCTTTCTTCATCGATGATGCGCACAATCTCGCGCGTGACTTCGGATCGCGAATCGCTGTCGGGCAACGGCTCAAGCCAGACGCTCAGCAAGAAGTTTTTAATCAGCGGCGCGTTCAGGAAATCATCGCCCGAAGCGAAGTCGAACTCTTCGGGGCGTGTCCACGACTCGATCTTATCAAGCGACTCGGTGGCGGCCAGAGCCTCGACGCTGGCGACGGTCGGGAGTTCATTAATCAGTGTCTCGACCGTGTCGCTCTGCGCCAGCATCCCAACGTCAATCAGTGCTTCCCAGTAGATCGAAAAAAACTCGCCGAAGCTCGAAGCCGTGACGACGTTTAATGCGACCCGCGCGCCGGGCCTGGCGACGCGCACCATCTCCGCGAGCACTTCCGGCAGACGCTCCGGCGCAACCATCGAAGCGTCGCCGACCACTAGGTCAAACAAGTCGTCTTCAAACGCAAGCGTCTCCAACTGCGCCGCGCGGAATTCGATGCGCCCGCCTGCTTTGACCACCGCCGCTTTCTCGCGCGCGAGCCTCAGACGCTCCTCGCTCTCGTCCACGCCGATGATCGTGACCTCGTCGTCGGCCCGCTTCTGCATCGCGAGCACATGCCCGCCCGTACCCGCCACGACGTACAAAACGCGACCACTCTTCGGCAGCTTAACGTGCTCGTCGATCAACTCCGCGAATCGCTCGCCCCAGTCGGTCGAGACATAGAGATCGTGAAGAAAGGCCAGTTCCTTGTCCGATTTACCCAACATCATAGTAGCCATAAGACTGCTTACTCACACCTCCTTATTTGTTATTCCTGATCGGTTATTCCTTCCCAGTATGTTTTCCCGCGCAGACGTTCAGGCAGACACTCCATCTCTTCTCGCGCGCGCGGGTCGTCGTGAACGTAGCGGTAGCCGCCGCCGTAGCCGGTGCGCTTCATCAGCGGCGTGATCGCGTTGCGCAGACGCAGCGGAACAGGCTCGCGGGCCGTCTCGCGGGCGTCATCGGCGGCGGCGTGGAAGGCGCGCTTGACCGCGTTCGACTTCGGTGCGTGCGCCAGATAGACGGTCGCCTGCGACAGCGGATAGAGCGCCTCCGGCAGACCGATCAGTTGTGTAATTTGTGCCGCCGCCGCTGCCTGCACCATCGCCTGCGGGTCAGCGAGGCCGATGTCTTCGGAAGCGAGAATGCACAAACGGCGCGCGATGAACACAGGGTCGGCGCCGCCTTCGATCAAACGCGCCAGCCAATAGAGCGCCGCATTCACGTCCGAGTTGCGCAGTGATTTGATCAGCGCCGACGCGAGGTTGTAGTGCTCCTCGCCGCCTTTGTCATAAGCGTAGCGGGCGCGACCCACGGCCTCAATAACCGTCTCGCCGGTCACGTGCCGGACGCCGTCCGCGTCGGGCGCGGTTGACTCGACCGCCGCTTCGAGCGCCGCCAGCGCGACGCGGGCATCACCCCCGGCGGCGTGCGCGAGTCGTCCTATCACTTCTTCTGAAATCCGAGGCTGGAGGTTAGCCAGTCCGCGCTCCGGGTCGGCGATGGCACGGCGCAGAATCGACTCGGTGTCCGCCTCGGTCAGCGGTTCAAGGACGAGCACGCGCGTGCGCGACAGCAGCGCACTGGTCACTTCAAACGATGGGTTCTCGGTCGTCGCGCCGATCAGCGTCACCGTGCCGTCTTCGACCGCCGGCAGCAATGCGTCCTGCTGCGCCTTGTTGAAGCGGTGAATCTCATCGATAAACAGAATCGTGCGCGGCCCGCGCCCTCTGTTGTCCTGCGCCGCGCTGATCGCGGCCCGCACCTCGCGCACTCCGGAGAATACAGCCGAGAGCGGAACGAAATGGGCGTCGCTCTTTTGGGCGAGCAGACGCGCGAGCGTCGTTTTGCCGGTGCCCGGCCCGCCCCACAGAATCAGTGACGGCAACGCGCCATCGCCGTCGATCAAGCGGCGCAGCACGCGGCCTTCACCGATCAGATGTCTCTGCCCGGCGAATTCATCGAGCGTGCGCGGACGCATCCTTTCGGCCAGCGGCGCGGCGGCGTTGACCGGCTGCTCATCCTCCGGCTCGCTGAAAAGTCTGTCGGTCGTGCGGCGTGACATCGCTGTTTGATGCGGGCTTCGCGTCCCTTTCAAATGCGCGGCGCGAACGGTTGTCGGTCACCGCGCGCCGGGTTAAAATCTCACTCAAGCTTAGGATTCGAGAAACGAGCTTAGCACAATTTAATTAGAATTTAGGAAACGTTACGGGGCGGAAGTCAGGGCCGGCAGCTTGACGGAACGACGCCCGAAAATTCTGCGTATATGAAGTCGGGCGCCGCCGGACGAACTCAAGTTCGTCAATCAAAAGCACGCCGATTAATTAATGAGGTGAAATTATGAAGAACGTAAAAGACGTGATGCGGATTGTTGGAATGATTCTTCTCGGTCTGTTCGTGTTAGTAGTCGGCATCCCACTGGTGATGACCGCCGCCGGGATCGTCTTAAGCGGAGTCGGCGCGTTTATTCAAATCGCCGTGATGCTGATTAAACTGGCGGTCATCGTCGCTGTCGGCTACCTGATCTTGGTCGGTATCCGCGCCGTCCTGCGGTGAGCAAAGATGAACTCTTTGCAACACGCGCTTGTTAGTTGAAGCAATCATCATCAGCGGGGCTTGCGGCCATCGCCGAAACATTTAGCCGGGGCAGAAAAGTTTACGCGCTGCCTCATCTCATCTTGAGATGAGGCAGCGCGTAAACTTTTGATGACAGCGTTCGCGCAATCCGGCGTCGTGGCCGGAGTCGAGCCTCACACGTTGAAGCGGAAATGCACTACATCGCCTTCCTGCATTACATACTCTTTGCCTTCGAGACGCAGCAGGCCCTGCTCACGCGCCGTCGCGTAAGAACCGGCGCGCGTCAGGTCGTCGTAACCGACCACTTCCGCGCGGATGAAGCCGCGTTCGATGTCGGAGTGGATGGTGCCTGCCGCCTGTGGGGCGCGCGTGCCTTGTGGGATCGTCCACGCCCGCACCTCTTTTTCGCCCGCCGTGAGAAACGACATCAGCCCAAGCAGCCGGTACGCGCTCTTGATGAGATCATCCACGCCACTCCCGTCAACGCCGAGTGATTGCAGATAGCCGAGTCGTTCATCGGGCGCGAGCGCGACCAACTCGGCCTCGATCTGCGCGCAGATGACGACGCACTCCGCCGACTCGCTCGCGGCGATTTGACGAACCGTCTGGACGTGCGGGTGCGCGTCCGGGTCGGCAAGCGTGGCCTCGTCGACGTTGGCGGCGTAGATGGTCGGCTTCATCGTCAACAGAAAGAGCGGGCGAGCGGTGGCGCGTTCGTCGTCGGTGAGTGGCACGGTGCGTGCCGGCTTGCCATCGGCGAGCGCGGTCATCAGCTTGTCGATCACATCAATCTCAGCGAGCGCCGTTTTGTCGCCGCTCTTCGCGGTCTTCTGTGCGCGGTCGCGGCGGCGTTCGACCGACGCGAGGTCGGCCAGCGCCAGTTCGATCTGAATCGTCTCAATGTCGCGGCGTGGATCAACCGAGCCTTCGACATGAATCACCAAATCATCCTCGAAGCAGCGCACGACCTGCACCACCGCGTCTGTCTCGCGAATGTTGGCGAGAAATTGATTGCCGAGTCCTTCGCCCTGCGACGCGCCGCGCACCAGGCCGGCGATGTCCAGGAATTCGACCGTCGCGGGGATGATGACCTGCGTCTTGACGACTGCCGCCAGCGGTTCCAGCCGTTCGTCAGGGACGGGCACGACGCCGACGTTTGGCTCGATGGTGGCGAACGGGTAGTTGGCGGCGAGCGCCGACTGTTGCGCGGTGAGCGCGTTGAAGAGTGTCGACTTGCCGACGTTGGGAAGCCCGACGATACCTGCGCGAAGCATAATGTTTCGAAGTTAATTGGTGAGCCGTGAACGGCGATCAGATGGAGTCAGTTTTTATTCGACGTTAACTTTTTACACTGTGAGTTGCCCACTGTCCAGCAGGCAGCAGGCGACACGCCGCGCCGTGCTTTGCCATAAACGAAGGTGGTTCGCGTATAATCTGCGGTCGGATTTGAACCCTCAACTTACTTAACAGTAACAGGTGATAAGTGAGGGACTTGCTTCTCGCGGGCGGTCTTCGTCCGAAGGTAACCTATGCCTTTTGCTTTAGCGTTGGCGCTGGTCGCCATCATCAGCGGCACGCTCGCCACATATTTCTATGACCGTGAAGCGTCGCTCGCGGCACGCACGTGCGCCGGGACATGCACGGGATTCGCCGCGCTCGGCCTGTCCGGTTTTATGATCGCTTCGTTCATTGGGTTGACGCCGTTGGCGTTATTGCTGGCCGCTGTTTTGGTCGCCGCCCCGTCGCTCGCGCTGCTGTGGAACCGAGAGCGGCGCGCGGAAGTGCTCGGCGGAATCGACGACACGGTGCGAGACGTGCGGCGCGCTCTCGTTAATCCTGATGCTCGCACAGTTGGGGTCGTGCTCTTTTACACAGCGGTCATCGCGTTGTGGTGGTTCGTCTTCGCGCGGGCAATGTTCGAGACGCCGGACGGCATCTACACCGGCATCAACCACAACTTCGGTGATTTGCCGCTGCACCTCGGCATCATCGCGGGGTTCCTGCATGGCGAAAATTTTCCACCGGAGCACCCTGAATTCGCGGGCGTGCGACTGACGTACCCATTCATGGTGGACTTCGTCGCGGCGATGTTCGTCCGGGCCGGGGCGTCGGTACAGGGCGCGCTGTTCTGGCAGAACATGGCGCTCGCCACGGCGCTCGTCGGTCTGCTGCATCGCTGGGCATTGAAACTGACACGCGACCGTGCGGCGGCGCTATTGACGCCGGTGGTGCTGCTCTTCAGCGGCGGCTTCGGTTGGTGGTATCTCTACACTGATGCGCGGGAAAGCGGGCGCGGCATCTTTGAGTTGCTCGCCGAACTGCCGCACGATTACACGATCACGCCCGACTCAATCTATCGTTGGGGCAACACGATCACGACGCTCCTGATTACGCAGCGCGGCCTGCTCTTCGGACTCCCGCTCGCCATCATTATCTGGACGTTATGGTGGCAGGCGACTGAAGAAAATAGTGCAGACATCGATGCGACCGTAGGCGACGCGGCAGACCGTGCGGAGAGCGACGAGCGAGCGGACGCAGGAGCGGCGGGTGGTCGAGCCGGGCGCGGGAGTGCGAAGAAGAGAGGGCGGAAGAAGGCCGGTGCGCACCGCGTCTCGATGGAGTCACCGCGTCGTCCAGTTGTCGCTGTCGCGCCGATGCGGCGGATGATTGCGGCGGGTATCTGCGCGGGATTGATGCCGCTGGTTCATGCTCACAGCTTCGGGGTGATGATGGGAATGGGCGGATGCCTGGCGTTGCTGTTCATCAGACAATGGCGCGCGTGGGCGGCGTTTTCCGCGGTGGCGCTCGTCATCTCAGTGCCGCAACTCTTCTGGGCGACGCGCGAGAGCGCGATGCGTCCCGAAAACTTCTTCGAGTGGTCGTTCGGCTGGGATCGCGGCGAGCAGAACGCCGTCTGGTTCTGGCTGAAAAACACAGGCTTGTTCATCCCTCTGTTAATCGCCGCGCTGGCGTGGCGCGGGCGTTGGCCGGTGGTGCCGAAACGCCTGCTGCTGTTCTTCCTGCCGTTCACACTCTGCTTTATCGTGCCGAACCTGCTCAGGCTTTCACCCTGGATTTGGGACAACGTTAAAATATTATTCTATTGGTACGTCGCTTCAGTGCCGTTGGTCGCGCTGCTGCTCACGCGATTGTGGCGCGCCCGTCACGGCGGCGGGCTGTGGCGCGTCGCGGTGGTCGTGTTAGTCACATTGTTGACGCTGGCTGGTGGGCTTGACGTGTGGCGGGTCATCTCACGCGCGCCTAACCTACAGGTCTTTGACCGTGCGGGGATGGAGTTCGCCGAGTTCGTCAAAAGCCGGACGCCACCGCACGCGCGCATCCTTCACGCGCCGACGTTTAATCATCCGGTGATGCTCAGCGGGCGGAGGTCGCTGATGGGGTATGATGGTCATCTGTGGACGCACGGGATCGAATATAAATTCCGTGAGGCCGATGTGCGGCGCATTTACGCCGGTCGCACGGGTGATGCAGAAACAATCGACGCCCTGCTGCGCGGTCATCAGGTCGACTACATCGTGGTCGGTCCGCTAGAGCGCGACATGACGCCGCCGGTCAACGAAACTTTTTTTGTACGTTACGCCAAGGTCGGAGAAGCAGGTGGCTACCGCCTCTACCAAACAGCGCCGCAATAAGCGTGCGTCCGCCGTGCAATCAAACCGCTCCGCCGCGACCGCCGCCATGCCAGCGACGAGCGGTGCCAACGTCGCGCGCCTTCCGCAAATCCCGGAACCTGTGTGGAGACTGACCGGCGGCGCGGTGCTGCTGGTCGGCGCGGTGCTGCGCTTCGTCGCGCTCGAACTCAAGCCGCTTCATCACGACGAGGGCGTCAACGGATTCTTTGTGAAGCGGCTGGTACAAGAAGGAATCTATCAATACGACCCGGCCAACTACCACGGCCCGACGCTCTACTACCTGACGCTGCCATTCACACTGCTGGCCGGGTTAAATACTTTTGCGATTCGTTCCGTGCCGGCGTTATTCGGCCTCGGCCTGGTGTGGCTGACGCTGTGTCTGCGGCGGCGCATCGGCTCAATCGGCGCGCTCGCGGCGGCGGCGCTCATTGCCGTGTCGCCCGGCGCGGTCTACATGTCGCGCTACTACATCCACGAAACCCTCTTCGTATTTTTCACGCTGGGACTGGTCGTGGCCGCGCTCCGCTACTACGACACGGGGAAGCCGCTTTACTTGCTGCTCGCGTCGACTGCCACGGCGTTACTATTTGCGACGAAAGAGACGGCTTTTATTTCGGTCGGTGTGCTGGCGCTCGCGTGGGGTGTGGCGTGGAGTGTCAGGTGGGTGACGACGTGCGTCGGATGGAACTGGGGAAATGATTTCGACGGAGGCGCGTGGCGCGGCGATCAGGGCAACAGGGTGCGGCCTGCCGATCATCCCGCGGCGCGGGGCGCGTCGATGATGGAAAGGTTTGGGCGCACCGATCATGTCGTTTTGCTGTGGCTCGCCGCCATCGTGCTGTTCTTATTCATCAACGTCCTGTTTTATTCGTCGTTCTTCACATACGCCAAAGGCATCGACGGCGCGTTGGAGACATTCAAGATTTGGACGCAGACGGGAACGAAGGATCACACCAAGCCATTCCTGACCTACGTCACGTGGCTGTGGCAAGAGGAAGCAGGGACGTTATTGCTGGGTGGTATGGGGGCGACACTGGCGTTGCTTGGCGCGCGGAATCGGTTCGCGGTTTTCGCCGGGGCATGGGCCTTCGGAATCCTCGCCGCATATTCCCTTGTTCCCTACAAAACGCCGTGGTTGGCGATCAACTTCATCGTTCCGCTAACGATCATCGGCGGTTACGCCGTCAATGTGTTCTACGAGTGGGGCCGGAAGCGCGTGCCCGTGTGGTCTGCCCTGACCCTTGCGCCGGCACTCGCCGCCGTCCTGCTCGGTTCGTATCAAGCCGTCCGCCTCAACTTCTATCACTATGACGACGACCGATACCCTTACGTCTACGCACACACGTGGCGCGATTTCCTGACGCTCGTTAGTGAAGTTGAACGCCTGGCCGCGCGCGCCGGCACCGGAAAAGAGACCGCCGTGTCCATCGCCTCGCCCGATTACTGGCCGCTGCCGTGGTATCTGCGAGATTACAAACACGTCGGGTTCCACGGTCGTCTGGGTGCTTACACCGAGCCGATTGTGATCGGCAACGAATCGCAGGCGTCGCAACTCGAAGCGCAACTCGGCGCGAGATATCAGAAGGTGGGAACGGTCTACGCGCTCCGCCCCGGCGTCAATCTCGTAATCTACGCCCACCGTGAGTTGACCGGACTCTGAGCGACAGTCGGGTCTAAGGTTTGACTTCAATCATTCACGGACGTATAAGGTTTGGTAATTGGAGGGATACTAATGAATGCTTTTGAGTTTCAAGCCAGACCCGAAAATGGTCACATCGAGATTCCTGCCGAATACAAGGACCGAATCGTCGGCAATGTGCGGGTGATTGTTTTGGCACCAGAGCGAACGGTTGGGGCGAACGACTTGATCGACCGACTGCTGGAACATCCGCTTAAGGTTGAAGGATTTGTGCCGTTGACGCGCGAGGAAGTTTATGAGCGACATTGAGCCGATGCTCAGCTTCATCGATGCGAATGTCTGGCTCTATGCTTTCCTTCAAGATCAAGACAAGAGTGCCACTGCTGAGACAGTCATTCGCAGCAGCGAAGTGGTCATCAGCACACAGGTCATCAACGAGGTTTGTGTCAACCTAATTAGAAAGGCACGTTTTGATGAAGACACTGTTCGTGACCTAATCGATTCGTTTTACAGCAAGTACCGGGTTGTGGGAATCAGCCAGGCAGAGCAAATTAACGCGTCTCGGCTGCGCGAGCGTTACGGGTTTTCGTATTGGGACAGCCTGATTGTAGCTTGCGGACTGGGAGCCGGGGCGAAAGTCTTGTATTCAGAAGACCTGCACTCAGGTCTCAGTGTCGAGGGACGGTTGCAGATTGTTAACCCATTCACTGGCTAGCAGAGGCGGTCTAACGCCGAGGTTAAGATGCTCTTTAAGAGCGGAGCAATCGGAGAGTCACCTTTAAGCGCAGTGTTCGGCTGCGACTTTTAGACGTGTGCTGCCGCAATCAATGCCTTTTCTACTGTGGGCGGCAACTCTACCGGGTGAAAACGATCTGCCGCAAATGCGTAATCTTCCCCGCTCTCATCGACAACGCGCATCAGCCCATTCTCTTCCGCTTCCTGATCAGGGATGACACGATATAGCTTACCGACCTCAAGCGAGGCTTTGTACCTCTCATTATTGAGACATACTGCAAAATGCGCCGACTGTCTTTCTGTTTTCTTCATCACTAATCCAAAAACGGTAGCTTCAGCTTAAACTCTGTCTTTCCGATACCGTGAGCCTCATACCAATGTACTTCAGCCAAGCGTGTCCTAACCATTAGGCAGCCGCACTTTAGCCACACCTTTCATTTTGCGCTATCTGCCTCGACCATATTGCTTTCGTAGTCGAGCACGATCACGACATCTACGCCGACAGCAATGGATTCAACATCGATTACCTCGCTGATGATCTCGAAGTCCATTGCGCCATATGATGCCAATTGCTCACAGGAGATTCAAGGCGAGCATCTGAACGCTGCGGTTGAGATGGTGTTTAAGAGCGGAGCGATTAAACAGTCAGCTCGAATCGCTTGTTAGGCGGCTTTCTACACCCAACGTGCTTCTTTACATGATGCTTACAAGAACCTCTCGATGATGATCTCGTCAACATACCTTGCGTCGAACTTGGCTTGCTTTTGCGCCTTTCCAACTATGTAGAAGCCGTGCTTAAGGTAGGTAGCCAAAGCTGCTGGGTTGTCGGCTCGAACGTATGTGAACATCTTTTCATACCCCTTGCTGCGCGCAGCCTCAAATGTCGCCTCGAACAAGCGCGCTCCAATGCTCTGCCGCCTGTATGAGGAATCAACGTATGTTCCGATTACTCCTACATGGTCGAAGGCATGTGTGTAAGTCGCAAATGGTTCCATGCTTTGGAAGCCGACGACCTTCTGATCTTGGCGACGTACTGCCACATGAAAGACCCCACGTTGAGGAAAGTTTAAGATGTACTGTCGTTCAGTCTCTACTGAAAATGATGTATCAAACGCAGTGTACACACCAGCTTCAATGATCGGATTGAAGATGCTGACAATCGCTTCGGCGTCATCTGGTTGTGCTTCTCGAACTAGCAAATCCACTTCCGTTATCTCCTGAAGATAGTAGCAATCGGTTTTCGCAACCTGTTGACTGGTGCTGACGTTGTGAGCCGCCTAACTACTGATTAAGTGGAAGCGTTCCACATAACATTCTTTTGAGCGTGTTGTGTGGAAGCCTTCCGCATAACACGCCGATAAGCGTATTATGTGGAACCGTTCCGCATAATCACACTTTCTCGTATCTACGTAAAGCGGGACTCCTCATTACCATAAGGCAGCAGAGCGACCGCAATCATCCGCGTCTGACAAGGCATTGCTTGCCAAAATCCTTAACTCCACACGCCGCACCAGTAACCATCTTTCACTTCAAGTTTTGGTTTGACACCGCCTTTGTCTCCAACATATAGTGTGCCTCTCCCGTACCGTGCTCTAGGGGCTGTGCTTCCGCTCTCGCACGTCCTACGGG
>JALZJL010000368.1 GCA_030859785.1 Acidobacteriota bacterium
TGGCTTCGTAAGCCCACATAGAGATCAGCCGGATGCACCAGCATCGTCGACGTCGCCGTCCATGTCTGCCGGTTGACATCGGTGACGCTCGCCTGTGCCCTGACGGTCGAGGCTTGCGCCGGCCTCATCGAATCGAAATCAATTCGCAGACGATGCTTCCCGGCAGCGTCGGTGCGCGCGGTAAAAGTTTGGGAGTTGACCGCCGACCTTCTGTCCGAACCGTCTTCACCGCCCCACCACGGCGTCCATTTGCCGAACGTGAAGTCACCGCGATTCGGTGGCGTGAATTGTCCCGGCATCGAGGTCACGTTCCACGTCACCTCCGCATTCGGCAGACCACCGCCTGCGTAGTATGCGGCGTTGACCGTGGCCTGCGCGTGACTGCCGACGAAGTGCGGCCCTTCGCTCGCGCTCGCCGTCACTTCAAACTCCGGTCGGCGAAACTCCTGCACCTGAAAGTTGTGGTTGTGTTCGTTATTAACCGCGCCCCCGCTTCCGCCCTGGGCGATTAACTGGAGCGTCGCCGCGCCGAGGTTCATCGTACCGGGCAGCTTAAACTTCGCGTCAAAGCCGCCGAGCGTGTTCAGTCGCGCCGTGCCCTTCGTGATTTCGTTGCCGCGCGAATCGCGCAGCGTGTACGCGACATTCTCCGCCGCGCCATTCAGCGCGCCGACATCGCCGCGCGGCAAACTTCCGAGCCGTCGAATCCAGCCTTTAACACTCACCACTTCGCCGGGGCGATACATCTTGCGGTCATCGAATACATAGAACCGTAGGAAATCAGCGCCCGCCTTGCGGTGCCAATTGCCGTTTGTCTCCCACCACGAAGTTGATTCCGGCAAGATCGCCGCGTCGCTTCCCTTCCGCGCCACCAGGACGTTCAAGCCCTGCTGCGGCGGCAACGCGATGCGGGCCATTCCGTCGCCGCCGCTCGTTGCTGCAACATTCGTCGGCAGCATCTCCATCCGCACGCCGTCGAGCGGTCGTCCGTCTTTCAGCGATGTCGCCCAGCCAACCAAATCCGTCTGGTCGACGAAAGCATCGAGGCCGATGTTCGTCAACTGGACCCATGAATGAATCGTCTGACGCTCGTTATTTCGCTTGACGGGCAGCGTCGATTCGACGATGACGACGACCTGCCCGAACTCGCCTTTCACCGCCGGCGCGAGATCAATGCGCGTCTCGGTCATCTCGTCGGGCTGACCTTTGACTTCGATTGTTTTCGAGTAAGCAAGTTTTCCGGGCGGCGTCGCCTGCTTCTGCAACTTGTTGTCATGAGTATAGCCGGAAGCGAAGCGCTGGTAGTTGCCGAACCGCTCCCAGTCTTCGGGCGCGACCGTGTAGAGGCTGACTTTCAACGTGCTGTGATTGATGCTGTAGACCGAGAAGCGCGGCGCGCTCGACGGGTCGAGCACCACAAAGCCATCAGCGGACGAAGCGAGGCTCGGCGGCGCGGAACCGACGTTGAACGTGAGCGGCGCGGTGTCGCCGAGCGTCTGCCCGAAATCGTCTTTCAGCGCGCCGTCGAGCGACACCTTATAAGCGGTGCGCCCGCGCTTCAGTCCGCTGATCTGAATCATATTGCCGTAGACCGCGATCTTCGCGTCCGGCAACTCCGGCACAATCCGCACCTGCGATTTATCAAACGCGCCCGCGTCCAGATTATTACTGAACGTGATGCGCCACTCATCAAACGGCGTGCATACTTTCTGCCAACCGCAACGATGTTCCGTGACGCGCAGACTCCCGTACGTGCGGAATGAAAACTCTTGCGCCGTCGTCGTCGTGCGCGGCCCTTCCGCGGACGGCGTGCCGGGGCCGATTGAAACATTGATCCCCGAATCAGCGGGCAGCGCGACACGCGGATCACCATTCGTCGCATCAACCGCGCGGAATGCCAGCCAACGGTCTTTCAACGCCGCCTTCACCAACCGCCGCACAATCTCGTCCGTCGCAATCTCATCTTCGGTGGCGAGTCGCAAACTGAGATTCGCTGCGCCGCCGCCGCGCACACGTATGGTGCGTAGGACCGCCGCCGGGTCAACGCGCTGATCGAACTCGACGAACATCAACGCATCGCGCCGCATGGGAATGTTCTCCGGATACTTCGTCTTAACCTGCGGCGCGGGCGTCGCGAATGTCCACGTCGTTGCCGCCTTCAACATTCCGCCGTTCGCCGATTTTGTGTTGGCCGACACACTCGCCGTATATGTCGTCGCCATCGGCAGACGCTCGTCCGTTGCATCGAACAGCAGCGTCTTCGTCCCGACCCAACGCCATTTGCCCGGCGGCTGCGGCGTCAGTTTCACCGGCACGTCGCCGGCAGCGAGTTCGTCGTGCGACGTGACAGCGACCATTGCTTGCGAAAACGTGATGCTCAACTGCGGCGCAAGCGGCACTTCGCCCGTCGGCGATTGACGCACGACTTGAAGCGGCTCGGTCGTCTTCACATCGGGCACGTCCGCTGGCGTTGTCGCCGGAAAGCTTGCGAGCACCGTCTGCCCCGCGCGCGGCGGCGGCAGCGACCGCTCACGAATGTTGAAAGCGGTCTCGTCAGCAGTTTCGGTCTTCAGCGGCGGCAGGCGCGCCAGAACACTCTGCACTTCACTGTCGGACAGCTTCGTCGCATTAACCGGCGTCGGGTTTTCGGTTGGGCGTGCGGCCTGCTCCGCACCCTCGCTCAGACGAAAGCGCAACCCTCGCGGCTCGCCCAGTTCATCATCGGCATCAATGCTCACCACGCGTGACGGTCTCCTTCTTTGAGACATGTCAGTTGCGTAAGCTCTCGGCGCAAGCGACGAAAGGAAGCCAATCGAAAGTTGAAAAATGAGCAGCAGCGAAGCGGTGTTCCTGAGACGAGTCATCGGGTGTTCCTCACAAGCGTTTGAGTCGGGATTGATTGATGAAGCGTCGCGGCGGACTTCTCGGTTTCGGGAGACCAGCCTTGAACGCTCCGTCATATAGAACGGCGGCGCGGCGGAGTCTTGCAGCGCCGCGCGCCTCTGATATAGCGCCATCAGCTTAGACACCGGCGGCAGCAAAAGTGGGCCAGGGCGGTCGCTAAAATTCTAAAATGGCAATAACTCAATGGCGGGCGACGGACGCCGGGCGGCGACATCCTTCTTCGCGACCTTTGCGGTTTGACTTGGCGCTCTTTGCGGTTAGGTTGAAGATTAACCGCAAAGGACACAAAGCAGAGCCACAAAGGTCGCGAAGGGAGGTGTCTCCTGCCTCTGAGACTCTCTAAAAATTGTCGCTGGAGTGGTAAACAAAATATTGGAGAGCGTTGGATTTCACACAGAGGTGACACGAAGAGCACAGAGAAACTCTGCTCTCAACTCGTCCAGTTCCGCATCGTCACATAGCCACCGATCAGCGTCATCGCGATGCCGGCGATGATCGTTAAGAGCAGCAGCAATCCTTTCATCCGATAGGTGCGGGGAAGCTGCGCCCGCTCAACCCAAATCATCGCCAGACACCACAAGCCGCAACCGAGCACGCCGGAGAGGGGCGAGATGTACTTCGCGATGCTGACCGTCTGGAAGCCGGTCCAGAGGATCGCCAGACCGCCGAGTCCCGAATACAGCACGACCCACAGACGCAGCTTCCTGATGTCCCATTCGCGATTCGGCCACAGCGCACGCAATGGTTCGTAGGCGGTGCGCGTGTAGAGTTCGAACGCCGCGTAGATGACGCCGAAGATCGCGAAGAAGATGCCCGCCTTGTAGATCGTGACGAGCGCCGGGTGGACGAGGCCGAGAAACTGCGACTGCTTGCTGTACAGATCGGCGTCGTCCGGCACGAGTTGGCGCGGATGCAGCACCGCCGCGCCGAGGATCATGAAGCAACCGGTAATCAGCAGCACGCTACCGAACGACACGATGGTGTCGAACGCCGGCGCGCGGAGCCATTGCTTGCCCCGCGCAATCATCTTTTTGTCGGTCGGCAGATTCTGCGGCGACGAGTCCGCCAACCCCGCCGCGCCCCATTTCTTTTCGCGCAAAAAGCCGACGTAGCCGACGTAATCCTGCACGCCGCCGCCGACCGCGCCCATCAGCACCGCCATCTCCAGCCACGACTGGTTAGCAGCAATCTTCGGGTAACTCGCCGCGACCCACGGCTGATAGTCCGGCAGTTGCGGCGTGACGAATCCCCAAAACGCCGCCGCCCAATCCGGCTTGATGACCATCACTGCGATGCATATCAGAATCACTTTGAAGACGAGAATCACCGTCGAGACGCGCTCGATGACGTTGTAGGTCTGCACCAGACTGAACATCATCGCCGCCACGATGATGACGGTGCCCCACAGCGGGCGGCCCCACGACACCGCGCCGCCGACACCGGTAATCCACACACAGAGACTGCTGACCGCATCGGCCAGCGCCGCGATCCACAATGGGAACGAGGTGACGGCGACTAACCCGATCAGCCATGCCGCCCACGCGCGCGGCCCCGGTATGCGCGCCCACGCCTGCATCGGGTGCTCGCCGGTCAGCACCAGGTAGCGTGCACCGGTGTAGACCTGCACCGCTTTGAACAGCACGGTGACAAGGATCACCCACAGCATCGCGTAGCCGAAGACCGCGCCAATGCGTGGCGCAAAGATCGTCTCGCCAGTGCCGACCGTCACCGAGGCGATAATCGCGCCGGGGCCGAACATGTGAAGCAGGTTGATCCACCCGCCGGACAACGCCGGGCTGGGCGGCGGATACTCGATCTTCTTTTGCTTCCCCTTCACAGTTTGATTGTCTTTCCGCTTTTCGCCGCTTCGTAAATCGCCATCATGATTTTCAAATCGCGCAATCCTTCCTCGCCCGGCGTGAGCGGCTCTTTGTTCTCTGACACGCACTCAGACATGTGCTCCATCTCCGAAGCGAAGTGGTCGCGCACGCCGTGCATCCTTTCTTCCATCTTGTTGCCGTAGCCGACGTGCATCCGCAAGCCCGAATAGCTCAGACCCGGCTCCAACTGAAACCAGCCCTTCGTCCCGACGCCGCGAAAACGATTCAGGCCGGCGCCGTAACTCGACACGCAGTTCGCCAACACGCCCGACGGGAAACGGAGTTGGAAGTTGATCGTCTCTTCGACCTCTTTGAAGCGCGGATCATTCGGCGTGGTATACGAGACAGCGTTTACTTCCGTCGGCTCTTCGCCCGAAATGTAGCGCGCCGCTTGCAGTGCGTAGATGCCGATATCCATCAGCGAGCCGCCGCCCGCCATCTCACGCTTCAGCCGCCACTGATTTGGGTCGCCGATGCTGAAGCCGGCGTCGGCGAGCACGATTTTCAAATCACCGAACTCTTTGTCGCGCGCGATCTTAATCAGGTTCTGCGTGTACGGCTCGTAGCGTAGCCGGTACGCGACCATTAATTTACGATTCGCTTTGCGGCACGCATCAATCATCTCCTGACAATCCTGCGGCGTGTTCGCCATCGGCTTTTCGCACAGCACATGTTTACCGGCCTGCGCACCGCGAATCGTGTACTCCTTGTGCATCGAATTCGGCAGCACGACGTAGATCACGTCAACATCCGGGTTATCTCTGAGCGTGTCGTAGTTCTGATAGTTGTAGATGCTCTTCGGGTTGACGCCGTAACGCAGTGCCAGCTTGTTCGCCTTCGCGGGGTCGCCGCTGACGAGCGCCGTCACTTTCGATTTCTCGCACTTCGCAAACGCCGGGAGAATCTGGTTGATGCTGAGGCTTCCCAAACCGACAATCGCGTAGCCGAGTTTCTTCCCCGGCGGTTCCGGCACGCGCTGCTGCGCCACGGCGTTGTTAAATAACGCGCCCGTCACCGGCGCGACTGCTAAACCTTTCGCCGCGGTCTCCAGAAATCTGCGACGGGTGAATTCATGAAGCGATGAGTTGTGCATTCGATCTCCTTCGGGAAAATATGGACTTGTTTATTTTGAGCAAGATGGACTCGTTCGTTTAGATCAGACCATCTGAGATTGAGATGATGATTTAACTGACAAATCGTGGGTCTTCGTTGTTCAGCAATTTATCTTGATTATTCATAGAAAGTAATCGAACGACGATTAGAAGTCTGTTCGGACATCTCATCAGGTCGCTGCGAGGAACTTGCGCACCCTGCAAAAACAAGCTGAGCAATCCTTCAATCCTGACGCTACGGCTTCGTCCCTTTGACGTTCAGGCGAATCCGGTACAGTCCGGTGCGCGCGGTGATGTAGAGCGTCTGGAAGTCGGCGTCGCCGAAGCCGCAGTTGGCGGGTACTTCCGGAGTCTGAATCACGCCGAGCATCTTTCCCGTTTTGTCGAAGACCCACACGCCGCCCGCGCCGGTGATGTAGACGTTGCCTTTCACATCAACCTTCAAGCCGTCGGGGCCGCCCTGGATGTTCGACGCCCACGGCTTCATCTCGCCGAAGACTCTGCCGTTGGCAAGCGTCCCGTCGCGTTTCACGTCGAACGCGCGGACGTGCAGCTTCGCGGTGTCGGCGACGTACAGCGTCTTCCGATCCGGCGAGAAGCCGATGCCGTTCGGACGCTCGAAGTCTTTCACCAAAACGATTAACTCGCCCGCCGGACTTAATCGGTAGACGCCGTTAAAGTCCAACTCTTTACCTTCGGTCTGTTTCGGCAAACCGTATGGTGGGTCGGTGAAGTAGATTGCTCCATCGCTTGCGAACGCCAGATCGTTCGGGCTGTTGAGTCGCTTGCCGTCGAGCCGCTCGACCGCACCGACGATGACACCGCTCGCCTCGGTGCGCGAGACGCGGCGCGCGCCGTGCTCGCAGGCCATCAATCTGCCATCGCGGTCAAACGCCAGTCCGTTCGCGTTGTTGCTCGCCTCACGAAACACGGATACGCCGTCCTTCGGGTGCCACTTCATAATCCGGTTACGCGGGATGTCGGTGAACAGCAGAAAGCCGTCTTTGTGCCACACCGGCCCTTCAACGAAGCCGAAGTCGCCGGCGACCTTTTCGACCGTCGCACCTTTCGCGATCAGACGTTGAAGTTCAGGCGTGGTCGGTGGCGGCGTGCCGGTTGGCGTCTGCGCGAAGGTCACAGCAACGGCGGCGGAGAGTGTGAGATAGACGATCAGAAAGAAACGTTTCGCGTTCGTGTGGTGTCGATGGGTGTTCATGGAGTTTCACTTGCAAGCTGGCGGCGCAAAACGACGCGAGCGATTAAGCACGCGCACGCTTCGACCGCGGCAAAGGATGTGTGAAAGGTTCCCGGCGCAAATTCAGCCGGACGAGATGTTGAATCACGCGGGCGCGCCGTTACTTCAACGCAGTCTGTTTAATCAACGGGGCGAGCGTCTGTTCGATGCTCGCTTCGGTCGCGCCCATCTTGACGTCGCGGAACAGGAACCAACGCTCGATGTGCTCCGCCGCCGCGTTCTGTTCGAGGCGTTCAAGCGGCGCGAGCGTCTCAATCTCGATAAACGCTCCCTTCGCGTAAAGTTCGGCGTTGCTCCCCATGTCGGGGTACGCCGCGCCGTCTTTGTAATCGAACCGTTTGACGAACAGAGTCCCCGCGCGGTGGTACGCCATCCACCCCTGCCGGTTCGCGGCGCCGAGCTTTTGCGACTCTTTGTGCGCGGCTTCGGGCCGCAGACGGATGAACTTTTCGCCGACCGTCCAGCGCGGATCGCTCAGATTCGTATATGCCCACAACGCCATCGTCCGCACCGGCAACAGGGCGTTGCCGTCGTGCGGACGGAACGGTTCCTGCGGCATGATCGCGACGCCGCCGGCGTTCATGATCGTCAGTCCCCACGGCGCCAGTTCAACCGCCGACGTGCCACGATTCGTGATGCGGTGCAGCACCGTGACGCCCGTTCCTTCGGCGTCGAGCGTCACCAACATCTCTTTCTGGATGCTGGTCTGCGCCTCGACCGGTGCTATCAAGCGGATCGAGTTGGTGTCGAGCTTGACCTCGACCGGGCGGTTATCCGGCGCATAAGTGCGCGGCATCGATTCCGGCGCGGCCCACAGACGATGACCGCCCCACACCTTGAATGTGTCGGCCTTCGCGCCGGCAGGGTCGACGGGCAGTTCGGCGAGCAGGTTGTCCGCACCGACGAAGCCGTAGCGCATGATGCGCGGCCCGACCTCGGTCGTCACGACGACTTCAACCGTGCCGTTGGAAAGTTTATAGCAACTCTGATTTCCGAGGCACGACACCTTCTCCGCTTTGAGACCCTGCGCTTTTATCGCCGCCGCGCTTAACGACAACAGCATCAAGCACACACATAATCTTGCAACTTTGTCAGTCACGATTCTCTCCTCTTTCCGAACGTGTGAGATGGCAAGAACTAGAACTGTTCTTCAACTCGCGTGCGACCGTTGAGAAGGCATTCTTCTCAAACGGCAGTGCGAAAACGGTAGTTCCGAGTCACTTGGGCGCGGCGGGCGTGGTCGCTTGCGCCTTCACGCCGAACTGTTCAAGGTAAGAAATATCCAGCGTCCATTGGTGACAGCTCCGGCGGCTCCAGATTTCAAAGCAGCCTTCGATGTAGTGACGCGCATCTTCGAGCGACCAGTGGTTGACGCGCGCCATGTGCGCCGTCGCTTCGCGCATGTGGCCGCGTGCGCCCGCGAGGCCAATGTGCTTGACTTGATGACACGCCGGGCAGAGCGCGACCAGCTTGACCAGTTGTTGCACGCGCCGCTCGTCGTCGTAAGCGAAGACTTCGTGGCATTCGACCGGCCATTTGCGCCCGCGCCCGCCGCAGATTTCGCACACATAGTTGGCGCGCTCGAAGATAATGCGCCGCAGCCGATCCCACTCTTCCGGCGCGACGTTCGAGCGGACGTTCTTATACCACGCCGTGCGCGGCACCAACTCAATAGTTAACAGCTCGCGCGTCACCACCAGCGTCCCCCTCTTCATCGCACACGCTAGCCTCCGACGGTCTGAGCTTCGCCATCTTCACCGCGAACTCGTCCGTCAGGCGCAGACGCTCAAGCCACTCCGTCTGTTGCCGCTTCAACTCCGGCAAGTGACGCACGTCGCTCAATGCGTATTCAACCAACTCAGGCGTCCAGCGTCCGTCCCAACTCTTGCTGGAGAAAGTTTCTCGTTGCGTCTTGTCAAGATCGATTGCGAAGTAGCGGTACAGCGTCTCGGCCAGAGAGTTCGATTGATCGGCCCCGCGCGTAATCAATTTCTCGGCGATCATCGAATCGTATACGCGGCGCACGGTGTAGCCGGCTTCATCGAGGAAGCGCAAATCGAATTTCGCGTTATGAAAAATCTTGAGGTGGTCGGAACTCGCCAGGAGTTGCGCGAGCGGCCCCAGCGCGACGCCTTCGCTCGCTGGGACGAGCACCGCGAAACGACCGTCCGAGATTTGCACCGACAGCAGACGAGATCGGCGCGCGTCAAACCCGGCGGTCTCCGTGTCGCAGCCGAGGTCAGGCGATTCAGCGAGCACACGATAAGCGTAGTCAAGTTCGTCCACGGTGCGCGCGACAAGTGTTTCAGGAGTGGTCATACGAACTGTTAAGGAAAAACATTCAACCCAGCATGTACTGAGTCGGCTCGACGTGAGACTTCCGCCCGTAGTCGTCACTAAAATTCCGTTACGAATCGGAAAGTACTTGATTGATCGCCATCTCGACAACCACCGGGTCGAGATTTCTTTTGAAGATGATGGTGTGTGGCGGAATCTTCGGCAGCGGTTCGCGGCTGCCGCGCAGTTCGTCCCACGCCGCGATGATGAAGTTCTTCAGCCCGCCGCGCGTCAGTTCTTCCAGGCGCCGGTGCAGGTGCTTTGGCGTCCAGAAGCCGAGCACCTCAAGATAGAATCGCGCGCCGTCCGGGTGGCGAATCACAAAGTCAGGAATGAGCGCGCCCTCGCCGAAGTCGATTACTTCCCGCCCGCGTTCGAGCCGCCACGGACTGTCGAACCGCTCCCAACTCTCGATCAACTTTTCCAGAATCGGATTTTCATAAGGCGTCGCGTTAAAATAGTGCGAGCGCAATCCGTGCCGTTCGCCGTCAAGCTCGAAGAATGCGCTCGCGCCGCGCCCCGTGTCGCCACGCTTGCCGGCGACTTCCGCGCGCATACGCCATCCCGTACAGAGCAGCAGCGCCGGTAGGAAGACTGCCATCTGCACGCCGTACTTCTGCGACCGGTGGAACATCGAGACGGGGCCGTCGAGACGTATCTCGTACCCCACCTCGGGGCTGCCCTTGACGGTGTGAATCAAGCGGTATGCTTTGATCGCGTTGAATAATTCACGGAAGCCTTCCGGGTTTTGCGGCTCGACCCAGAGATACATCTCGACGCAACGATAGAGCAGCGCCTGCGCCTGCGCGACGTTGTATAGATCAAGCAACTCGCGCGCGTTCAACTCTTCAAACTCGATCAGCTTTTGATTTTCCGGCAAGTCGGCGTACAAGCCATCCGCAACCTGTCCGGGGTCGCAGCCGAGTTCCTTCGCCGCCTGCACGAAGACCGCCCCGCGCGCGTCTTCATCGTCGATCAACGGGTGATGCTGCCGCGCCGCGGTAAACAGCACGCGGCGGACTTCAACCGGGTCGACCGCGACGCCGACCTCGAATCGGCAGCGATCCGTCAGCAGCTTAATCAGCCCGCGTAAGATTCTGTAATCGGTGCCGACACCGACGTATTCCTGCAACGCCTCTTCAAGCTCGCGACGTCGGCGGCCCTCGTGCGCGCGAAAGACATCGATCAACTCGCCCGCTTCGCGCAACTGCTGCGGGTCTTCGGTGTCGATTAAACGCGGCCCTGTCTTGCGCCCGCGCTGCCAACTCATCGCGAGGTCAGCCGTCAGCATTGTCTAATTTTCCCTGTTTAGATTAACCGTGGCTCGCCCGATTGTTCGGTGGTGTCGCGGAACTGCTCGCCGCTGCTCCGGCGCTGGCTGATCTGTTCTTCGGTCGTGTCGCGCGTCACCACTTCGTAGAGCGTCGCTTCTTTGTCGGGCTGCTTGCGCAGGATGCGACCGAGTCGCTGCACATGTTCACGCAACGAGCCTGACCCGGAGAGCACAATGGCGACTGAAGCGGCGGGAATGTTGACACCCTCGTTCAGCACCTTTGATGTTGCCAGCGCCAGCACCTCGCCGCCGTTGAATGCTTCGAGCCAGTGCCGACGTTCTTTGATGCCTGTCTCGTGCGTAATCGCCGGAATCAAAAACTGCTCGGAGATGTGATACACCATCTCGTTCTCGGCGGTGAAAATCAGCGTCCGGTCATGCTTGTGCCGCCGCAATAACTCGGCAAGCACGCGCAGCTTCGCGTCGGTGCCGAGCGCGATTTGCTTCGACTCGCGATAGGCCATCATCGCACGGCGTCCGGCTTCGCTCCGTGCGCTGGCGACGATAAACATCTGCCATCCGTGCAAACTACTCAAGCTGATATTTTTTTCGCGCAGGAAGCGGCGGAAGATGTCGCGCTCGCGTTCATATGCGGCGCGCTCCTCCGCGCTCATCTCCACATTGATCCGCACCACGCTGTAGTCCGCGAGATACTCGCCCGCCAAGTCCTGCGCCTCGCGCCGGTACACAGTGGGGCCGATCAATTGATCGAAGAGCATGTCGGCGCCGTCGGCACGTTCCGGCGTCGCCGTCAGCCCCAGGCGGAACGGCGCAATCGACATCTCGGCGGCGTAGCGATAGATGCTGCTCGGCAGGTGGTGGCACTCGTCAAAGATGACCAGCCCGAACTGGTTGCCGAGTCGCTCCATGAAACGGAAAGCGGAGGCGTATGTCGTCACCGTAATCGCGCCGACCTCGTAATAGCCGCCGCCGATCAGACCAACCTCGGCTTGGAATGATGAGAGCAGCAGGTCGTACCACTGGTTCATCAAATCGATGGTCGGGACGACGACCAGCGTCGAGCGCCCGGCCTGCTCAATCGCCATTTGCGCGACGAGGCTCTTGCCCGCACCGGTCGGCAGAATCACGACGCCGCACCGCGCGGCCCGCCGCCATTCGCTGATTGCTTGTTGTTGGTAGGGTCTCGGCTCGACCGCGAGTTTGGTGGTGAAGTCGAATTGATGATAGGCGCGCGCCTGATCATCGTAAGGAATCTGGCGGCGAATCAGTTCCCTGACCACATGGCGGTAAGTCCACGCCGGGGCGCGCCAACGCATCACGCGCTCGTCCCAGCGGAACGCCGACGGCACTACGGTCGCTTCCGCCGCGCCGTCAATCCCCTCAAGCAGCAACGTTCCAGCGTCGAATCGCAGGACCACAGGTGTCGCACTCATCACCGTTCGACCTCAACACCGGCGCAGTGCTCTCTTCCGCGGAGCACGCCGGAGTAACGCAGAGATGGTCAGACGAGGCCACCACCCAGTCACCCCATCTCTGTCTTAATACTCAATCCGCGTGCTCCGCGGCGCATAGCTTTTGCCGGCGTGAGGTGTGCCACTTAAAAAGGAATGTCGTCGTCTTCGATCTCCGCCGGCGTCGTCGGTGATGCGCCGCCGGCATCGCCGCTACTACTGCCGGTGCGCGACGCGCCCTGTTGTCCTCGCGGCTGATCGTACTGCTGACGGGCAGGCGTCCCTTCACGGTCGGCACCGCCGCCACCACCACCACCGCCCTGACCGCCGTCGATGAACTGCACGTCGCTGGCGTTCACTTCTAAGGTGTGGCGCGGCTTGCCTTCCTTGTCCGTCCACTCTTCAACGTGGAGTCGCCCCTCGACGTACACCATGCGCCCTTTGGTCAGGTACTTGGAAACGTTTTCAGCCTGTTTGCCCCACACCGTGATGCGGAACCAGGTGGTGATGTCCTGTTGCTCGCCGGCGCGGTCTTTGCGACGCTCATTACTGGCGACGCTGAATGTGCAGACCGGCGTCCCCTGCGGTGTGTAGCGCATCTCAGGGTCGCGGCCCAGGTTTCCGACGACGATTAATTTATTGAACGACATAGGTATTCAATCTCGCTTTCCAATGTTTGGTTTGGTGGCCGGGTCTCGACTGTCCGGGAGACCGGCATCGACTCGCAGGTTGCAGAGATAGGACAGGTTACCACACGCCGCGACGGGCATAAAACAGGCGCACGTTCTAACTTCTGCTTTACCTCGTCGCTCGTAAATTTCCCCTCTGCGCGCGCCGTTGCATGGCGTAACCGGCATTCATCTTACCGGTGATTGACGAACCACACAGAGTAATCATCCAGCAACTGATAGTTCCCGGATTTTTTATTCACAGCTTCAAGGTCTGCTAATGGCAAAGCGAACTTCTTGCGATCCGAAACCCGCCGCACATTGGCAATAATTCCAACCCATTCATCAATTTCATCACACGAGATCAAATTGAAAGTATCTGAGTAAGATGGCTTTGTCTTCTTCAATCCCTCGTATTCTTTCTTATCTCCGGGACCGATCACATAATATTCTTCCCAATCAAAGTCTTCGATGCCGGTAAGCTGGCATGGCAATTCAAGGTGCTGCTTCAGATGCGCGAGATAAATCTCCAAAGTTTTCTCCTTCACCTCTGGAATCTCACGGCCAAAGATGACGCTTATTCTTTTATCCTGGTCATCAAGTTTTGGCACTTCTTTTCTCCAAATGTATTCAACAAGTGAGGGACGCCAAACGCTCTGCGCGTCGGAATCAACGCGGCTCCAACTTTCTCATCATGGTTATCGACCCGGCACATCTTCCGACTTCCTTAAATCCCAGCCTCTGATACAAACGTAACGCCGGATTCTCTGCCGCGACGCTGAGAGAGATGGACTCATAAGAATCTGCCACCGCTTCGATCAGACGAGAAAGCAAATCTGCCCCGATACCATTCCCGCGGTATTCAGGCAACACTGCGATACCTAATTCCGGAGTGCGACTATCAACATAGCCGAACCCTCTCTCCTCATCTTTCAACAGACGCAGCCAGACTGCTCCGAGGTGACGATTGTTTTCATCCACCGCGACCAAGCCTGCGTCATCTTTGCGCCCCCAGTCTTTGACGTACCGGGCAATATCAGGATGCTTGACGACATCTCGTTCAAACGGCGCATTCCCTTGCGGGACATACAGAGATTGGTACAGCATCTCCCACAAGAACGACTGATCCGCGGGCGTCACAGGTCGGATTTTATATCTCATCGGAGCATTCGCACTCTGTGGCACAAGGATGCAATACAACGGCCAAGTTTCACCGGGCCGCGCGCGGAATGTTGATGAAACCATGAGAAACGCGCGCGGCCCCGGCGCAACGCTTTGTTGAGCGGATTCTTTGGCATGCTCGACTTACATTATCGGAGGCTCGAACTCGATGTGACCAAATCTAACAAGTTCCGCCACAGTTAATGCTTTATTTCTCTGACTATCAGGAATCTGATTGTATTCCCAGCTTATTTCGGGTAATTGGACAAGATCTATTTGAGCGGACAACAGTTCTCTAACTGGAATTATGTATGAGAGACTATTCTTGTCATCCTCTGCCTCTCCAAAATCCCATCCCCGGCAATTGACTCCGATAACACGACCGTTGGCGAATACAGGTCCACCACTCGCGCCATGCTTGATCTGGATGCTTGTCTCATAGTGAGGATATGGAATAAAAGGGTGTTCGGAATTTGTTACATGCTTTAAGAAAAGCCCCTCGTAGAAATCGGCTTTAATCTCTGGTGTAGTTTCAGACTGAGTAAAATCAAGAATCTTATTCTCTGGGTAGGCAAATGTAACTAAGCTAGAGCCTATCTGCGGAACTTCTGTGGTGAGGGTGGCTCGCAAATTAGCCAACGGTGACTGAGGAAATTCTTCATTGTAGTTATTTGCCTGTGCGACTGCTAAATCAACTTCGTTCATTAAAGAAATGTATCGGATTGTGCGTAAATACACTTTTCCTACATCTTCATCGTCATCTTCAAGATGACATATAAAACTACGAAGAATGGTTCTTCTTTGATAATCAACCAATTCTTCTAAAACATGCTTCGCTGTTAGAAATAGCCCATACCTTGAGATGTAGAATCCTGTTCCAATGATCGAGAGCTTTCCTTTCTCAATTTCCTTCATTACCGGAACAACTCCAGTATTAGGCAAGACCTGCGTTCCGTCTCCAGCTATCGCACTATATTCTATCGGCTCATGTAAACAATTGGTGCTCGGCGACAAGCTGAGCGATAAAGTCTGGTGAGACCTGCTTCCGATTGATCTGGTGCTCACAAATCGCTACGTAGTATTTCAGGTGCTTCTTATGCACGCCTC
>JALZJL010000372.1 GCA_030859785.1 Acidobacteriota bacterium
GCCGCGACCCGAGCGCGGCGCGATGACCTGCTCTTTTAACATCTCGCCTCCCCGGCCAAAGAAGAATGAGCGACCAGCGGCGCGCGTTGAAGCGCCGGCTCGTTAACTCGTGACCTACTGTTCATCATTCGCCCCCTCGCCTGCGTCGCTTTCAATCGGCGAAGGCGCGGCGGCACCCCACAACTCGACTTCATATTCCAACTCGATGCCGTGCTCGCGCCGGAAACGATCTCGAATCTCTTCGGCGAGCGCGAGCGCGTCCGCCGCCTGCGCGCCCTCGCCCTCGGTGACGATGAAGTTGGCATGTACTGGTGAGACGACGGCACCGCCGCGTTGCGCGCCCTTCATGCCCATCTCGTCAATCATCTTGCCGGTGCTTAGTCCACTGCCGGGCGGGTTCTTAAAAAAACATCCGGCGGAGCGCGCGCCGTGCGGTTGCGTGGCGAACCGCTTTTGCTTTGCCGCTTCCATCCGCGCCTTGATCTGATCTGTATCGTCGGGTCTGAGGCGCAACGTCGCGCCGAGCAACAACTCGCCATCGCGGAAAGAGGTGTGACGATAATCCCAACTAATATCTGTGCCCGGTACTTCGGCGACGCCACCACCGCGCGCGACTCGCACCGTCTCGACCA
The DNA here is from genome assembly GCA_030859785.1 of Acidobacteriota bacterium. Classification (GTDB taxonomy): domain Bacteria; phylum Acidobacteriota; class Blastocatellia; order Pyrinomonadales; family Pyrinomonadaceae; genus JACDEG01. The sequence goes on from JALZJL010000372.1 coordinate 633, forward strand.
CTTGACCGATCTCGTCGCCGTAAGCGCCCGCGTTCATCCACAGCGCGCCGCCGACGGTGCCGGGGATGCCGCCCAATCCTTCAATCCCCGACAGCCCGCGCCGCGCCGCATCGACACACAGACGTGGCAGCGAATAGCCAGCGCTAACCGACACGCGCTCACCGTCGAAACGCGCGACGCCCTTGACCTCTCTCATGCTCAGCAGAACATAGTGATGATCTGCGTCATCGGCGAGCACGTTGCTGCCGGCGCCGAGCACGCGCCACGCGACGCCGTGTGCATCGAGTTCGCCGGCCATCGACGCCGCCTGCTCTTCAGTCTCAGGCAGCAAGAGCCAGTCGACCGCGCCGCCGACACGCAAACTCGTCAACTCCGCGAACCGCCGCCCTTCTTCGGCACGCACGCCGAGCCGCGCCGCAATCTCTCTCATCGCCGCGTCGCGCGTCTTCTTTTCCGTAGTGCTGTTCACTTCATTCATCACCGACACAAAAGGCGAACGAGATTTCAAATGTAAAATTTGAGATTCCAAATTCACTGTCCTCCGGCCCTCGACTCCCGTCCCCTGCCTTTCAACATTTCCACCAACTCTTCGCCCGCGCGAAAGACGTTGCCGGCGCCGAGCGTGATAACCATGTCGCCGGGGCGCGATTCCTCGAGCAGTAGCCCGGCTGCCTTCTCGACGCCGCCCGCATAGCGCACGTCCTTGTGCCCGTAACGCTTTATCGCGTCGATCAATGTTTCGGCGGTGACGCCTTCTATCGGGTCTTCGCTCGCCGCATAAATTTCCGTCACCAAGAGCACATCGGCGTTATTGAATGAGCGTGCGAACTCATCCATCTGATCCTTCGTGCGCGAATAGCGGTGCGGCTGAAAGAGCACAACCATGCGCTTGCCCTTCGAACCGATTTTGGCCGCCGCGAGGGTCGCACGAATCTCCGTCGGATGATGACCGTAGTCATCGACGACGAGGACGCCCGCCTCTTCGCCTTTGACCTGAAAGCGCCGGTTGACGCCGGTGAACCCTTCCAGTCCTTTCGCAATCACGTCGAACGGCACTTCGAGTTCGAAGCAGATGGCGACGGTCGCCAGCGCGTTGTAGATATTGTGCAGGCCGGGCACGCGCAGATTGATGTCACCGACTACTTCCACGCCGCGCCGCACCGTGAAGCGGGACCCGAACTCTTGATCGAAGCGGACTTCGTGCGCCGAAACATCGGCCTGCGCGCTGAGGCCGTACGTGATGCGGCGCCGCGTCACCTCTGGAATCACCGCCTGCACATGCGGATCGTCGAGGCACAAAACCGCCGCACCGTAGAACGGCACCTTGTTAACGAACTGCGCGAAACATCTCTGCACGTCGGCCATATCGGTGTAGTAATCCATGTGTTCGCGGTCGATGTTGGTGACGACGGCGAAGGTCGGCGCCATCATCAGAAACGACCGGTCACTTTCGTCCGCCTCGACCACCATCAAATCGCTTTTGCCAAGGCGCGCGTTCGACCCCATCGCGCCGATCACACCGCCAACCACCACCGTCGGGTCCATCTGTGCGTGACCGAGCACAGTCGCAATCATTGAAGTCGTCGTCGTCTTGCCGTGCGAGCCGGCGACCGCGACCGTGTTCGGTTTCAGCCGCATCAACTCGGCCAGCATCTCGCCGCGCGCGATCACGGGTATTGAGCGTTCGCGCGCGTAGATGATCTCCGTGTTGTCATCGCGGACCGCCGTCGACCGCACCACCACATGCGCGTTGCCGACATTCTCCGCCCGATGCCCTTCGGTGAATCCGGCGCCCAACTTCTGTAGCCTCTCCGTCACACTCGAACGCTTCATATCCGAACCGGAAACGCGGAAGCCCATGTTGACCAGCACCTCGGCGATGCCGGACATGCCGATGCCTCCAATGCCGACCAAATGAACATGTTGAATGCGACGGAACATACTTTCGTTTGACGGACTACTTGAGCTTCCACCACTTCTGCCGATTGTCTCGCGTCCAACGCTCGTCATTCAGAATCTTCTCGATCATATTCACCGTCACCTGTGCCGCGTCGCCGCGCGCGAGTTGGCGACTTGCCCCCTCCATCCGCGTGATGCGTTCCGGGTCAGAGACCAATGCGCCGATCTCTCTGGCGAGCCGTTCGCCGGTTAACTCTGCTTGCGGAATCATCACCGCCGCGCCCGCCTCCTGGAGCACCTCGGCGTTGCGGCGCTGCTCGATCTGGCCGGGCAGCGGAATCATCAGCGCCGACTTACCGGCGGCCATCAACTCGAAACTGGTCGTCGCTCCGGCCCTCGATATGATTAGGTCGGCGGCGGCGAAGGCGGTCACCATGTCGTCGATGTACTCGCGGACATCGGCGCGCTGGTCCCAACCCGCCGCCCGGTAGCCGTCGCTCACCTTCGCGAAATCCAACTTGCCGGTCTGATGCGTGACGTAGAGCGTGTCGCGGAGCGGGCCGAGGTGCGCGAGCGCCGCGACCATCGCTTCGTTAACCGCCCGCGCGCCCTGCGAGCCGCCGAAGAGCAGCAGCGAGAAACGCGCCGGGTCGCGCACCTTCATTGGGATGTCAAAGAACTCGCGGCGGACAGGATTGCCGGTGACGACGGCCCGACCACCGAAGTACGGCTTCGCCGCTTCAAAAGAGACCGCCGCTTTATCAACAAATCGCGCCAGCATCCGGTTCGTAAATCCCGGCACGGCATTCGACTCCATCACCATCGTCGGGATGTGCAGCAACGCCGCGGTCATCACCACCGGGCCTGACACGTAACCGCCGGCGCCGATCACGATGTCCGGACGGAACTCTTTAAGGAGTCGCCGCGCTGCCACGAAACTCTTCGGCAGCAGCCACAGCCCGCGCACGCGCTGACGCCAATCCATGTTCACCAGCCCGGTACTTTCAATGAGCGAAAGTTTGAAGCCCGCTTGCGGCACCAGCCGCGTCTCTAAGCCCCGCGCCGTCCCGACGAACTCAACAACCGACTTCGCGTCGCGGCGTATGATTTCTCTCGCGACCGCAATCCCAGGATAAATGTGGCCGCCCGTGCCACCGGCAGCGATCAGCACGCGCATCATCTTGAATTGGCGATTGACGATGTGCGATTGGCCATTGGGAAACGTGCCAACCTGTGATCTTCAAATCGCCAATCAGAGATCGGCCATCGCAAATCCTTTCGGGCGTCCGCGTGCTGTGAGATGTTCAGCAACACGCCGACCGCGAACAGCGTCGGCACCAACGCCGAGCCTCCATACGAGATGAACGGCAACGGAATACCTTTGGTCGGCACCAGCGCCAGCACGACGCTGATATTAAAGAGCGCCTGCGCGACGATGCCCGTCACGATGCCCAACCCAAGCAGCATCCCGAATCTATCCGGCGCACGCATCGCGGCACGCATCCCGCGCCATAGCAATAACCCGAACGCCCCGACGACCGTCAGCGCGCCGAGCAGTCCCAACTCTTCGCCCACAACCGCGAAGATAAAATCCGAATGTGCGAACGGCAGGAAGAACATTTTCTGTCGCCCGGCGGTAAAGCCCAATCCGTCGACGCCGCCCGACCCGACGGCGATCAGCGATTGCACGACCTGATAACTCGCGCCCTGCGGGTCGGCCCAAGGGTCGAGGAATGTCACCATCCGCGCCAGGCGGTATGGCACAAAGATGAGCAACGCGGCGAGGCCGACGAGCGCCGGAGCCGCCGCCAGCGCCAGATGTGACAAACGCGCGCCCGCCGCATACAGCATCACGCCGCAGACCACCGCCAGCATCACCGCCGTCCCCAGGTCAGGCTCGGCGACAACCAGCACGACCAGCAGCCCGGTCACCAACAGGCACGGCATCAACGTCTTTCCGAGCGAACCCTCCTCGCCCGCGCGCCGTTCGAGAAACCAGGCGAGGAAAAGTGTCAGTGCGAACTTCGTTAACTCCGACGGCTGCATCCGCAGACTCTTGAATTTGATCCACCGTCGCGCGCCGTTGGTCGGCGAAAAGCCGAAGACCGCGAGCAGCAGCACGGCTGACAAAATGAGCAGCCCGTAGACGACAACCGGAGAGCGCAGCAACGTGTAGTCGAGCCGCATCGCCGCGAGCATCGCAACGAAGCCGAGCACCGTCCACACGAACTGTCGGATAACGTAGTGGTACTGGTTACCGTTCTGGCTCGCGGCGCTCACCGCCGACGCGCTATAGACCATCACCACTCCGAACAGTGAGAGACCCACCGCCGCGGCGAACAACCAGTCATCGACTTGTAGCTTTCGTGCCATAGCGTATTCAGGGATGCGGGATGAAGGATGAAAGATGAAGTGCTTCCGCCATCCGCAATCCGTAACCCGTAGTTCGCAGTCCGTTGACTGCTTCTTTGAATGCCTGCCCGCGGTGCTCGAAGTTGTCGAACATATCGAAGCTCGCGCACGCCGGCGCGAGCAGCACGATGTCACCCGGCTTGGCCGCTGCGTGCGCGCGTCGGACGGCATCGCGCATATCGGAGGCGCGCTCAACCGGCGCATAGAATTTCAGTTCCTGATCAATTCGATCAGCGTCCTCGCCAATCAGAATCAGTGACCGCGCGTAGGCTTGAATCAGCGAGGCGAGCGGTTCGTATGGCGCGTTCTTGCCGCGTCCGCCGAGGATCATCACGACGCGCCCTTTGATGTCGGCAAACGCGCCCAGTGCCTTCACCGCCGCATCAACGTTGGTCGCCTTCGAGTCGTTGTAGAAGGTCACGCCATCGACTTCGGCGACACGCTCCAGACGGTGCTCGACCGGAGCGAAGCTGCGCACCGTTTCGCGCATCGACTCAGGTGAAGCGCCGCAGGCTAGTCCAACGGCGAGCGCCGCCAGTACGTTCTGAACATTGTGCATGCCGAGCAACTTCATCTCGTCGCGCCGCAGCAGCACGCGTTCAGCCCCGCCGCGCACACGCGATACCAACTCGCTGCCGTCGCGCAGGAACAATCCTTCTTCAAGCTCGCGCGCTGTGCTGAACAACACCACGTGGGCGCGAAGCCCCTCAGCCCACGACGCGACCAATTCATCATCGGCGTTGAGAATCGCCACGTCTTCCGGCGTCTGGTTGCGAAAGATGCGGTGCTTCGCCGTGGCATAGTCGGTCATCGATTGATACCGATCCATGTGGTCGGGCATCAGATTCAACACGGCGGCGACCGTCGGGTGAAACGTGGCAATCGTCTCAAGCTGATAGCTCGACAGCTCGGCCACTGTCCAGCCTTCGTCCGTCGATGAATCGACCAGCGAGACGAGCGGCGTCCCGATGTTGCCGCCGATCTGCACTGCAAGTCCGGCTTCGCGCAGTAGTGCTCCGGTCAGTGCGGTCGTCGTAGTCTTGCCGTTCGTGCCGGTGATGGCGACCACGCGGCCTCGCAGGAAACGCGCGGCGAGTTCAACCTCGCCGATCACTTCCGCGCCCGCGCGCTCTGCGTAGCGCGCCGGAATACTCTGTGACGGCACGCCCGGACTGAGCACCAGTAACTCGATCTGGTCGAGCAACCACGACGGCGCGTCGCCGCTGATGAAACCGACGCCTTTGGCCTTCAGCGCCCGTGCCTCGTCCGACCACTCGCTGAGCGGCTGACGGTCGTTGAGGGCGACGACTGCGCCGCGCGCCGCGAGGAATCGCGATGCCGCGACACCACTGCGCCCCGCGCCGATCACCAAAACTTTTTTGCCGGTTACTTCCACAACATTGACGAACTCACCACGAAGCAAAAAGGAATTTGAACGTGACATCTCCGCCGTCTGTCAGTTCCGTTTAACTAATGACAAGCTTTCCTGTCACCTTAATTTCAACGTCGAGAGGCTGAGCAGCGCGAACAGGATGGCGAGAATCAGGAAGCGAAAAACAATTTTCGATTCTTTCCATCTGTGCTTCTCAGCGACTTCGAAGTGGTGATGCAGCGGAGCCATCGCGAACAGCCGCCGACCGGTGCCGTACTTCTTTTTAGTCACTTTAAAGAAACTAACCTGCATCATCACCGACAGCGCCTCGATGACGAACACTCCGCCGACAATTATCAAAATGAATTCCTGTTTCGTCAGCACGCCTATGGTGCCAATCGCCCCGCCGATGGCAAGGCTGCCAACGTCGCCCATAAACACTTCGGCGGGCGGCGCGTTGTACCACAGGAAACCCAGGCTCGCCCCAACCATTGAGCCGCAGAAGATCGTCAACTCGGCCACTTCGGGGCGGTGATCGAGACCGAGGTAGCCGGCGAACCGAGCGTCGCCGGTGACATACGTGAAGCCCGTCAGTGTTGCCATCGCAACGAAAGTCACGCTGATTGCCAATCCATCTAAGCCGTCTGTCAGGTTGACAGCGTTCGACGAGCCAATCAGCACGAGCGCGATGAATGGCAGGTACAGGTACGGCCCGATGTTGGTGATTCCGGTCTGCGCCGTCGCTTTGAAGAACGGCAGGCTGATGTTCCACGAATAATCGGTCATAAGAAGGAGCGCCGCCCACACGCCCGCCGCGATCCCTAACTGCGCGGCCAATTTCTGTTTACCGGTCAGGCCGAGACTCTTTCTACTTGCGACCTTGGTGTAATCGTCGAGGAACCCGATTACCGCGAACAGCGTCGTCGCGATCATCACGATCCAGACGTACCCGCTCGAAAGACGCGCCCACAAAAGCGTCGACACCAGCACCGAGCCGATAATCAACACGCCGCCCATCGTCGGTGTGTCCTTCTTGGCGAGATGCGCCTGCGGCCCCTCTTCGCGAATCTGCTGCCCGATGTTCCACTTCTTCAATGCTCTGATGACGCGCCCGCCGAAAAAAAGCGAGATCAACAGCGCCGTCACTGAGGCGTACGCGGTGCGGAACGTCACGTACTGAAATACATTGAGGGCTTTGATGAAATACGACTCTCCACTCTGCCCGGCGGAGAGGCTGCGATAGAGCCATTCGAAAAAGATATAATAAATCATCAGCCCACACTAAGGGATAAAGGATGAGGGATGAGGGATGAATCGAAAACAAATCTTATACATTTCATCTTTCATCCCTCATCCTTCACCCATTGCTTCGTACCGCTTGCGAAGCGATTTAACTATCGCCTCCGTCCGCACTCCGCGTGACCCTTTGACGAGCACGAGGTCGCCCTCGCGCACTTCATCAATCAGCGCCTCAGCCGCCGCTTCCGAAGATTCAAAGAACCGCGTCGCTCCGACACTCATCCCCGCCTCGCGCGCGCCCTCGATGATCTCCACCGCATGACCGCGCACGCCCCACACCACATCAACCTTCAGGCTTGCGATTTCGCGCCCCGCCGCGCGATGCATCGCGGCGCTCTCCGCACCGATCTCCAACATCTCGCCCGCGACCACAACGAGACGGCTCGCCTCCGCTGTGCGACCCTCGGTCAACGCGCGCACCATGCTCATCAGCGAGCGCGGGTTCGAGTTATACGAATCGTCGATCACCGCGAACCCGTCGGCGAAGCGAATCACTTCGCCGCGCATCTCGGACGGAGCACAGGTCGCCAGTGCGCGTGCAATCTCATCCGGCGCAATTCCGAATGTGGTCGCAACTGCCGCCGCCGCAAGCGCGTTCGTCAGATTGTGGTGGCCCGGCATCGGCAATTCGGCGGACGCATCGCCGAGCGGTGTCCGCAGGCGAAACCGGCTGAGTCCGAGCCGCGCCGTTTCAATATCAGTCGCCGACACGTCCGCCGCGCGCTCGAATCCGAAGGTGATCGTTGGCCCGCGGTGCTTTGAGAGCATCGCCGCGACACGTTCGTCATCGGCATTTAAGACTGCGGTGCCGCCCGGCTTCATGTTCTCAATGAGTTCCGCCTTGGCCGCCGCGACCTTGTCGATGGTGCCGAGGAATTCGAGATGCACCGGCGCGACCAGTAGCACCACGGCCACATCGGGCGGTGCGACCTGGCAAAGTTTCGCAATCTCGTTCGGCATCGACATCCCCATCTCAATCACCGCCACGTCGTAGTCGTGTGGCCTTGCGCCCGCCGTCTCCATCTGAAGAATCGAGAGCGGCACTCCCAACTCATTATTGAAGTTCTTGCGACTGCTCAGCACACGCCGCCCGCTGGCGCTGAGCAAGTGCGACGTGATGTCCTTCGTCGTCGTCTTGCCGGCGCTGCCAGTGATGCCGATGACGGGTCGTCCCCATTCGTCAACCACGCCGCGCGCCACTTTCTGTAATGCATCGATCACATCATCGACGAGCAGCAGGCGATCCCTCAATCGTTCCAGCTTCGCATCGCCTTCGACTCGCGTTGCCCGCGCCACTGCTGCGATGGCTCCATCGGCGAGCGCCTGCGGAATGAACTGATGCGCGTCGCCAAAGGCCGTGGCGGTGAAACAATGCCGCGTGTAATCTTCCGGCGACAGCGCAAAGAAAAGTTCACCGGGCCGGACACTGCGCGAGTCAATCGCGAAGCCCGCCAACTCTTTGTCAAACACCTCGCCACCCGGCGTCGCCGCCCCGGCAACCGCTTTCATCAAACGCGCTGCCGTGCTTAACCTCACGCTTCGATCTCTGCCTCGTCGAAACAGCGTCGCCCGTCCGCGCCCGCCGCTGGTTCCGTGTTGCACGCCACAGTCTCAACCGAGTTCGCCGAGGCTCTCTTGTTCGTTTGAGCCGCGTCATCTATCGCGTCATCCGCTGCGGTTATCATCGGCGAATCGGACGCGGGCGCTTGATGGATGACCTGCCGCATTGACCGACTATGTCGCAGACGACTCCGACACCCATCGATGCGCCGCCGCGACTCGCCGTGATGCAGGTTGTGCTGCGCGATGTTCATGAAAAGCTTCTCTCTGAGGCCACGTCACATGTAAACAGTTTTCAGTTTCCAGTTTTCGACTCTCGGTTTTCAGCTCAAAACTGAAAACTGCTTACTGTTGCCCGTGTTACTCGCGTCGACTGAAGTGAACGCGGACGGTTTGTCCGGCGCGAACTTTTTCGCCGCCAGCGGGGGTTTGTGCCACGGCGCGCCCTTCGCCATGCGCTTCCAGATCGAGTCCGAGTTGTGCGCAGACGCGCGCGGTGTCGCGGACGCTGTGCCTGCGCAGGTCGGGCATCAGCAATGCACGGTCTCCGGCCAACGCATAAACCACTTCGCTCACTGCGCCGGCATCGCCCCGATTAGCATCGCGTTGCGCCACCTCCGGCAGCCCCGCACCTTTATCAACGCTGTCGCCGATGCCGACCTCATCCGTGTCGGTCTCTCTTCCACCGGACGTGTGACTTGCGGGCGCAGAACCTTGCGCGACAAGCAAGCGGTCGGGCGTCGCGGATTTGAGTTCGGTGTCCGGCG
>JALZJL010000383.1 GCA_030859785.1 Acidobacteriota bacterium
CCTGAAACAGCCGACGAGAGAAAGGCGCGTTTAATTGCCGACGCTAAAACACGCGCCACCGCCGCGAAGCAGGCCGCGGATAAAACTGTCGCGACAACAACGCCGGCGGGTGCAACAGCCACGCCCGGCGCGCCGAAAGCACCGGTGAAAAAGAAAGAAGAGGGGCCGAAACCAACCGACGCTTCCGATCACCCGTTAGTACAACGTCTGCGCCAGCGACTCGGCGACGCTGTCGGTGAAGCCTCGGTATTCATCGGCCAACTCTCCGTGCGCGTCTCCGCACCGCACATCGTCGAGGCGTGTTTGATGTTACGCGACGACGCGCAGACGCCATTCAACTACCTTTCGGATTTGACGTGCGTTCACTTTCCCGAACATGCCGGTGCGCCTTTCGAAGTGGTCTACAATCTGTACTCAATTGACGCCAACGAGCGCGTGCGTCTGAAGGTCGCGGTGAACGAAACTGAAGGCGTTGAGAGCGTCACCGGCGTGTGGCCGGCGGCCAACTGGATGGAGCGCGAAGTCTATGATCTATTCGGCGTGCCATTTAGGAATCACCCAGACCTGCGGCGCCTGCTGCTGCCGATGGATTGGGAAGGGCATCCGCTGAGGAAAGATTACCCGTTGCATTTCGTTGAAAACAACTGGACGACGAAGCACCTGCCGGAATTTAGTGATGTCCAAAAGGAACAACTCGAACAGCGCCGCGGTTACGGATTAGAGGTTCTCTCAACACCCGACGAGCGCCGCGTCCGCGATCTGTTCATCGATGGCAAGGAAGTTATGCCACTAGATAGGAAATGATTTTAGATTTGCGATTGCCGATTTGCGATTTGGTGTATCGCACGCTCGTAATCTGGAATTACAAATTGCAAATCTAAAATCAAAAATCGCAAATTCATTATGCATCAAGTAGAAGTCGCCACGACCAGAGAGACGTTGTTGGACAGCCCGGAGATGGTGCTGAACATGGGGCCGCAGCATCCTTCGACGCACGGCGTGCTGCGCATCATCCTGCGGCTCGACGGCGAGACGGTGATCGACCTCGACTGCGACATCGGTTATCTGCATCGCGGGATGGAGAAGATCGCAGAGAACCGCTTGTATCCGATGATCGCGCCGTACTGGGATCGGCTCGATTACATCGCCGCGGTGTCGAATGGCCTGCTGTGGGTCGAGACGGTCGAGCAGATGATGGGACTCGTCGTGCCGCCCCGCGCGCATTACATTCGCACCATTCTGACGGAACTGAACCGCATCTCGTCGCATCTGTTGTGGCTCGCAACGCACGGTCTCGACATCGGTTCGTTCACGGTACTGTTGTGGGCGCTACGGGAGCGCGAAGAGATTCTAAAGATATTCGAGCGGCAGTTCGGCGCGCGTCTGACGTGTCATGCGTGGCGCATCGGCGGGATGCCGAACGACACCTACGAAGGCTTTCATGAAGACGTGACACGCTTCGTGGACAACTTCCCGCACCGGCTCGCAGAATACGAAACGCTGTTAACGGAGAATCGCATCTGGCTCGGTCGCACGGTCGGGATCGGCATTATCTCGGCGGAGGACGCAGTCGCCATCGGATTGTCGGGGCCGGCGCTGCGCGGTTCGGGCGTCGCATGGGACATTCGTAAAAGCCGTCCCTATGCTGCGTATGCCGATATGGATTTCGATGTTCCGGTTGGCGAAAACGGCGATACGTATGACCGCTACCTGGTGCGCCTCGAAGAGATGCGCCAGTCGCGCCGCATCGTCCAGCAGGCTTTGCAGAAAATGCCGGATGGCCCCGTCAATGCCAAAGTTCCGAAGATCATCAAGCCGCCCACCGGCGATTACTATCATTCGATTGAAGGGCCGAAGGGCGAGATCGGTTGCTACCTTGTCTCCGACGGTTCAAGCCGCCCGGCGCGCGTCCGCGTCCGCCCGCCGTGCCTGATAAATTTGCAGGCGTTACGACAAATGTGCCTCGGCCACCTCGTCGCCGATGTGGTCGCGATCATCGGCACGCTCGACATCGTGCTTGGAGAAATAGACAGATAGGGGCCGGGTGCCAGGGGCAAGGGGCCGGGTAAAATCCGACTTCACCGGCCCCGACGCCCGAGCCCCGGCCCCTGCTTATGAACACCGTTCACTTACCGGTACAGAGAATGACGCGCGAGGCGTTCGCGCCGTTTGGAGTGTTGATTGACAGTCGCGGGTCATTGGAGATTGATCTCGGCAACGGCATTCCGAGCATGACCGGCGCGACCTCAGAGCGGCGACCGTTCCGCTTCGAGTTTATGGCGCGGCACAAGCGGACGATGCAGGTCTTTTCGCCCCTCGCTTCATCGCAGGCGATCATCTGCGTCGCGCCGCCGAACGACAGACGCGCGCCCGGAGTCGGCGAGATTGTCGCGTTCTTGATCGAAGGTAGTCTGCCTTACGCTTACCATCTCGGTACATGGCACACGCCGCCGTTCGCGATTGGTGAGTGGTATTCGTATCTCGTCGTTGACCGCAGTGGGACGCTCGAAGACGATTACGAGTTGATTGATTTGAGGGTCGCTCATAACTCAGTATGTGAAATCGAGGTCGCAGAGAGTAGTGAAGAAAGAGAAGACTGATGAGCACCGACCGTACAACCGAAATTCTTAATTACCTGAGCGCAATGAGCCGTGATATGGGCGAGTTTCGCGTTGAAGTGAAAGCTAGTTTCGCCGAAGTGAATTCTCGGCTTGACCGCATCGAGCGCGAGCAGCGGCCGCAGGTGCAAAGGCTTGACCGGATCGAAGGGTTTTTGCTGATTGCGCGTTCCGACATCGGCGTGTTGCAAGATCGTGTGGACACGCTCGAAGGCAGATGAGACTAATTCTTTAGACTCCTGATGAACACATTTCTTTTATTCGCGCCCCTGAATTTGATTGACGGTTTGCTGGTGAATTTCTTCAGCCGCGAGACGGTTAACTACGTCGTGTGGCCGTTTATTCAAATCGGTGCGGTCGTGACGGCGGTCGCTGTGTGGGCGCTGTACGCGACCTACCTTGAGCGGAAGGTTTCGGCGTTCATGCAGGCGCGTCTGGGGCCGATGCGCGTCGGGCCGTGGGGCCTGCTGCAACCGATTGCCGACGCGATTAAGCTGCTCACCAAGGAAGACCTCGAACCTGACAAGGCCGACCATTACATCTTTCGTTTCGCGCCGTACATCTCGGTCGCCGCCGCGTTCATCGTCTTCGCGGTGATTCCGTTCGCGCCGGACTGGGGCGTCATCACCGACATCAACATCGGTCTGCTGTTCGTGCTGTCGGTCTCTTCCGTCGGCGTGCTCGCGCTGATCCTCGCCGGTTGGTCGTCGAACTCGAAGTACGCACTCCTCGGCGGCCTGCGCTCGTCGGCGCAGATGGTATCGTATGAAGTCGCGATGGGACTGGCGCTTGTCGGCGCGCTGATGTTTGCGCGGACGCTCTCGCTCTCCGGCATCGTCACGGCGCAAGGCTCGGATACGATCTGGTACATCCTCTATCAACCGCTCGGCTTCGTCATCTTCCTGATTAGCGGCATCGCGGAAAATAACCGCGCCCCGTTCGATCTGCCCGAAGCGGAATCGGAGCTGGTCGCCGGCTTCCACACGGAATACTCAGGAATGCGCTGGTCGCTTTTCTTCATGGCGGAGTACGCAGCAATGATCGTCGTCTCGGCCATTGCGACGACCGTCTATCTCGGCGGTTGGTACTTGCCCGGCGTGTGGCGGCTGACCGGCGGTCATAACAATCTGTTCGTCATCATCAGCCTGATCGTGTTCATGTCGAAGATGGCGTTTCTGCTGTACCTCTACTTTTGGCTGCGCTGGACATTCCCGCGCTACCGTTACGATCAACTGATGGACTTGGGTTGGAAGTGGATGATCCCGGCGGCGCTGATTAACATCGTCTGGACGGCCATCGCGGTCTTCACCGTCCAGGCGCTCGAAGCGTGGGGCGGCATCGACACTATCGAATCACTGACCGGCGGTTTGCATCTCACCGGAACGGGGCAAGCAGTAATGATTGTTTTTGGTTTCAGCGGCCTGTTCGTTGCGGGCGGCATGTTGTCGGTGCTCAACTGGCGCTCGCGCGATTTCAATCTGAGAAAGCAGCGGCAGCAAATCCGACTAGTCAACTCGCCGCAAGGCGCGCCGGCGGTGCCGCAAGTCGCAGTACCAGCAGAAGGGTGAACTATCAGATGTCAGATGTCGGATGTTAGTATTTTGTCTTTAGCTGACAGCTGCCATCCGACATCTTCCTTTAGGAGTTATTATGCCCGCAGTCAACGTCCCACAATCGACATGGAGCGAGAAGCTGAAGCGATTCTTTCTCGTTGATCTCTTGAGCGGATTGAAACTGACGCTGAAGTTCAACATCGGCGCGTTGACCGACAAGGATTCGGTCGCCGGCAAGGGCATCTACACCGAGCAGTACCCGAAGGTGCGCCCAGAAGTCGCGCCGCGCTTTCATGGTGCGCCGCGACTCAACATGGACCCGGAGTCGCACGACACGCTCTGCATCGCCTGCAACCTATGCGCGCTCGCCTGCCCCGAAGATTGCATTGACGTGATCGCGATGGACATCGAAGTCATCACGGCGGGCAAGGCACGCAAAAAGAAGGTGCTCGATGAATTCATCTTCGACACGTCGCGCTGTATGTTCTGCGCGCTCTGTCAGGAGGCGTGCCCGACCGCATGTCTCGAACTGACGCAGGACTTTGAACTCGCCACCTACTCGCGCGCCGGCTTCGTCTGGAACCGCGAGATGCTTGAACAAGGACGCGAGACGGTAAAATACGAATCCTAATGATTTGCGATTTTGGATTTTCGATTTGCGATTGAAAGCGAAAACCAAGAATCCTTTATCGAAGATTTTAAATCGCAAATCGGCAATCGCAAATCGAAAATTCTATGGTTCTCTCTGGCTGGGAATCGGTCTTCTTCTGGGTGTTCGCGCTGGCGGCGCTGGTCGCGGCGTTGCTGACTATCCTGGCGCGTAACGCCGTGCATTCGGCGCTGTTTCTGATCTCGACGCTGGTGTCGGTCGCGGCGCTGTTCATCCTGCTCGGCGCGGAGTTCATCGCGGGCGTGCAGATTCTGGTCTACGTCGGCGGCGTGATGGTGTTGTTTCTATTCGTCATCATGCTGGTCAACGTCGGCTCTGAGGAGCGCGGCAGCGAGGAGCTTTTCAACCGCCCGCCGCAGGTCGCGGCCAGCATGGTCTTCGCATTCCTGTTGGCGCTTGGACTGATCTTCGCGATTAATGAGGGCTATCGCGGCCTGCGCGAGCGCGACGGACTCGACGGCCCAGACGGTGTCGAGCAAATGCAGGCCACGCGGGCCGCCGCACAGGGACAATTCGCGGCGGCAGCGACCGGCACGGCGCGCCTCTCAAACGAGACACAGCGTGTCGGCGCGAGCCTCTTCCGCTACGGCGCGCTGCCGTTCGAGATTGCGAGCGTCCTCTTGCTGGTCGCCATCGTCGGCTCGGTCATGCTGGCGCGCACCACCCGGCAGGAAGCGTCGGTCGATGATGTTGATCCGGATGTGCCAGGCCGGACGATGAAAGAGGAATAGACCCTCCCTGAGTTAATCTTTTCTGTGTGCAATTAATGACTAACCTCTTCATTCCCGCGCTCGCCGTTCTGATGCAGGAAGCTGTCGTTGACGGTGGCGGTCGCACCGGCATCGTGTGGCAGGGCATCAGGAATCCCGACCTGTCGAAATTCCTGGTGATCGGGGCGCTGCTGTTCGTGGTCGGCATGGCGGGCGTGCTGGTGCGGCGTAACATCATCGTCATCTTCATGTCGATTGAATTAATCCTGAACGCCGCGAACATCAACTTCATCGCCTTCTCGCGATACCTTCAGGACACCGGAAATCTGAACGCCGTCGCCGGCCAAGTCTTCGCCGTTTTCATCATCGTCGTCGCCGCCGCCGAAGCTGCCATCGGCCTCGGCATTGTGATCGCGCTCTACCGCAACAAAGAGACGATCTTTGTGGACAAGATTGATCTACTTAAATGGTAGCTATCAGCTAATAGCTATCAGCAGTCAGCTAAAAACAATAAGCTGCGTGGCTGCTGATAAAGCTGAATGCTGACGGCTGAATGCTGACAGCTATTATGCACCGACTTATCTGGCTTATTCCGCTTTTGCCGCTCTTGGGTGCCGCGATTAACGGGCTGTTGGGGCGGCGTTTTCGCTTCTCGGAAACGTTGATCGGTACGATTGCCGTCGGGTCGGTCGCGCTGTCATTTCTGCTCGGCCTCGCAGCGGTCTATTCGTATGGATACAGCAGCCACGCGAAGTGGCCGGCGCCTTACGTGACGAGCGAGGACGGCGCGTTCGGCTACACGTGGATTCCGGGCGGTGCGGTCGAGATTACGCAAGGGACGAAGGAACGTGCGCGCGTCGAGACCGTAAGGAAAGTCAGTGAAGAGGCCGGGCGTGTGCGGGCAGAACGCGGGTTGAGTCCTGACGAGCCGGTCTTAGTTGCCGGGCCGGAGGAGTCGGAGCTAAAAGGGCAGGGCGCCCTGCTCAATGTGGAGTGGAGTTACCAACTCGATCCACTTTCGTCAGTCTTCATTTTGATTGTGACCGGCGTCGGCCTGTGCATCTTCATTTTTGCGACGGGGTATATGCATGGCGACGCGGGTTTCTATCGCTTCTTCGCATACCTCGGTTTGTTCATGTTCATGATGCTCGTCCTGGTGATGGGGTCGAACTTCATGATGATGTTTGTCGGGTGGGAGGGCGTCGGCCTCTGTTCGTACCTTCTGATCGGTTACTACTTTGATCGCAAAGAAGCGGGCGATGCGTCACGAAAAGCTTTCATCACCAACCGCATCGGCGACTTTGGATTCGCGCTCGCGGTCTTCGCCGTGATCGCGACGTTCGGCTCGACGCAGTACACAAGCGTGATGGAGCAGGCGCGCACGTTCCCGATTGAACTCATCGGCACATGGGGCATCATGTCGTGGGTCGCGCTCGGGCTGTTCGTCGGCGCGGTGGGCAAGTCGGCGCAAATCCCTCTGTACGTGTGGCTGCCGGACGCGATGGCGGGGCCGACGCCGGTCTCCGCTTTAATCCACGCGGCGACGATGGTCACCGCCGGCCTCTACATGCTGACGCGGTGTAACGTCATCTTTCAGCACTCGCAGACGATGATGCTGGTCGTCGCGATTGTCGGCGCGTTGACCGCATTGTTCGCCGCGACTATCGGCATCACACAGACCGACATTAAGAAAGTGCTGGCTTACTCGACGGTCTCGCAACTTGGCTTCATGTTCCTGGCGTGCGGCGTCGGCGCATTTGTGATCGGCATCTTTCATGTGATGACGCACGCCTTCTTCAAAGCCCTGATGTTCCTCGGTGCGGGGTCGGTCATCCACGGCATGCACCACGAGCAGGACATGCGGCGGATGGGCGGCTTGCGGAAGTACATGCCGTACACGTACCTGACTTTTCTCGCCGGTTGGCTCGCAATCTGCGGCATCATCCCGTTCAGTGGTTTCTGGTCAAAAGACGAGATTCTATGGAACGCCGCTTCGACGACGTACATCCCCGGCGGCTGGTTGCTGTGGGTAATTGCGACCATCGCCGCGACCTGCACCGCGTTCTACATGACGCGCCTGGTGGCGATGACTTTCTGGGGTAAGGAGCGTTTCCTTGATGTGGTCGCCGGCGGCCAAGCCGACGAGGCGCACGCGCACGCTTACGACGAAGACCTGAAGACGCACGACGCACGCACTGAGTCTGCCGGAGACAGACCTCATCACGAGCCGGGCGAACACGTCGGCATCGCGCACGAACTCGACAAGGGGCACGACCTGCACAGTTCCGGCCATCATGCGCCGGGACACGGTGCGCACGTACCGCATGAGTCGCCACCGTCGATGTGGGTTCCACTGGCGGTGTTAGCGGTGCTGGCGATTGTTGGAGGCTTCGTCGGCATCAGCCCCGCGTTCACTGGCGGCGCGCACGTCGGCGGGAGATTGAACATCGTCAATTGGCTCGATCCCATCATTTGGAATCCAGCGACGGGCGAGTTTGGAAAAGAGCATGCCGTCGGTGGCGGACACGCGAGTCAAGGCAAAGGGCAAAAGGTAAAAGGCAAAAGTGAAGAAGAGAGCGGCGCGTTGATCGCTTCGACTGGGGCGTTCGTCCCGAATGATGACGGCGCGGCACGAAGCGAGGCCGGGGCGGGCGGCGCGGGACATGGCAGCGCGCACTCGCCTTATGGCGACACCGGATTTAATTTAGCGCACGCGGCGGAGCAGAGTCTCGGCAGTCACACCGCCGCTGAATGGTTGTTCATTATCATCTCGCTTGTCGCGGCTGGTTTGGGCATCGGACTGGGGGTTCTGTTCTATGTTAAGAATCCGCGTCTACCTGTCGCGTGGGCGGCGCGTCTCGGCCCGCTGTACCGCGCGAGCTTCAACAAATACTGGATTGACGAACTCTATGGCGTGCTGTTCACGCGGCGCACGATGGATGCGGCGCGGGCTGTCTACACGGTTGACTCGCGGGTGGTTGATGGCGCGGTGAATGGCACGGCATGGATCACACGCACGTTGAGTCGAGTCACCGGCGGCGCTGACCACTACGTGATTGACGGGCTGGTTAATACTATCGCGATGTTCGTCGCGCGCCTGGTGTCGCCACTGTTCCGCGCGGCGCAGACGGGTTTGACTGCGAACTATGCGCTGGTGATGGTGTTCGGCCTCGTCGTCGCCGTCGTGCTCTTCTTCGGCGCGGATTTCGTCTCAGCAGTTCGTGGCCGTTGACAGTTAACAGTTTTCAGTTTTGAGTTTTCAGTAAAATCTGAAGGCCGGGCAATGTTCAATAGTCACCACTGAAAACTGTTAAGTTACCGATTCGCAGACTGAAAACTGAAAACTCCTCAACTAACGGACTGAAAACTGAAAACTCAAAACTGAAAACTTTCCCATGAGAATCCCATTTCTGCTCTCGATCATCACATGGCTGCCGGCGATTGGCGCGGTAATCATTCTGGCTCTCTTTAAGAACACACAGCCGCGCGCGATTAAGATGTTTGCGACAGCGTGGTTCGGCGTCGTGTTCGTCGTGTCGTTGCTACTGTTGGGTTACGACCGTGAGATGGGCGGGATGCAGTTCATTGAAGACGCGCAGTGGATTCCGATCATCGGCGCGCGTTACCAGATGGGCGCGGACGGGGTGGCGGTGCTGTTGATCGTGTTGACGACGCTCCTCGGCGTGATCGCGTCGCTCTCGTCATGGGATTACATCGGGAAGCGCGAGAAGGAGTATTACGTTTTGCTGCTGCTGTTGCAGGCGGCGGTGGTCGGCGTCTTCGCGGCGGCGGACATGTTTCTGTTCTATCTGTTCTTTGAAGTGTCGCTCGTTCCGATGTACTTCCTGATCGGCATCTGGGGCGGCGAGCGGCGTCTATACGCGGCAATTAAGTTTTTCCTGTACACGCTGGTCGGCTCGGTCGTGATGCTCTTGGGCGTTTTGAAGATGTACTTCCTGACGCAGGACGCGACGCTCGCCGCACATATTACGCCAGCGACGCTCGACGTGATTGGCGGCGCGGTGTCAATCAACCCGGAAGCACGCGCGCTACTCGACAACGCGCTCGCGGCGGCGCGTAGTGGCGCGGGCACATTCAATATCATGTACCTGCAATCGCTCGGCTCGGTGTTGCCGATGGGTGCGATGCAGGTCTTACTGTTCTTCGCGTTCGCGCTTGGCTTTGCGATCAAAGTCCCAATGTTCCCGTTCCATACGTGGCTGCCCGATGCGCACGTCGAAGCGCCGACCGCTGGTTCCGTCATCCTCGCCGGCATCCTGCTGAAGCTCGGTACCTATGGATTCTTCCGCTTTAATCTACCGATGTTCCCGAAGGCGGCGGCGGATCAAAGCTTCTTCGGCACGTTCGGCGTCCGCAACGTGATGGTCGTGCTCGCGATTATCGGCATTATCTACGGCGCGCTCGCCGCGATGTACTTCGTCGTGAAGCGCGACGGCGACGTGAAGAAGCTGGTCGCGTATTCGTCAGTCTCTTCGATGGGCATCGTGATGCTCGGACTGTTTGCGCTAAACCCCAACGGCTTGAACGGCGCGGTGCTGCACATGATTAATCACGGCATCTACTCGGCGGCGCTGTTCCTGTTGGTCGGCATCATCTACGAGCGGCGTCACACGCGCAGCGTCGCAGAGTTCGGCGGACTCTCGCACGTCATGCCCGGCTACGCGACCGTCTTTCTGGCGATGGTGATGACGGCCATCGGACTACCGTTGCTGTGCGTCTTCATCTCGGAATTTTTAGCAATGCGCGGCGCGTTCGAGGCGAAGCCAATCTGGGCGGCGTGGGCGGCGCTCGGCATCATCCTCAACGCCGGTTACATGCTGTGGCTGTATCAGCGCATGTTCTTCGGCAACATCGACAATCCGAAGAACGAACGCCTGACCGACATGACCGGGCGCGAATGGGCTTACATGCTCCCACTCGTCTTCCTCGCGTTATGGATCGGCGTCTACCCGTCGCCATTCATTAGATACATTCAACAACCGGTCGATGCAGTCGTGCGGCAGGTGCGCCCCGACTATCCGATGCCGGGACAGTCGCCGCGCACGGTTGAGACGGCGGGGAATGAAAAGAACACAGAACACAGAACACAGAAGTCAGAATGAAGACTTACTGGCGGCCTAATATGTGTTCGATGCTGTTGGGTTGAGACAACGGTTGAGATATTGTTACAAAATGTGAATGAAGAAATATATGCCCAATGATTTGGAGCTAATGAACATTCATGTTCGTGCGGTATTCACCCACGACACTAAGTCGCGGCTTTTGTTTGTGAACGAACCGGACAGCGCAGTCATTCCTGCTCCGCGTTTGTTTTTAGGTCGCACGCAAGTGGGCAACGTCTGGCGATTCCGAGCTGATTTGTCGGAGAATCTCTGCGAAGAATTGGATGCGCTATGTGCGGACGAGCCACTGGTGAACACCGAGTTCAACGAGCCGCCTCGTCATTTTGAGACATACGTGCGGCTGCTCGAAAAGCACGCGCCTGTGCAAACATTAGGGACAGGTCTGGCATATCAATTTCCTCAAGATGTTTTGCCACCGTCAAGACCCCTGCTTGCCGTTATGGAAAAGAATGCGGAGATATTACAGGGCGGCTTTGAGAAATTGATTGAGGAACTTCCCACTTGGCAACCATTTGTCGCCCTCGTCGAGAAAAATCGAGCTGTCTCAGTTTGTCGTAGCGTTCGCATCACGTCAGAGGCTCACGAAGCCGGTGTCGAGACGTTGCCGAATTTTCGCGGAAAAGGCTATGCCAAAGATGTCACGGCTGAATGGGCGCGTTTGGTGCGTGCTGCCGGTGCAATTCCGTTGTATAGCACCGCTTGGGAAAACAACGCCTCACAAGCGGTCGCACGAAAACTAGGGTTAAAATGTTACGGTGCTAATTTTAACGTAATTTGATAATTGCTAAGTCTGAGCTATGAAAAAGAGGCTCGCCAAAAATAACTGCGAATCGAACAGAGGAAAGACATGAAAGTTTACACAGCCATTGTTGAGAAATGTCCTGACACCGGCTTGTATGTTGGTTATGTTCCAAGCTTTCCCGGGGCGCATACCCAAGCGGAAACGCTTGATGAGTTGAATGCTAATCTTCGTGAAGTAATTGAGATGCTGCTTGAGGATGGCGAACCGGAAATGGACGCCGAGTATGTCGGGACACAAACCGTGATGGTTGCTTGAGATGGGCAAGGTTTCTGTTTTCAAGCCAGCCGAAGTTGTTTCCATCCTGCAAAGAATTGGTTTCGTCGAAGCCTGTCAACGTGGTTCGCACACGGATGATGGAGAAGTCGTTCGCATCATCAGCGCCCGCGAACCAACGCGCGGTGAAAAAGAGTCTTATGAAGAGAGTTGATGTAGAACAAGAAGACGAAATGCGTGCTGAGTATGATTTCTCCGAGTTGAAGGGCAGAGTACGGGGCAAGTACGTT
The DNA here is from genome assembly GCA_030859785.1 of Acidobacteriota bacterium. Lineage (GTDB taxonomy): Bacteria > Acidobacteriota > Blastocatellia > Pyrinomonadales > Pyrinomonadaceae > JACDEG01. Next base: position 12,001 of record JALZJL010000383.1, read on the forward strand.
GAGCGTTACCGAGCTGGCACTAATCTTGTGTTGCTCGACCCGGATGTTGCAGCAGTCTTTCATGATGGTCAAGCAGTGAACGAAGCATTGCGGCTGCTGATGAAGGTAGCGAAGACCTAATTGTCCAGCGAAGGTTGAAGCCTTAAATCCCATGCTACTCCAAGCCAACACGACTGAATTATTCAATGTGCGCGATTTGCAACTGATCGCGCCGGAGTTGATCCTGACCGTTTGCGCGTGCGTCGCGCTGGTGATGGAGGTCGTGCTGCCGTACCGCAAGAGTCGCGTGGTCGGCTACTTTGCGCTCGGCGGAATCGCACTCGCCGCCGCCTCGTTGCTGGTGCTCGGTTGGCCGGTTCTTCAAGGTTCGGAGGAGAGTAGTGCGTTCGTCCTGAGCGGCTTCTACGACACGATTCGGGTTGACGGATTCGCCGTCGTCTTCAAATTAATCTTCCTGGTCGCAGCGGCGCTAACGGTGGCGATTTCACTGCGCTACCTCGACATCGAAGGCGAGCAGCGCGGCGAGTATTACGCGCTGGTGTTGTTTGCGACCACGGGGATGATGTTTTTAGCTTCCGGCTACGATTTGATCGTGCTGTACATCAGTCTTGAATTGATGGCGCTAACGTTCTACGTGCTCGTCTCTTTCACAAAACGCGAGCGGCGGTCGAACGAGGCGGGGATGAAATACTTTCTGCTCGGCGCATTCTCGTCGGGGGTGTTGCTGTACGGCATGTCTCTATTGTTCGGGGTGGCCGGCTCGACCAATCTCGGCGACATCGCGCGTAGCGTCGCCGAAGCATACGGCGGGATGGCTGGAGGCATAGCGTGGGCGGTTGATATACGTCCGCTGTTGTTGCTCGGCATGATCGCGCTCGCCGCCGGATTGCTCTTCAAAATCTCCGCCGTGCCGTTTCACATGTGGGCGCCGGACGCTTATCAAGGTGCGCCGACTTCGGTCACAGCCTTTCTTTCGACCGGCTCAAAGGCCGCGAGCTTCGCCCTCCTTGCGCGCATCTTTATGGAGGCGCTCGGAGCGATGAGCGCCGACTGGACGCCGCTCCTCGGTTTAATCGCGGCGCTCACGATCCTGGTCGGTAATTGGGCAGCGGTGACGCAAACAAACTCGAAGCGTCTGCTCGCATATTCGTCAATCTCGAACGCCGGTTATCTACTGCTCGCGCTCGTCGCCGGTAACGCTTACGGCTACACGGGACTCGCTCTCTATCTCATCGTCTACACATTTATGAACATCGGCGCGTTCGGCGTCATCATCAGTTTGCGGCGGCGCGGAATTATTGGCGACGAAGTCGAGGATATGTTGGGGCTGGCGCAGAAGGCACCGGGGATGGCGCTGATGATGGCGATTTTCATGCTCAGCCTGGGCGGACTGCCGCTGACCGGCGGCTTCATCGGCAAGTGGTTTCTGTTCGGCGGACTGGTGCAGCGCGGCGACGCGGAAGGGAAGGCGTGGTACTACTGGCTGGCAGCGTGGGCGGCTATCAACACGGTCGTTTCGTTTTATTACTACGCGCGCTTCATCCGCGCGATGTACCTCGGCGAAGGCGCAGGGGACGCGCGCCCGCTGTCGCTCTCACCGGCGCTCAGGGTGGCGCTGATCGTCTGTGTCATCGGCGTCGTCGCGAGCGGCGTCTATCCGCAACCATTTATCAAGATGGCGCAGACGCTGGTCTCGACGCTCAACGTCGGCGGCGGGGTTGCGTTGCGGTGACGATGTGTCCGTAGAGTGACGAAGTTTCAACGCCGAGAGCGCGTGAGGTTGAAGATGCAAAGGACGCTGGGGGAACACTCCTTTTCAGCGTCCTTTACGTTTTGATGCGTTCTGATTTCAACGACCCGCGAAGACATTTCGCTTGAGCGTCAACCACATTGAGGCGGCCAACCGAAAAATGTTATGGTCGAACGCTGTTCGAGTTAGATCAACCGTCGGGTGTGCGCCTTTGTTACGCGGGCGCTGTCGTGTTCCGAATGCTCATCTTCTATTTACTTGCCGCGCTCGTTCTGTTGCAGAGCGGCCTTTCGCTGCGCGGCGGCGTGCGCTACCTCGCTTATGTGCGGCGCGAGATGAACGCGAAGAGGCAGTTGTTTATGCCGTTCGCGTCGGTGATTGTGCCGTGCCGCGGACTCGATCAAGGGTTGCGGGTGAACATCGAAGCGCTGTTTGCACAACACTACCCGGCGTATGAACTTATCTTCGTCGCGGATCGGGCCGACGACCCGGCGCTCGCGACTGTCGAAGCAGTGCGGCGAGACTTTGCCGAGGCGAGCATCCCGCGCGTGCGCGTGGTCATCGCGGGGCAAGCTCACGACTCCGGGCAGAAGGTTCATAATTTGCGCGCCGCTGTGCGTGAGATTGACCCGGCGAGCGAGGTGCTCGTCTTCGTTGACACAGACGCGCGCCCACGTGCCCACTGGCTGCGTTCGCTGGTCGCGCCGCTCGCCGATGAGAACGTCGGAGCGACGACCGGCTATCGCTGGTTCATCTCCATCACCGGCGGATTCGCTTCACACCTTCGTTCAGTGTGGAACGCTTCGATTGCATCTGCGCTCGGCGCCAACGGCGCAAGCAATTTCTGCTGGGGCGGCTCGACCGCAGTGATGCGCGCGACGTTCGAGCGGCTCGACGTGGCGGGGCAGTGGCACGGCACAGTCTCCGACGACTTCACGCTGACACGCACGCTGCAGCGCGCCAAGCTTGCCATCTACTTCGTTCCAAATTGTCTGACCGCGACATACGAAGACTGCACGTTCGCGCAACTCGTCGAATTTTCCACGCGGCAGATGAAGATCACGCGCGTCTATGCGCCGCACTTGTGGAGGATCGTGCTGGTCTCAAATCTTCTGTTCGTGCTCGTCTTCTTCGGTGGACTCGCGCTCGTTGCGACGCGCGCCGCGCTTGGCCTGTCGGTTGAAGTGCCGCTCGCCCTCATTCTGTGGATTTACACGCTGGGAATGTGGAAGGCGTTCCTCCGCCTGCGCGCGGTTGCGTTGCCGCTGGCGTCGTCGCGCGCGAGTCTGAATCGCAGTCTTCTGCCGCACCTGTTTCTGTGGCCGCTGACGGCGGTGCTCTATCTTTATAACGCAGTTGCCGCAAGCTTCTCCCGACGCATCACGTGGCGCGGGATTACGTATGAATTGAAATCCGCGAACGAAACTGTAGTTGTTTCTGACACGGCGAGCGGTAATTCTTCGGGGCGGGATGTCGAGCTTAACAGCCGCGGGCGCGCGGCCTAGCCGTAAGCTCAACGCTTCAAAGAGCGACTTAGCTTTCTTAGACTGTGGCGCGCGGACGAGAGCAAAGCGTTACCAGAGAAAACAGTTTGAAGGTAAAATAAGCAGCACCGAAATTCTTTCAGGAGTTGATGTGATGGAGCAGGAAATCGAAAGCAAATCGCAAGCGGCACCGGCCGGAATTTCAATGCCGATTCCAAAGATGACCTACACGGAGTTTCTCGACTGGCTGGACGAGGACGTGCGTGCCGAGTGGGTTGAAGGAGAGGTGATTATTATGAGTCCGGCTTCAGACAGACATCAAAATCTGGCAGACTTTTTGACTGCGTTGCTGCGCCACTTTGCCGAAGCTCATCAACTCGGCGTTGTTCGCTCCGCGCCGTTTCAGATGAAGACAGGGACAAGCCTTCCGGGTCGCGAGCCTGATTTAATCTTTGTGTCCCGCGAGCATCTTGACCGCATCAAGCATGCGCATTTGAGCGGCCCGGCGGACATGGCTTTAGAGATCATCAGCCCGGAGAGTCGCGCAAGCGACCGGGGCGAAAAGTTTTACGAGTACGAACAGGGCGGCGTGTGCGAATACTGGTTGATCGATCCGGTGCGCAAGCAGGCCGAGTTTTACATGCTCGGCGAAGACGGCATCTATCACCCGGCGCAAGTCGGCGAAGACGGCATCTTTCGTAGCGTCGTATTGAAGGGATTACGTCTTAAAGTAGATTGGCTGTGGCAGGAACAATTGCCGCCGCTGTTGGTAGTCCTCAAAGAATGGGGCTTGGTTTAACGGCGTACACTTTTGAGCGTTGGAATCGAAGAATCAAACCTTCAGTCGTTAACATTTCTCTGATGTCGGAAAACGACGAACAGGAAGTAACACGCAAAACCGGCCTGGTGTACGCCGCCGCGTTTGCGATTGTCGGCGCAGTGGTGGTGTGTCTGTTTATCGGGTGGGTGTTGGATCGCTGGTTCGGTACAAGTCCGTGGTTTGTGGTCGGCGGCATCGTCCTCGGTGCGGTCGTCGGTTTCTACGAATTCATTCGCGTAATCTCAAAAATCTCGTAAATGATGCCGCCCCGGTAACTCGACAGCGTGCGATACGGCGTGTAAAATCACCCGTTCTGCGATGAGCCAAATTGCTAACAGTATGAGACATCGCGCCCGGACGGCGGACGAAGACCCGGCGGTGCTGGAACAGCGCCTGTTTCGCAATACGGGTATTGTGATCGCCGTCGCCGTCGTGCTGAGCGCAGGTGTGGCGCCGTGGCGCATCACGAGCGGCTTGCTACTGGGCGGCGTCCTCTCGCTACTGAATAACCACTGGTTGCGCACCGCCCTCGCCGCGGCGTTCGCCCCCGATCTTGCGGGGACGAGACCGAAAATCCGAGTCGCGCGCTACGTTCTTCGTTATTTCATTGTCGGTGCAATCGTCGTCGCCGCGTACCTGCTGAACCTTGTGTCGCTCCCGGCCACGTTGCTGGGGATGTGCTCGTTTGCGGCGGCGTTGGTGTTAGAAGGATTGCTTCAAATTTACTTCGTTATCGTGAACCGAGGAGATGAGTAAATAATGTTCTTGTTGGCTGCACCAGCAGAAGGCGGAGAGGCCGGACACAGCGGTGGGCACGGTACGCCGGTCGTCGTCGAGTTTGTTAACCACTACATTGGCGAACCCATCCACCATTTTCAAGTCGAGTACACTAAGCCTGTCTGGGATAAAATTTTCGCCAACTTCGGTACTGACGCGGAAACAGTTTTCGGCGCGTACACCGCGGAGAACGCCGTGCCGTGGTACACCGTGATGTTCATCATCGCATGCATTATCACGGTGGCGCTGATCTGGATTCTGAAGGGAGGCGCCTTGTCCGAAGACGAGCCGGGGGGCGGGCAGCAGACACTTGAAGTCGGCGTGCTAGCAGTGCGCGACCTGATCGCTGACGTGATCGGGCCGCACGGCCTGAAGTATTTTCCCGTCGTCGCAACATTCGGAATGCTGATCCTTGTCTCGAACCTGCTGGCATTCATTCCGGGACTTTTGCCGCCGACTGCTTCGACCAGCGTCACCTTCGCGCTCGGCATCTCGTCATTCGTTTATTACAACTACATCGGCATTAAAGAGAACGGCTTGTTCGGACATCTGCGCCACTTTGCCGGGCCGGTCTTAGGGATTGCGCCGCTGTTATTCCTGATTGAATTGATTAGTAATTTAATCCGCCCGATGTCACTCGGCATCCGTCTCTTCGGCAACATCTTCGCGGACGAGCAGGTGGTCGGCAATATCTCCGGACTGTTTCCGCCGTACACCTACTGGGTGGTGCCGGTGCTGTTAATGCCTCTGGGATTGTTCGTCGCGTTCATTCAAACGTTCATCTTTATCTTCCTCTCGATGGTTTACATCGGTGAGGTGTCGCATGCGCCGCATGATGAGCATCACGGCGAACACGACACCAGTCACGCACACGCCGCCGACGATGGAGTGATCGCGCCGGTGCTGACTTAAAAAAGATGTTAGATGTCAGATGCTGGATGTCGGACGTGAATCAAAAGCTACTATCTAACATCTAACATCTGACATCTGGCCTCTGATCCATGCTTTTCGCGCTTTTGAGCGACGCGGCACACGCGCCCGCGCACGTTGGAACGTAGGTTTTAATACTTATGTTTAAAGGGAAAGAAAGAGTAAATCGAGTTGAGAAGGGCGAACGGTGTGTGGAATTTTAGCCTTCATTGATGATGGCTGATGGTGATGCCGGCATCGCTGGAGCGCCGTTGTACGAGGGGCGGCTGTATACCGGATGTGGGCGAAATAATATGCTGCACATTACTGTGATCCAATCCAGCTCAATCTCTCTTGCCTTCCTTTTGGATGAACTGAGCAGACTCTTCAAAGGAGTGAAGACTTATGAGTAAATTAAGAATGGCGTTTTTCGCCGTGGTCGGCGTGTTGATGACCGCCGCCCCGACGCTCGCACAGGCCATTCAGGCCGCCGCAGACAACGCATCAACCGAAGAGAAATATGGCAAGATCGCGGCCGCGTTCGGATTTGCGATTGCGGCTGCTGCCGGAGCCATCGGCCAATCGCGCATCGCCGCGTCGGCGGTGGAAGGCGCGGCGCGTAATCCGGGTGCCGCCGGACGCATCCAGATCATGATGATCATCGGCCTCGCGCTGATCGAATCGCTGGTACTGTTTGCGCTCGTGATTGTGTTCGCGAAAGTTTAGTTCACAGCAGTTCAGGATAGGTGAACGACGGCGGGCGTGCTCTCTTAAAAGGGGCACGCCCGCGCCTTTGTTTTCGCACATGAAAAAACGCGACACTCAAAGTGGTAGCAGGCACGGAAACCAAAAATCCTCCGCGAAGAATCTCCTCGCCGCTTCAGCCCCGGCTCGTTTTAGCCGAAGACTATTCAAGTCGAATTATTGCGTGCCGCGGAAACGGTGTGATACGCTCCGTCCTCTCCCACTCATCAAAATCTTGTAAAGGCGGTGCGTCAAACGAGCTGATGAAGACCTGTCCGAAATGCGGTACGGAGTATCAGGGCGACAATACTTTGTGTTCGGCTGACGGCACGGCGCTCGTCAAGACGGGTGACGATTTGATCGGCCAGATGCTCGCAGATAAATACCGCATCGAAGAGCGCCTCGACGAAGGCGGCATGGGGACGGTCTATCGCGCGACGCATGTCTTGATGGAAAAGACCGTCGCGATCAAAGTGCTGCACCCGTCTCTCGCTGCCGACACCAATATCGTCGCCCGCTTCACACGCGAGGCGAAAGCCGCTTCGCGCATCTCGCACCCGCACGCACTGACCGTCACCGACTTTGGCGAGTCGGGGAACGGCATCGTCTTCCTGGTGATGGAGTACCTGCGCGGGTTCACGCTGAAGGAAGTGATCCGACGCGATGGGCCACTTCCGCCCGCGCGCGTCAGTGAAATCAACCGCCAAATCTGCGGCGCGCTCGACGCGGCGCACCGCGAAGGCGTTATTCACCGCGACTTGAAGAGCGACAACATCATGCTCGAAGAGGTCGGCGCGGGGCAGGACTGGGCGAAGGTTCTGGACTTCGGTATCGCTAAGATTCAGGAGCCGGAGGGCGGTGTCGACCCGGCGCTGACCTCCCCGAACCTGATTATCGGGACACCGCAATACATGTCGCCCGAACAGTGCTCGCAGTCATCCGGAATTGATGCGCGCTCCGACATTTATTCGCTCGGCATCATCCTCTACGAGATGCTGACCGGCCACGTCCCGTTCACCGGCGACTCGTCGACAACGATCATGATGAAGCACTTGCAGGAACCCGCGCCATCAGTGCTGACCGAGCGACCCGACTTGTCCATCTCAATCGATTACGTCGTCGCGCGAGCGTTGTCGAAACGCCCGGAAGACAGATTCCAGACCGCCAGCCAACTATCCGAAGCGTTTTCATTTGCTGCCGCCGAAGTGACGTCCGATGACGCGGTAATAACAAGCGGACATTTCGCGGCGATTCAACCCGCCAGTGATCTGGGCGCGATTGGCGCTCCGACCACCGCCAACATTCCGGCGCGCGACACATCGCACGAGGAGCGCGACGACGCGACAGTCGTCAGCGGCAGCACGCCGCCGCTCGAAGCCG
>JALZJL010000401.1 GCA_030859785.1 Acidobacteriota bacterium
GGCGATGCGCCCGTCGCGGAGTTTCCAGATAGCGCCGTCGAGCATGAAGTGATGAATGTTAATGACCGCGGTGAAGATCAAAAAGCTGGCGGCGTAGTCATAACGGAGGACGTAACTAATCAGCCACGGCCCCGGCACGAACAGCACGATGCCACCGACAACCAGTGTGCCGAAGTAAACCCACGGACTCCACGACGCGGCTCCGTGATCCTGTTGCTGCGCCTCGCGCCGCGCGTAGTAGCTCGTGATCCACATGTACTGCGCCGCGTGCATGATCGCCAAGATGCCTGTGCTGTAGCGTGTCTGCGGCAGTTGCGCGCCATAAATCAGAGTCAGCATCGCCGGCAGCACGAACCATAGAAACTGCGTGCTAAAGAGCACGAGCGGCGCATGTATCTGACGCCATCCGACCTGCCGACTCAGCCTGAACAGCGCCCAACCACCCGCCACCACGAAGACGTAGAACAGCACCACCTGCGCGCCGCGCGAAAAGAGATGCGGCAGGCCGAGCGACAACACCAGCCGGTCGTCGGACGCGCCTGTGTGAAAGCCGAGGAAGAGCAACAAGTATGACGCGACGAACGCCGCGTACAGCGCGTGACGCTCCGCCCGCCCCGGAGTGGCCCCGCCGCGCCGCGCGAACATCATCGCCAGACCGAAGTTCTGCCCCGTGTAATGCCACGGACTCCACGTCACGTAGAGCGTGAAAATCCACGGCAGCGTCCGCGGCGACAAGTGTGCGAGGATCATCGTCAGCAAGGTCAGCGCCGTCAGGTGAACAGTGAAGATGCGATACTTCGTGAAGTCGTCGCGCGTGCTGTAGGCGCGATGCAGCGTCGCCATGTAGTGCGGGTAGTTGAACGCCAGCGCCAGCGCGTAGAACGCGACTGACAAGCCGACCGTGCTCGTCGTCCCCAGCCAATAAGCCGCGAGCAGCAACGGCCCCGACCACGCGCCGCACCCGACGACGAGATCGACGACGGGCCGATGAAGCCACGGCCTCGCGCCAACGGACGGCCGTTGATCCGACGTTATCTGAACGTGCGACGTTGATTTTTTAGACATGCGGGGAAGCGGAATGTTTTAGCGAAGCGTGAGAGGAGTTGTTTGATTCTGGCGGGGCGTGATGTGCCTCCGCCGGGGCGGGTCAACCGACACCGGAGTATATTACAATTTCTGTCGGACGGTCTAATTGCAAGTTCGGCCCCTTTCTTTAAGTCAAGCATCAATGCAAAATTCAGCCGGTCATCTTGAACAATCACGCCAATGTTCATGCGTTTTGTTATCACACAGATAGATGAGGATTCACGTCAGCCTCAAGGTGTCTTCACAGCAGCTTATGCTCTGTTGGGTTCAGGCGAATTGGCTTCGGAGGAATGGAAGCAGTTGCGCGAAGTCATGGTTTGGTTCAACAAGAATCTGCCAACTCCTCACGACAGTTTCGATAGGAAGCGGGCAATCTTTTGGTTCAAGTCGAGTGCTGAGGAGTGCATCAAGCAGATGTGGGAAATGGTTCATCTTCTGCGCTTACATGGCTATCATGTCGAAGTCCAGAAATGTCGAGAGCTTGGTACCGTAGCTTGGGAAGATAATTTCCAAGTTGCGGCTTATCCTTCAGTTCAAGATGGTAAAGTAATGGTCAGTTAACCAGGGGAAATGGTGCAAGCCTAACTTGGATTGAGAAAGGGTAGATTTGTGAACCTGCGACCTATTAGCGCAACAATCATACTTGTATTCGCCGCATCATCTTTGTCAGGCTTCCAGGTTCACCGGAAATCAGCTGTAGCTAAAGCCACTAATCAATCATCAAGCACTGTGGCTGATTGGCCTGCTTACGGAGGTGATTCCGAAGGCTCGCGCTACTCGCCGCTGGATCACATCAATCGAGACAATGTGAAGAACCTCAAAGTCGCATGGACGTACCGCACAGGTGACATCAACATCAAAGGCCGCTCCGCAAGTAAAGCGGCTTTTGAAGCGACGCCGATTCTGGTTGAAGGGACGCTCTACCTCAGCACACCTTTCAGCCGCGTCATCGCGCTCGATCCTGAAACGGGCAATGAGCGATGGGTTTATGATCCCAAAGTAGATTCCTCAATCAACTATTCTGAAGTCACCTCGCGCGGTGTTTCAACCTGGCTTGATGAAAAGCTCAAACCCGGCTCCGCTTGCCGTCGCCGCATCTTTATCGCCACGCTGGATGCTCGTTTGATAGCCCTCGATGCTGCGACCGGAACGCTTTGCAGAGACTTCGGGCAAGACGGACAAGCTGATCTGACTCGTGACGTGCGGCTGGAAGTAGGCCAGTATCAAGTGACTTCTCCGCCGGCAGTGATCGGCGACTTGATCGTCGTCGGGTCTTCGATGGGCGATAATCGCGGCGTTGAAGTAGAGCGCGGAGTTGTTCGCGCATACGACGCACGCACCGGCAAGTTGCGTTGGCATTGGGACCCGATTCCGCAACAAGCCACAGATCCGGCGCGAAAGACGTGGGATGGAGCGAGCGCGAATCGCACCGGCGCGGCTAATGCCTGGTCGATCATTTCAGCAGACCTTGAGCGCGGCTTGATCTTCGTTCCAACCAGCAGTCCCAGTCCTGATTTCTACGGCGGCGAGCGGAAGGGCGACAATCGCTACGCCAATTCAGTTGTCGCATTGCGCGCTTCGACAGGCAAAGTCGTGTGGCACTTTCAAGTGGTGCATCACGACTTATGGGACTACGACGTTGCCGCACAGCCGATGCTGATCAACCTCAGACGTCACAGGCAAAACATCCCGGCGGTGATAGTTGGAACAAAGATGGGACACATCTTTGTGCTTCATCGTGAGACAGGCAAACCGCTTTTCCCAATCGAAGAGCGAGCCGTACCACCGAGCACCGTTCCCGAAGAGAAAGCTTCGGCCACGCAACCTTTCCCCATACTCCCGCGCCCGATTGTTCCAAACAAGCTGACGCCTGAAGATGCCTGGGGGATAACACCTGCTGATCGTGATTGGTGCCGCGATAAAATCAAATCGCTGCGCTCGGAAGGCATCTTCACGCCGCCCAGCTTTGAAGGCGCGATTATGTTCCCCGGTAACGTCGGCGGCGTGAACTGGGGCGGGATGGCTTACGATGCCAAAGGCAATCTTCTCATTACAGCGACGAATCGGCTGGCAACCGTTGTCAAACTGATGCCGCGTGAAGCATTCGATAAGCTGAAAACATCCAGCGAAGGAGTCAGACTGCAAGGCGAGTTCGGTCGAATGACGGACAAACTTCTGGCGTACCGTGAGCCGTTGCTGGCTCCGAGTGGCGCGCCTTGCAATGCGCCACCCTGGGGAGCATTGACAGCGATTGATCTTTCAAACGGCGAAGTGAAGTGGGACGTTCCGCTGGGAACAATCCCCCAACTCGCGATGATTCCGAAGGCTTCGGAATGGGGTTCAATCAACCTCGGAGGCGGCATCGTCACCGCCGGAGGCCTCGTCTTCATCGGCGCTGCAATGGATACCTATTTACGCGCCTTTGATACTGAGACTGGAAAGGAAGTATGGAAGGGAGAGTTACCTGCCAGCGCACAGGCAACGCCGATGACTTATCGTCTCAGTGAAAGCGGCAAACAATTTGTCGTGATTGCCGCTGGAGGACACGGCAAACTAAGAACCAAGATAGGCGACCACGTCGTGGCGTATGCGCTACCTTGAAGAACGTAAGCAGTAAGGCAAAAGGGAAAAGGGAAAGCCAATCAGAACGGTGCTTTTGTTCATCATTTGTTAGTTTCTTCCTCTTTTCAATGAGATGATTGGATTCGGTGCATTTAGCAAGGTGATCGAGAAGTGGCAGCGTGAAGGCATTCATCTGCTTCCGCCTCTCGCTGAAGCGCAGGTTACAGATGTATTAGGTTCTATAGACCGCGCAATCTCAAAGGATGTTAGACAGATCTATACCGCTGTCGGCGGCATGGCCGAAGGTGAGATGGACGGCCTGATGTTTTCACTGTGGTCGCTTGAGCGAGTTGTCTCAGAGAATGAGAAATACAATACATCGTACCTCTTATTCGCGGATTTCTTGATTGATTCTCACCTCTATTGCCTGAGATACAAAAACGACGATGAGTCGTCGGTGCATATCGACTATTTTGATGGTAGCGAACCACGTTGTGTCGCGCAGAGCGTGAGTGAATTCTTTGAATTATACCTGAGCAACCCAGATGAGATTTATCTCATGTAGCGACCACATCAATTTTTACAAAGGAGTTAATTGAATATGGCTCGTGATGTTTTCATTTTAGGCGGCAAGCGCACGCCGATGGCCGGCTACGTCGGTGCGTTGAAGGATGTGAAGGCGATTGATTTGGCGGCGGCGGCGGCTCGTGGCGCGCTCGCGGCGACCGGCGTCGCGGCGGAGGAGATTGACCACACAATCATCGGTAATGCTTTGCAGACTTCAGGCGATGCGATCTACGGCGCGCGTCATGTCGCGTTGAGGGCGGGCGTTCCCGCCGACCGCCCGGCACTGACCGTTAACCGTCTGTGCGGCAGCGGCATTCAATCAATCGTCTCCGGCGCGCAGATGATTCAACTCGGCGAGGCCGTGACGGCGCTCGTCGGCGGAATGGAGTCGATGTCGCAGGCACCGCACGTGATCTACGGCGCGCGCTCCGGTTTCGCGCTCGGCCAGGGCAAACTGGAAGATAGTTTGATGGTCGCCCTCCTTGACACCTACTGCAACACGACGATGGCGGGGACGGCGGAGAACCTGGCGCGCCGCTACGAAATTACGCGCGAAGAGCAGGATCAGTACGCGCTGCGTTCACAACAGGAGGCCGCGCGCGCGCAAAACTCCGGCGTCTTCGCCGAAGAGATTACGCCGGTCGAGGTGAAGACGCGCAAAGGCGTCAACCTCGTCGAGCGTGACGATCATCTGCGCCCCGACACGACGCTTGAAATCTTAGCGAAGCTGCCGACCGCATTCAGCAAGGATGGATTCGTCACCGCCGGCAACGCTTCGGGGATCGTCGATGGCGCGGCGGCGCTCGTCATCGCGGGCGAAGATTACGTCGCGCGGAGCGGCGTGAAGCCGTTGGGTCGCATCGTCAGTTGGGCGTATGCCGGCGTCGAGCCGGACATCATGGGCATCGGCCCCGTCCCGGCGGTGCGCAAAGTTCTGGAGCGCGCGAATCTGAAGCTCGAACAGATTGATCTGATCGAAGTCAACGAAGCGTTCGCGGCGCAGTATCTCGCGGTCGAGAAAGAGCTGGGGCTTGACCGCGCGCGCACCAACGTCAACGGCGGCGCGATTGCACTCGGCCACCCGCTCGGTGCTTCGGGCACGCGCCTCGTATTGACGATGCTGTTGGAGTTGCGGCGACGCGGCGGGCGTTACGGTTTGGCGACCGCGTGCATCGGCGGCGGCCAGGGCATCGCGATCATCTGCGAGCGCGTATGAAGGAGAGTAGTGTCATAAATCTGTATTGCTGTATAGTTGGGGCATGAAACGTCACTTGCTCGGGATTCTTATTTTCGTGCTTGCCCTCATTGCAAGTTATAACCTTATATTGCGTTTCGACTTTTGCAAGATGGCGGTTTGCTGCAACTAAATCAGAACATCGGAGAATGGTACAGCAGTGAACAAGTCGAGCAAGACCGTCTGTAACACAGAGGCACAGAGGTCACACAGAGCACACAGAGAACCGCAGAACCGTTGTGTCTGCTCTGTGACCTCTGTGTCTTAATCTCTTCGGTCTCTGTGTTATGTCTCCTGTCCCAAACTCGTGTGCTCTGATTTAGCATAGAACCTTCTCAAATCCAGCAACACAGATTTAGGACACTACCTGGGTTTGCCTAATGTTTAAGGCAAATGTAATCTCGCGTTAACTTTTACTCAGCACGCGGGCGATACAGTCACGCTTTCGCTTGACCAATACAACCGGCCTGACTGCTTTGACACCGCTGACGGTTGTCGAGTAAAAGCGTCGCCGAACCTGTCACCCGAAGCGTCTTCACTGGATGGTCAAGACGCGAACCCCGTCCCAACCACGAAAGGATCCGCCTGTGTTTTCATCGCCTCTTCGCAGACGACGCGCTACTTCCGCGCGCCGTCAAATGGTGGCTGTCTTAGCCGTCGCATGCTTAACGCTGCAACCCGTTTCTTCTCTGATTGAATCCGCCTTTGCCGACACCGGTACGGGCAGCGTCAGCATCAACGCGAGCGGCGTCCCGGTCGTCGAAAACTTCGACACGCTGGCAGACACCGGCACGGCGAACACGACGTTGCCGGTCGGGTGGTACTTAACTGAAACGGGTGGTGGCGCGCGCGACAACGAGCAGTACGCGGCTGACAACGGCGGTAGCAACACCGGCGATACGTACAGTTATGGCGCGACCGGCGCGACTGAGCGCGCGTTCGGCGGACTCCAGAGCGGGACGTTAATTCCCGTCATCGGCGCGAAGTTGACGAACAACACGGGCGGCCCCATCACGTCGCTGAGCGTCACGTACACCGGCGAGGAATGGCGACTCGGCACCGCGGCGCGCACCGACCGCATTGACTTTCAGTACAGCACCGATGCCACAGACCTTTCGACCGGGACTTACACGGATGTCGACGCGCTCGACTTCACGACACCGAACACGGCGACGACCGGCGCGAAGGACGGTAACGACGCCGCTAACCGCACGACAATATCCGCTAACATCACGGGACTGAGCATCGCCGCCGGCGCAACTTTTTTCATCCGCTGGACGAGTTTCGACGCTTCGGGCGCGGACGACGGCCTCGCGGTCGACGACTTTTCGATCACCGCAAACGGCACCGGAACCTCTACGCCGTCGCTCTCTATCAATAATGTGATGCGGGCTGAGGGCAACAGCGGCACGACCGCTTTTGACTTTACGGTGAGCCTCTCGTCGCCGGCGGGCGCAGGCGGTGTGGCGTTCGACATCGCGACCGCGGATGGTACGGCGACTGTTGCCGACAACGATTACGTGACGCGCAGCCTGACCGCGCAGACGATCCCGCAAGGCAGTTCGACTTACGCCTTCACCGTCACTGTCAACGGCGACACGACGACCGAGCTGAACGAAACATTCTTCGTCAACGTCTCGAATGTTTCCGGCGCGACGGTAGCCGACGGGCAAGGCACCGGCACGATCACGAACGACGACGTGACCCTCACGGCGATTCACACGATTCAGGGCAGCGGCACGGCTTCGACATTCAACGGTTCATCCGTCACCACGACCGGCATCGTCACGGCAACTCAGAGCAACGGCTTCTTTATTCAAGAGCCGGATGCCGGCATTGACGCTGACCCGAACACCTCCGAAGGCATCTTCGTCTTCACGTCTTCCGCTCCGCCCGCAGCCGCGGCGGTCGGAAATCGTGTGCAAGTCACGGCGACCGTTCAGGAGTTCATCCCTTCGCAAGACCCGAACAGCCCGCCGTTAACGGAACTCGGCTTTGCGACTGTGAGTCTGCTTTCGAGCGGCAACGCGCTACCCGCGCCTATCTCCATCACCGCCACTGAAACGACCGCTCCTTCGGAAACGTCGAACTCGCTTGACACGCTCGAAGAGTATGAGGGGATGCGTGTGAGCGTCGCGTCCCTCACGGTCGTCGCCCCGACAGACGGCTTCGTCAGCGAGCCGAACGCGACCTCGACGAGCAACGGCCTCTTTTACGGCGTGGTCACGGGCGTCGCGCGTCCCTTCCGCGAACCCGGCATCGCGATCTCCGATCCCATCCCTACGCCTGGCCCAGCCAACGTCCCGCGTTTCGATGAGAATCCTGAGCGTCTGCGCGTGGACAGCGATGCGCAACCGGGCGCATCCGCCATCAACGTCACCGCCGGCGCGATTGTCACCAACCTCGTCGGCCCGCTCGACTTCGGCTTCCGCACCTACACGATTTTGCCTGATCCGCCTTCGGTCTCGCCGTCGCCTGGTGTCAGTGGCAACACGAGCGCCGTCCCCGTGCCGACGCCGGACGCTGACGAGTTGACCATTAGCTCTTTTAACCTTGAGCGATTCTTCGATACGACAAACGACCCCGGCGTCGGCGATCCGGTGCTGACCCCAACTGCTTTCAACAACCGTCTCAACAAAGCGTCGCTCGCCGTTCGCAACATCCTGCGCACACCGGACGTGCTCGGCGTCATCGAGTTCGAAAATCTTTCGACGCTGCAAACATTCGCCACCAAACTTAACAACGACGCGGTGGCGGCGGCCCAGCCCAACCCGAACTATCAAGCATACTTGGAAGAAGGCAATGACATCGGCGGTATCGACGTGGGCTTTCTCGTTAAATCTTCGCGCGTCACCGTCATCAACGTGACGCAGGAAGGTAAAACCGTCACGTACATCAATCCGGTGGACGGTCAACCGGAGACACTCAACGACCGACCGCCGCTCGTGCTGCTTGCTTCCGCGACACGTCCGGGCGGCGGCGCATTTGACTTCACCGTGATCGTCAACCACCTGCGATCACTAATCGGCGCAGAAGAAAATACGGACAACGGTCGCCGCGTTCGCGCGAAGCGACGCGCGCAGGCTGAGTTTCTCGCCAACTTGATTCAGACACGGCAGAGCAACAATCCTTCCGAGCGCATCGTTGCCATCGGCGATTTCAATGCCTTTCAGTTCAACGACGGCTACGTCGATTCAATCGGCACTATCAAAGGCACGCCAGCGCCGCCCGATCAGGTGGTGCTGGCGTCAAGCGATTTGGTCAACCCGGACCTTCACAACGCTATTGAAGATGTTCCGGTCAGCGAGCGCTACACCTTCAGCTTCGACGGCAACGCGCAGGTGCTCGACCACATTCTGGTTAACGATGATTTCCGCCAGAGCCTAACTCGCACATTTATCGCGCACGTTGATGCCGATTTCCCCGAAACGTTCCGCAACGACCCGAATCGTCCCGAACGTATCTCTGACCACGACGCCCCCATCGCCTACTTCACGCTCGGCGACACGCTCGCCGCGGCGGGCGCGACACTGACGAACGAAAGTTGCCCGGCGGCAAACAACGCCGTCGATCCGGGCGAGCGCGTTACCGTCAGCCTCGGCATCACGAACAGCGGCGCCAACTCCACATCGAACCTCACGGCGACGCTTCAGCCATCGGCGAATGTCATCGCGCCGAGCGGGCCACAAACATACGGCGCGGTCGCTTCCGGCGCGTCGGCCAGCAAAGCATTCTCCTTCACCGCCAACGGCGAGTGCGGACAGACCATCACACTGATGCTGCAACTCCAGGACGGGTCGAGTAATCGCGGCGTGGTGACGTTCGACCTCACGCTCGGATGCAACACCGCCTGCGCGACAACCAGATTGGTGACGACCTCCGTCCTGGCACGTTCTGGAAGTGACGTGGTGGCAACGGTCACAGTACAGAATCAAGGCGTCGTCGCGGCTTCGGCGGTGACGCTGACGCAGGCGACGCTCGGCGCGGCGAACGGCGCACCTCTGCCGCAAACCTTCGGCAGCATCGCGCCCGGTGCTTCGGCTTCATTCACCGTCACTTTCCCAAATCCGGGGGCGGCGGGTGACTCGCTGCTGCTCAGGCTAGGCGGCACATACACCGGTGGCACGTTCAGCAGCACGAAGCGCGTGACTCTGCCCTGAAGGAAAATTTGTGATATGCGAAGTGTGGCTGCCAGTCTGCATCAGTGAGATGGATTGGCGGCCATACGTCTTACGGGCGTGACGTTTGGGTCAGGTCGCGAACGTCGCCACACACACCATCGAATCCGTGAACAAATCCGCCTTGCTTGACCGTCGCGGCCCCGTCAATGCTCGTCCGTTAGGCCACGTCATTTAACATCCCGTTCACGTCATCGTAAGATTCGCGCAACCATCGGACGCTATGGTATAAGTTTGGTTTAATCAAAGAAATGATCGGTTCTCACCAGTGTGAAACTAACGCTTTGGTAGTGTTCAGATAGCGTGTTACCAGGTGTTACAAATACTGAAACAAAACCATTCAACGATGGAGTCTATCCGGCGCGGGCCTGACGCCTCGCTGGCAGACGTTGACGGATAAGTGTGCGACGGCTGACACGCACGATAACGACTTCAGAAATTTCGGGTCGCTGGATTTCTTCGGCCCAACCAATGAATCGCCCCACATTTAAACTTTGATTTAAGGAGTCTGTTTCATGACTAAGTTTTTCCGCTTTTCATTCGCTACGCTTTGTCTGCTCGCTTGCCTGAATGCGACGGTGCCGGCCCAATCGACAACTGACGGCGCCATCGGCGGTGTCGTTAAGGACCCGCAAGGCGCGGTCATCCCGAACGCGACCGTGAGCGTGCGTAACGAGGAAACTAACCGCGAGAGCACCGCGACATCAGACGACGAAGGCCGCTTTCGCGCCGTCCAGCTTCAGCCCGGCAACTACACCGTGACGATCAACGTGCAGGGCTTCGCGCCGTTCACGCAACCAAAGATCGTGGTCGAAGTAGGCCGCGTCACCACGCTCGACATCCCGCTCGCTGTCTCAGGCAGTTCAGAGGTCGTCGAAGTGACCGGCGAAGCCCCGGTCATCAATACAACGCAGCAGGATTTTTCCAGCAACATTAACCAGACATCGATCAACGAGCTTCCGATCAACGGTCGCCGCTGGTCTAATTTCGCACTCTTGACGCCAGGCGCAGTACCGGATGGTGCTTTCGGCTTGATTAGTTTCCGTGGCGTGTCCGGACTCCTGAACAATAATACGGTTGACGGTGGAGATAACAATCAGGCGTTCTTTTCTGAAGAGCGTGGACGCACGCGCATTCCCTACGTTATCAGCCAGGCGTCAATCCGCGAGTTTCAGGTTAATACTTCAAACTACTCCGCCGAATATGGGCGGGCGGCGGGCGGCGTCGTCAACGCTGTCACCAAGAGTGGGACGAATGAGTTTCACGGCTCGGCCTTCTTCTACGACCGCGATAATAAGTTGGGTGCGCGTAACGCTTTCGGTTTCCGGACGATTGGTACTCCGCCCAATACTCAGATTGTTGCATTGAAGCCAACGGATCGCCGGCTCCAGTACGGCGGCGCAGTCGGCGGCCCGGTTGTGAAGAATAAACTCTTCTTCTTTTTCAGTTACGACCAGCAGAAGCAGAACTTCCCCGCCGTCGCGGCGGAGACCATTGGCTCCTTCAATCTCACCGCCGCGAATCAGGCCACGCTCACTTCGCGCGGCGTCACAAACGCGCAACGCGATGCCGGACTAGCGTTTTTACAGGGCCTGACAGGTGAGGTTCCGCGCCGACGCGATCAGTATATTCTTCTCCCGAAAATAGATTGGCAGATCAACTCAAGCAACACCTTCACCGCGACGTACAATCGCTTGCGCGCGGAAGCGCCCGCCGGCATTCAATCACAGGCCGTCGTGACTCGCGGGATTCGGAGCTTTGGCGACGACTTCGTGAATGTTGATTCGCTCAACTTGCGTTTGTCGTCAATAATCTCGCCAGCATTAATTAATGAAGCGCGATTTCAGTATGGTCGTGATAACGAATTCCAACTGAGTCAGGAACCTGCGCCTGGCGAGCCGACGACTGGTCCCAATGGTCGTGCACCGTCAGTTCTCATCACCAACGCTATCACCTTCGGTAAACCCGACTTCCTCGAGCGTCGTTCATACCCCGACGAGAAGCGTTGGCAGTACGCCGATACCATGACTTACACGGCTGGCAATCACATCTTCAAGTTCGGTGGAGACATTAACCGCGTCAATGACTTGCTTGATAATTTATTTCAGGAAGGCGGTTCTTATAGATATAACAATGTCGCGGACTTCCTAAGCGATTTTGCGATCCCTTCAGGAAAGCGTTACACCGACTTCAGACAAGGGTTTGGCCCGACTGCTTTCAGGTTCAGCACAACTGACTACAACTTTTTCATTCAGGATGACATACGCGTCAGCCCGCGAATGACGGTGAATCTGGGATTGCGCTACGAGTATGAAAAAATGCCTGAACCGCAAATCCCGAATTCGCTTGTTCCGCAAACAAACGTCTTCCCAGCTGACAAGAACAACTTTGGCCCGCGTTTCGGGTTCGCTTACGACCTCACGGGCGATGGCAAGACTTCGGTACGCGGTGGCTATGGCATCTACTATGGACGAATCATTAATTCGACCATCTCGAACGCTATCACCAACACGGGCGTATCTAGTGGTCAGCTTCAATTCCAATTCTTGCCAGCCACAGCGGGGTCTCCGACCTATCCGAATGTTGTCACCACCGCACCAACCGGGACGACGACGCGCCCGGACATCATCTTCTTTAGCCGGAACATGGCTAACCCGCAGATTCATCAGGCCGATTTGGTGTTTGAGCGTGAGGTTGCGAAGAATACTGTGGCATCCGTTTCGGTTCTCGTGAGCCTCGGTCGCAGGCTTCCCACTTTTGTGGACACGAACCTGGATTTCCCGACGCAGTTTACTCCCTTCACGGTCGTCGGTGGAGACTTGAGCGGGCAGACTTTCCGCTTTCCCCGTTTCACCAGCCGACCGAATGCCAGCTTCGCGCGCATGACTGAGATTCGCAGCAGTATCAAATCTGAATATGAGGCTTTGGTGCTCCAACTCAATCGTCGCTTGGAGAAGGGGCTTCAATTCCAGATCAACTATACGTTCTCGAAGGCGACCGACACCGGGCAATTCTCGCAAACGTTTACCACCGGCAATGTGCCGCTCAATCCGTTCGACTACAGCCTTGAAAATGGACGGACCGGTTTCGACATTCCGCACAGGTTTGTGGCGAGCGTGGTTTGGAACCCGACGTTCTTCTCTAACACTTCTGATAGCAGAGTTGGGCGCGCGATCTTCAACGGCTTTACCATTTCGCCCATCGTGCAGATTGCTTCCGGGCGTCC
>JALZJL010000404.1 GCA_030859785.1 Acidobacteriota bacterium
ATCCAGATCACTTGGCAATTCTCCATCGAGTCAGCAAGAACGAAACTCAATCGGCATTACGAGCAGGTTCATGCAGAGAATATTAAATATCGCAAAACTTAAATTACGGTGTACTTAGTAAGCGGCGCGAGCGTCTGTTCGACACCGGCATGGCGGTCGCGATCATACAAAACGTCAATAAATTGATTCGCTCACCAGTGCTGACAACAGTACTGGTGAGCGATGTACGAGCGAGTCGCGCTGAATGATCAGAGGGACAAACGCTTTGCGACTTCTTTAAGAAACTCAGGGTCAATGCCGGGCGCAGTCAATTGCGGTTCCTCAGCGAGATTAGGCGGCGCAAATCCTTCCGGCAGATTATCTTCGACAATCAATGCCGAACCGTCTTCCGGGTGCGGTCCCTTCCATATTTGCGCCAGTTCCGTGTAGTCATCCTTACTGAAACGATACATGATGCGGTGAAGTCCTTGATCTTCCAACTTTTTAGCTTCCGGGAATTTCTTGTTGCTGATGTCCGGTATCGGGAACATCGGTTTGAGGTCAACACCGGTCAAGACCTCTAAGGCTCTGGCGTAAGCGACGATGTGAACGCCACCGCGTACGAGCAAGTACCCGACCGCAGCACGTGCCGTCGGGTCGTCAACCATCTCATAGACACGAATCTTGTTGGCGCGTGCTCCGCACTCCAAAAAGAAGTTGTGTAGTAAATCCAGCTTGAGGTTGCCGCTGTTGAAAACGTTTTGACCGGTCCACGGAGCACCCATCGAATCTACGGGCAACGCCTGCTGACCGCTGGCGATGAAGTGATATGTGTTGCGCGCGTCGGTCGCGTTTTTGAGAGGTGTTTTCGTTGGATCAGTGCCGCGTTTGGTCGTGCCGGTCAACAGCAGGTTGATGGCGTAAGAGACGGTCTCGATATGGCTGTACTCTTCGGCGGCGATGTTGGCGATGAGATCATAGAACGGACGCAGCACCTTGTCGCGCCCGCGGAAGTTGAACGACTGAAAAGTGTAGTTCATCAATGTGGACATCTCGCCGAAACGTCCTCCGAGGAGTTCCTGCACGGCGGCGGCGTCGTTCGGTGACGGGTTACTCGGTATCGGCAGTTCGACAGGCAATTTGTCAATGCGTGAAATCATATGCTAATCCCTTTCTCATTTGTTGGTGAAAAGCGGTCGCGCGAAAATCCAGAGCACGAATTCGATTACTCATCTGCAATCTGATAGTCGGCGAGAAACGTGACATTGGTGTGTGGGTTGTATTGCAATTCTAATCGTGAGTGTCGAAAATATAATAGAGCGTCGGGTAACGACCTAACGCGCAGAGGTATAGTCCAACACCCGTTATGTGGCGTGGCGCTTCCTTCCTTCCCCTTTATATTCTTACAAAACCAAAGCTGCTTAATTGGTTGGCAGAGATGTAATGTAAGCTATTTTGTTGACAATTAATTCTTTTGAGCGGCCGGTTGGCGTAATGCTCGCTCTACCATATCGTTCGGGTCCGTCGACACCGGCCCATCGCGCCACAACCATCGCATCATGTCAGGCATGATCGCCCCGCCGAATTTTTGCCCGTGCAGATTTACACCCCACGTGTAGTTCACGTCATAGCCCTTCTGTGTCAGTGCCTTCATCAGCCGCACATTCTGCAAGAACCAGTCACGCTTCTCGTCATACACACCGTTGCGCAGTCCGCGGTTATCATTCCGCCCGTCGCACAAAAAAACTCGGAGCGGTTTCTTCTCGCTCGCCAGCACGCGTTCCGGATAGACATGCCCGCCACGAATGTTGACGAAGCTACCGACGTTGCTCAACACCTTGCGGAAATGGTTGGGTCGCTCCCACGCGACTGTGAAAGCAGCAATGGCGCCCGAACTCGATCCGCCGATGCCATGCTGCTCCGGGTCCTTTGAAATGTTGTAATCTTTGTCCAGCACCGGCATCAGTTCTTCGGTGATCACCCGCGCGTACTTATCGTCGAGCGTGTTGTATTCGGTGGCGCGGTTCGTCGTCCCGTCACCCCAACCGGTTTGCGGTGACGGCTCCGGCTGCTCCGGTGTGCGCCCCGGATTGATGAATACCCCGATCATCACCGGAATCTCGCGCCGGTAGATGAGATTATCCATCACGTGCTGTGCCCGGATGTCGCCGTTTTCATCTTTGAAGGCCTGTCCGTCCTGGTACACCATCAGGGCAGCCGGATGCACACGGTCGTACTGTGCCGGCACATACACCCAATACGTGTGCTGAGTGCCGGGATAGACATTGCTGGGTAGCGTGTACGGCCCTCGGATTTCGCCTTTCGGGACGCCTTCCTGCGGCATCGAATCAGGTCCCAGACGGTATTGAGAGTTCGGGTTCGGACCCGGCGGCATCGGTTGCTGACTACCGCCTCTCCCCCCTTGACGCGCCGGACCCGATTGTCCCGGAGCCACTTGCGGCGCAGGAGTCTGCGCGTAAGCCATTGCTGCCGCCGCTCCCGCAAATACTAAACTAATGATGCAGGTTGCTGCTGTTCTCATTTCGAAAACTCCTCCGGCGGGGAATACACCCTAAACCCCTAGCTGAATAATGCACCCGACTCGCCCAGCATTCAGAGCGCCGAGTCGACCGCCGGTTTGCAGCATATGCAGCACACACCAAGATACCGACTATGTAGCATACAAAGAATGGAAATCATAGCGGACTCAGCTTCGTCAAGCCAATGCTTGAAAGTTCAATGCCGAGTCACAGTTTTAATTACACCCTCTCTGTTCTGACTGAGAATTGCGAACTTGCTTTGACAGCACTAAGCCAGGCTTCTCCCCGCTCGCGGTCATTTACTTTCGCCGCGTGACCAATGCTTACTGCTGACGTAGCACTCAGCCAAATCGAACGTCGTCGCGTAAGGAGTGAGTCAACTTCACGGTTGACCGCATAGAGCGCCTGCGGCGAACACAGAAACAATGCCAACGCTTCGTCATAAACAAACTTATCGAGTTCGGCGGCTAAGGTCGCTTGTTTACTTGCTGTCAGCCATCATGTCTAGCGGCTTTTCGTGAGCCACGGGTCACAAGGAGAAGAGGGAGCGAAAACTCGCGAAGTGTTGATGAGCGTGATGCAGACGTTGAAGAAGCGCGTCGCTGATCCCAGGCAGAAGTTCAAAGAGGTGTTAAGCCAGATAGCCTTGAACGTGGGCGGCAACGTAAGCGAGCTATTGTTTCATGCCGACGACGGTTAGAGTTGACAGGCACAGAGAAGTCCAAGAGTGGTGGCAAACAATTGTCAGGCTGAAGAAAGTGTCTATCGCTTTGGAAGCCTTGCTGTTGGCTTAATCCATTTTGTCCCCCAGTAACTGACCGATTACCTCGTCGCCGAGAATTATCTTGACAGGGTGAAAGCTCAGGAATAGAGTCTGCGCAATCAAAGAAGTATCGGCCATACGCCACTAAAATTCTGCACCGCAAAACAATTTCTTAGATGTGCTCGCCGCCTCGAAATTGTCGACGCTAATTGACAGGTGCAGGAGCAAAAATCTAACAAGGGGATCACAGGGACGCCGGAGCCGTGGAAGAATGACTCATGTCTCTCTCTCGTGATCTCTGCGATGAACCGCCCCGCATCCTGCGATCCACATTAGGATTGACTCAAAATGATAAATCGCCGAATGTTCATTCAAGCAGCGTCGAGCCTACCCGTTGTCGGAGGACTTCTTTCTCCACGCTACGTTGCGGCTTCCGCCAAGAACCGCGACTTCTTCAAGGAACTGAGCATCCGCCCGTTCATCAACGCCGCCGGCACGTACACCGTCTTGA
>JALZJL010000428.1 GCA_030859785.1 Acidobacteriota bacterium
GATGCACATGATTCTTAAAATTCGCCATCAGGATAGACGAACGCCCCCTCGACATGTAATCAAACCAAAGGGAAGAAAGGTGGAATCACAATGGCTGACAGTCAGGGAAATACCGGCACACAGGATGTTCATTACAATCTGGTAAGCATTCTCTATCACGCGCTTCAGGGCGCAGAAACGTACGAGCAGTACATCAACGACGCCCGGCAGGGTGGCAATCAGGAAGTCGCGCAGTTCTTTAGCGAAGTGAAAGAGGAGAACAAACGGCGTGCGGATCGCGCGAAGCAACTGCTTTCGCAGATGCTGAGCCAGGGTCAGGGACAAGGACAGGCTGGCGGTCGTTAAGCCGCGTCGTCAGCTTTGACAAGACTTTAAGCCTCAAACGAAACGGTAAAAAGAGAGCGCCTGCTGCAATCGACAGCAGGCGCTCTTTTTGTGTCACCGATTTTTTGCCCAAGTCGAACTCAGAATGACACGCATGACAGCCATCAATACTTCGGCACACTCGGATCAACCTCGCTCGACCATGCCGTGATGCCGCCTTTCAAATTCGCAAGCCGCCCGGTGTAGCCCGCTTTCGTCAGCGCCTCGATGGCTTTGGCGCTGCGACCACCGCCTTTGCAATGCACCACCGTCTCGCGGTTCGGGTCAATCTCGTCGACGCGGTTGACAACCTGCGCGAGCGGAATCAGTTTCGAGTCGGGAATGCGCCCGATCTCGAACTCGTGCGGTTCGCGCACGTCGATGATCTGAATGTCATCGCCTCTGTCGAGACGCTGTTTCAACTCGGTCGCGGTGATCTCTTCCATCGCTTGCTTCTCCTCGGTTTGGTTGGTGGTTGCGGCGGTCTGTGGCCGGAGTCCGCAGAATTCTTCGTAGTCAATCAAGCCTGTAATTGTCGGGTGCTCGCCGCAAACGGGACACTCCGGGTTCTTCCTCAGCTTGAACTCGCGGAAGCGCATCTTCCACGCATCGAACAGCAGCAGACGGTTGATCAGCGGTTCGCCTGCGCCGAGGATCAACTTGATCGTTTCGTTCGCCTGAATCGCGCCGACGATACCGGGCAGCACACCGAGCACGCCGCCTTCGGCGCATGACGGCACGAGTCCGGGCGGCGGCGGTTCAGGATATTGGCAGCGGTAACATGCGCCACGCTCCGCCCAAAACACGCTCGCCTGTCCCTCGAAGCGGAAGATCGAACCGTAGACGTTCGGCTTCCCTGTCAGCACGCACGCATCGTTGACAAGGTAGCGCGTCGGGAAATTGTCAGTCCCGTCAACCACGATGTCGTAATCACGAAACAGTGGAAGCGCGTTCTCGCTCGTCAGACGCGTGTTGTACGTCTCAATCTCAACGTGCGGGTTGATGTCGCTCAGACGGTCGCGCGCCGATTCAATCTTCAAACGCCCGACATCCTTCGTGCCGTGGACGATCTGCCGCTGAAGGTTCGATTCATCAACCACGTCAAAGTCCACGATGCCGAGATGCCCGACGCCCGCCGCCGCCAGATACATGCCGAGCGGAGCACCGAGTCCGCCCGTCCCGATCATCAACACGCGCGCCGCTTTCAAACGACGCTGCCCTTCCATGCCAACCTCCGGCATGATGAGGTGGCGACTGTAGCGCGAAATCTCTTCGTGACTGAGTGACGGCAACTGCGCCAGCGGCGAAGCACTTTCAACTTCTCTAATCTCCACTTCGGTCGTCGCGCCGCCCGCAATCGCCGGCACAATCGTCACCGTGTCGCCCTCTTTGACCGGCGTCTCAAGTCGCTGTGCGTGGCGAATATCTTCATCATTTACGTACACGTTGACGAAGTTTCGTAGCGCGTTCTGGTCGCTGTACAAGTGCTTGCGCAAGTCGGCGTACTCACCCGTCAATCTATCGAGCGCCTCGCCGACCGTCTGCGCCTCGACCGCGACCTCCGACTTGCCGCCGGCGTACTGCCGCAACGCCGTCGGTACAAAAACTGTGACTGGCATTCTCTAATCTCCTTTCGAGATTTCCTCTTCATTGAACCGCGACCCGTCGGCCTCCAGTTCCCACGAACGAACATCGACGGTCCGGCCTTCGCGCACTGAAACTACGATGTACGACATCGTCGGCCACGGAGCGAGATTCTTCAAATCAAACTCGGAAGGCACCGCCGGATGATCCGGGTGCGAGTGGTAGTTGCCGATCACGCCGATTCCGCGATCCCTGAAACTGCGTTCCGCGCGCATGTAATCTTCCGGCTTAATCAACATGCGATGATGCCGCTCTCCCTCGCCGCCCCAGGCGTTTGCCACCGGATACGTCTCCTCGACGATTCTCGTGCGCCCTTCGTCGGCGATGCGTCCGATGAGCAGGCCGCAGCACTCGTGCGGGTATTCCTGTTCGCCGTGTTTGCGAATTTCTGATTCCTGCTGTTCGTTAAGCTCGATCACTGTAATCGTCTCACGCTCCGTCGTTCGGTCACCTTGCACAACACTGCTTCAGCTAATCGCCGGCGATGAACACAGTCATCAACCACTTCCCTTTCGCGTTTCTAAAACAAGCGCGGTAATCAACGGGGCTGCGGACAAATTTCCTCGTCACGTAGCCTTGCTTACCGCTCGGGGCTGTCACTTTCGCCCATCCGGGCGCGCCAGCACCGCCGCTGTTCTCCGAAAACTCTGCTTTCACAAGATCGTAAGAAAGCATCGCGACAGCCGGCGCGTCCCCGCTCGGTCGCGCTCGCACCCTGACATCTTTTCCTACAATCGCTGCATACTCGAAGGCGGCGAGGTCGTCAGGAAATTTGGAGAAAGTATAGGGCGCCCAAAATTCTTTTCGGCCCCCGCTCGTTGAAAACGTTCCACCCAGAGAAAGCACATCTATCAACTCGCCCCACAATTTAGAATCGCCGCCGTCAAGCTTCCAATGTCTCCTGAATTCCCTGATGCCATCATCACCGCCGAAGCTCCATTTAATCTGCGGATCAATAACGCTCATGAGGTGTTTCTTGTCGCGCTCTCTCAAGGCTTTCAGTAGTCTCTCCCTGAAAACATTAAAAGAAGCATCATTCCTACCTTCGTCCACCGGGTAGAGTTTGCGCTCTCCAGCAATTGCCGGCGTGATAAAGACAATCGCCAGCAGCGCCGCAACAGAAATGCACACCACAGCGACCGTCAATTTTCGAGTATTCAAAGACAGACGAGTTACTCCCAAAATTCTTCACTCAAATACCTGCCGCCGTCATCGCACAAAACGGTGACGACCGTCGAGCCGGGCGGCAACGTCTGTGCGTAGCGCAACGCGGCCAGGACATTCGCGCCGGCGCTGATGCCGACGAATAAACCTTCTTCGCGCGCCAGACGCCGGGCCATCATTTGCGCGTCCTCGGTCGTGACGAGCACCGTTTCATCCGCCAGCGTCGGATCATAAATTCCCGGCACGATGGCCGTCTCCATGTGCTTCATTCCTTCAAGTCCGTGCAGCGGCGAGTCGGGCTGCATCGCGACGGCGCGTACTCGAGAATTAAATTCCTTCAGCCGCCGGACCGTGCCGGTGAACGTTCCCGAAGTCCCCATGCCGGCGAGAAAGTGTGTCACGCGCCCGCCGGTCTGCTCCCAGATTTCGGGTGCCGTCCCATTGTAGTGTGCGCGCCAGTTCGCATCGTTGTTGTACTGATCCGCATAGAAGTATTTTTCAGGTTCTCGCGCGGCAATCTCCTGCGCGTGCAGTTGCGCCCCGTCAGACGAAAGCAGCGGGTCGGTTTCGATCAACTCTGCGCCGTAGATACGCAGCATCCGCTTGCGCTCGAAGTTGGCGTTCTGCGGCAGGCAGAGCGTGACCCGGTAGCCGCGCGTCGCGCCGATCATCGCGTAAGCAATGCCGGTGTTGCCGCTCGTCGCATCGAGAATGATTTTGTCGGGAGTTAGACGCCCGTCCCGCTCGGCTTCGAGAATCATTGCCAGCGCCGCGCGATCTTTGACCGAGCCGCCAGGGTTCAAGTGCTCCGCCTTCACACAGACTTCAACACCTGTCGGCAGGTCGCGCGCGAGCCGTGGCAGTCGAAGCAGTGGCGTATTGCCAATACTTGATAAGACGTCGCCGCCGCGCCGCGTCACCGCCGCCAACGGCTTTTCTAAAATCATTTCTACCATGTCTGGTACCGCGATGTTGCTCAACGATTGAACTGCATCAATCACGACAAATGTCCCAGATCGCAAATCGGCAATCCTATTACGCTTCCAAAGCTTGTTCGATGTCGTTGATGATGTCGGTCACGTCTTCGATGCCGACCGAGATGCGCACGATGCCGTCGGCGATTCCGAGTTGGCGTCGCCGGGCCGGGGACACATCACGATGCGAAGCGGTCGCCGGGTGGAGCACGCCGGTGAAGACATCTCCCATGCTTGTCGAGCGCACGCACAGACGCAGCGCGTCCATGAAATGGAAGGCCGCCGCCCGCGTGTTGTCCCGCAACTCAATCGTCACCAGCGCGCCGGCGTAGGGCGGGCGCAGCATCCGTCGGAGAATCGCGCCCGACACTTCGTCCTTAATTAACGCGGGGTAATAGACACGTTCGACACGCGGATGTTCGGCGAGTCGGGCAGCTAACGTCGCGGCGTTGTCACACTGACGCTCGACGCGCAACGCCAGCGTTTTGATCCCGCGCAGGATTTCATGCGCTTCGTGAACGCCGAGGATGCCGCCGACAAGTTTCATAGTGCCGACGAGCGCCGCTGTGTCCGCCGCGTCGCGCGTGATGGCGACACCGCCCATCACGTCGCCGTGACCGCCGAAGTATTTCGTCGCGCTGTGGACAGAGAAATCCGCTCCGTGCTCCAACGGTCGGCAGAGGTAAGGCGTGGCGAAAGTGTTATCAACAATCAGACGCGCACCGACCGCACGCGCCACTTCCGCGCAGGCATCGATGTCACAGATTTTCAGTAGCGGGTTAGAAATTGTTTCGGCGACAAGGGCGCGCGGCTGATGGCTTCGTGCGACCTCGGCGGTTGCCACCGGGTCACTGAAATCAGCGGTCACAGTGCGCACCCCGAACGCGCCGAACACCGTATAGAGTAAATTGAGCGTCGCGCCGTATAGATCTTGTGACGCAAGGACGGTCGAGCCCGGCGTCAGGTCGCAGGCGAACAGCGCGGCATGCAGCGCGGCCATCCCGGAACCAAAGGCACACGCCCCGGCTCCACCTTCGAGCACCCGAACCGCCTCTTCGAGCGCGTCCGTGGTCGGGTTGCCGAAGCGCGTGTAGACGTGACCCGGCGTCGTCCCCTCGAACACACGATCAACCTCGTCCATCGACTCGTAGGTAAAGGTCGAAGTGGCGTAGATCGGCGTCGAGACCGGCAATCCCGCCGGGGCCGGCTGGCGCTCGCCGGCGTGAACGACTTGGGTCGCGAAACTCGGTTCCGGCGCATCACCCGCCATTAGCGTTCTCTCCTGACACAAACTTTTGCATTAACGTCGCTCTCGGCTGGGATGCTACTTCAAAGTTTTTTTCGAGAAGTACCAATCGGTCACGTCATATTCCGACTGCATCCGTTGTTCGGCATCCGCGATGGTCTGTGGTGGAGGCAAGATCACCGGCTCGCCCGGTTTCCAGTTGGCGGGCGTGGCGCAGGCGTTACCGTCGGCGGTCTGCAAGCCATCGAGTACACGCAACACTTCATCGATGTTCCGACCGAGCGACATCGGGTAGTAGATCAGTGCGCGGATTTTCCCTTTGTCGTCGATCACGAACACGGCGCGAACCGTGGCAGTCTCCGACGCGGACGGGTGGATCAACCCATACGTTTGTGCGACCTTTGTGTCCAGGTCGGCAATTACTGGGAAATCTATCTTGACGCCGAAGTGCTGTTCGATGTTTCTCACCCACGCGATATGGGCCGTTACGGAATCAACCGACAGACCGATCAGTTGGGCATCGCGTTTCTTAAACTCCTCCGAGCGACGCGCGAACTCGACGAACTCGGTGGTACAGACCGGAGTGAAATCAGCCGGGTGCGAAAAAAGCACGACCCATCGACCCTTAAAGTCCGACAGCTTTAACGGCCCGTGAGTCGATTTTGCTTCAAAGTTCGGAGCATCCTCGTTAATGCGCGGCATACTCTGTGCCGGCTCCGGCGCGACTGCTGGTGTGCTCATAAATCACCTCCTATTTTTGAAAAGATTTCCGCTCGTTAGACATGACGAGGCATCTTCCCACCCGTTAACATAACGGACGAGTTGTATAACATAGCGACGAAACGTGTCAAGCGCCCTGTCATTGACGACAAAGTTTACGACTGCGGCTCGGCATACGTCATGACGAGGTACATCACCGTCTCGCGCGTGCCGGGATTGGCATAGACGTGCGGCACATCGGCGCGGAAATAGACGGCGTCACCGGCGCGCAATTCAAGTGGCGCGGAGTCGCCGACCGTCAGACGCATCCGCCCCGCCTGCACAATCAGATTCTCATAAGTGCCTTCAGCGTGCGACTCGGCCATTTCGACGTGCCCGCCGCGCAACCGCAATTCATAAAATTCAGCGCGCCGTCGGCTATCAAATGGAAACAGTGCGCGGCTCACAAACGACCCGTCGGCGGAGCGAAGAATCTTGGCCGTGCTTGACGGCATCAGTTGCACGTCACCGGAGCGTTCGTCGCCGAGCAGGTCGGCGAAACGCACGTCGAGTCCGCGCGACACTTTCCACAACAGCGCAATCGTCGGCGTGCTCTCGCCAGATTCGATCTGGCCGAGCATCGCTCGGCTGACCCCGGACAGCGCCGCTAAACGCTCTAAGCTCAAGCCACGACTTTTGCGCAACCGTTCCAAGTTTTCGCCGACCCGCCGTTTCAGTTCTTCGGCCTCACGGTCAGTCGACTGGCGCTCGTTTGTTGATGATGACGCCACTGTGAGTGCTCCCTTTTGCTATGCGCTGCGAATTTGATTTCGGATTCGTTGATTTCAATTGTCTATCGCGTGTCCGTCCAGCGGAGGGATGACCGCGACTCAAAGCCGTCGTTCGACGTCCTTTAACAATGTGTGTTGGCAAAGCTGCTTATAACAGATTTTTGACGGTTAGCGTTAAAGCCGGGAGGTGATAACCAAGCCTTAAGTAATTCTCGACTGACTATGATCGCTTCTTCACTCCGGCTTATACCATATAGTGCGAACCATGCACACAGTCGCGCATCCTCACCGCGTATCCGCGACGATGCCATGAGCGCCCGACATTCCCTATTCTCAATTTAGTGAGTAAATCTGCTTTGATCCGACCGCGCCACGGCTTCGTGACGCAATGGCACACTCGTTGCTAAATGGAACCGCGTCGATAGCGTCACGCTGACAACGTATCATTCAAGCGAAGCGCAACCCGTCATGATTGAAGGAGTTGAATCACGCTGAAGATTAACAGCAAGTCGGTTCAACGTCCGTTAAGTTTATCCAAGATCGGCAACCAAGCGGTTGTCGCGGAGGAGGCCCGCTCGCGAAGGGGAGAGCGCGGGCGGGCTTCCAACAAAATCTAAAAATATTCGAGACCGCAAATAGGTTTTGAATCAAGTTCGGTCGCCCCGGTTAAGACGTAAGCGAGCGACCGCGCAGAGAGTCCCGATGCGAAGGGGAGAGCGCATCGGGACTCTTCTATTTTTGGTGCGAAGATTTTCGTTGCATAAAAGTTTAGATGGATAAGCCGTCGGGATTGGTGACTCGTTCACGCCGGGATACGATGCGACCGCCGACGATGGTCGCGACCGCCGCGCCGTGCATCGTCCAGCCGCTGAAGGGCGTGTTGCGGCATTTCGATTTTGAATGTGAGGCGTCGAATGTCCAGTCAAGGTCGGGATCAATGATCGTCACGTCGCCCCACGCGCCCCGGCGCAATGTGCCGCGGTCGGCAAGATTGAAAATGCGCGCCGGATTTACCGAGCACAATTCGACCAGCCGCTCCAGGCTGATGATTCCCGGACGCACCAGGCGATCAAGCGCCAGCCCGACGCCCGTCTCAAGTCCCGTGATGCCAAACGGCGCGTGATCATATTCAAGTGCTTTTTCATCGGCGTGATGTGGCGCGTGATCGGTTGCAATGGCGTCAATCGTGCCGTCGCGGAGGGCTTCAAAGACCGCCTCGACATGCGCGCGACTGCGCAACGGCGGATTCATCTTGGTGTTGGTGTCATAGCCCTCGACGGCATCGTCCGTCAACGACCAGTGATGCGGCATGACTTCACACGTCACCTGAAGGCCGCGGCTCTTCGCGCGACGCACGGCTTCGAGCGCTCCGATGGTCGAAATGTGCGCGAGATGGACGCGCGCGCCGGTTAATTCCGCGAGCGCGCAATTGCGCATCGCGTCCATCTCTTCGGCGAGCGCCGGTATCCCGCGCAACCCAAGCCGCAGAGACCACTCGCCTTCATGCATCACGCCGCCCGC
Source organism: Acidobacteriota bacterium (assembly GCA_030859785.1). GTDB lineage: Bacteria > Acidobacteriota > Blastocatellia > Pyrinomonadales > Pyrinomonadaceae > JACDEG01. The sequence continues at coordinate 8,403 of JALZJL010000428.1, forward strand.
CGCCAGCGAACGATCCTCGCAGTGATCCATCACGGTCAGGTCAAATCCGCGCGCGTACTCCATCGCCCGCCGCATCATGCCCGCCGACGGGACGGGCCGCCCGTCGTCCGTGACGGCGACGATTCCGGCGCGCTTCATCTCGCCCATCTCCGCCAGTTCCGTCCCGCCGGAGCCTTTGGTGATCGCTCCAACCGGAAAGACGTTCGCCAGTCCGGCGCGCGCCGCCCGTTCGATGATGAACTGTGTCACCGCCGGATTGTCGTTGATCGGATCGGTGTTCGGCATCGCGCAGACACTCGTCCAGCCGCCCGCAACCGCCGCGGCCGCGCCCGTCTCAATCGTCTCTTTGTACTCCTGCCCAGGCTCGCGCAGATGCACGTGCAGATCGATGAAACCCGGCGCAACGACCAGCCCGGTCGCGTCGAAAACTTCCGTATCCTCCGGCGCGCCGTCGCCCCGGTCGGGGAATCCGACCACGCGCCCGTCCTCGATTAGTAAATCTTTACCGGCGTTGATGCCCTGGGTCGGGTCGATAATGTATCCATTGGTAATCAGCAGTTTCATGTGACCGTTGATAAGAAAATTCGGCGGGAGTTCAGGCCCTGGAAAGTTATTACGACTCGGCACGCGCGGTTGCGCCGATGGTCGACGAACCGCCCGCGAAAATGTACAGCACCGCCATCCGCACCGCGAGGCCGTTGGCGACTTGATCGAGAATTAATGAATGCGAACCATCGGCGACATCCGAAGAGATTTCGATGCCGCGGTTCATCGGCCCCGGATGCATTACGATGGCGTCGGGCGCGGCATGCTTCAGCCTTTCGCGGTTGAGTCCGTAATGCACGGCGTACTCTCTGAGCGACGGGAAAAAGGCCGTCCCCTGCCGCTCGCGCTGAATCCGCAGCACCATCACCACGTCCGCGCCTTCGACCGCCTCTTCGATCTTCGCGGCGAGGCGCAAACTACCAGTCCCTAAATCACCCGGCACAGCATCGGCCGCATTGATGAGCGCGGCGAAGTCCGCCGGCACCAGTGTGCCCGGCCCGGCCAGCGTCACGTGTGCGCCGAGTTTGGTCAGCAGATGGATGTTTGAGCGGGCGACGCGCGAGTGCAGGATGTCGCCGATGATGGCGACGCGCAAACCTTCGACGTGCCCTTTATGATGGCGGATTGTCAGCGCGTCGAGCAGCGCCTGCGTCGGGTGTTCGTGCGCGCCGTCGCCGGCGTTGATGATAGCCGCGTTGCAAATCCGCGCGAGGCTGTGCGGCGCGCCCGCCGACGGGTGGCGGATGACGATTAAGTCAGGCCCCATCGCTTCGAGGTTGTGACCGGTGTCGAGCAGCGTCTCCCCCTTCGTCACGCTCGAAGTCGCGGCGCTGATGTTGATGACATCGGCGGACAGACGCTTCCCGGCAATCTCGAAAGATGTGCGGGTGCGCGTCGAAGGTTCAAAGAACAAATTGATGACGGTGCGACCGCGGAGTGCTGGAACCTTTTTGATTTCGCGCTGCGAGATGTCGCGGAACGTCTCTGCCGTGTCGAGCAGGTAGGTAATCTCTTTCGCCGAAAGCTCACGGATGCCGAGCAGGTGTCTGCGCGCCAACCCTGGCATGGTTCGCCGGCTCGGCGTCCCCGGCACAGCGGCATCGTCTTTTTCCACCTGCGTACTAATCGAGTTGCTCCGGTTGTCCATCTCGATTGGGAACTTTCGACAAAAAAGGCGGCCTGTGTTGGCCGCCTCTTATGCCCCTTCTTCGGAAGGTCGTTCGACGATGGCGACGCCTTCCTCACCATCAAAGTCGTCGAGCATCACCTTGATGATCTCGCTCTTTTTGGTTGGCACCAACTTGCCGACGAAATCGGCTTGAATCGGCAACTCTCGGTGTTCCTTGCCGCGGTCAATCAGGACGGCGAGTTGCACGCGGCGCGGACGCCCGAAGTCGATCAACTGGTCAAGCGCCGCGCGAATCGTGCGCCCGGTATAAAGCACATCGTCAATCAGCAGCACGCTGCGCCCATCAACATCAACCGGCAAATCCGTGCGGTTGATAATCGGGTTCGCGCCGACGGTCGAGAGGTCGTCGCGATAGAGCGTGATGTCGAGCACACCGACCGGCGGGCGCACGCCTTCGAGGTCACTGATTTTGTCGGCGAGTCGGTTGGCGAGCGGCACCCCGCGGCGTTGAATGCCGACCAGATAGAGTTGGCCGACGCCGTGATTATCTTCGACGATTTCGGACGCCAGACGCGCCAGCGCGCGGCTGATCCGTGCCCCGTCCATGATGCGTGCTTTCTCTGTGAAGTCCATCGGCGCGGATACTAACACAGGGCCGGAGGGCGGCGAAAGAAGAAGTCCCGCACAAGTTGATCGTCTGCGTTGGAGCAACGTGCCCGTGCGGTTGTATGATTTGATTCATCAATCGAGACAGGATTTTTTTGAGGCGTCGTCCGAGTCGGCATGAACCAGTTACTCTACTATCTGGAATTTTCGAGTTTCATCAATCCACGCCACGGATACGACTTGAACCGGCCCTCGTTCGCCAAACAAGTCTGGCCGCTCTTGCTGCTGAACAGTGATGAAGTCGACCGAGTTTTTCTCTTTCTCAATTCATACTGGGCCGGCAGCAGGAAGATGTTCACGAGCGGCGAACCCGTCAGAGCGCGTATCGCCGACCTCGGCCCGTTGGCGTGGTTCACCGACGCGCGATTCAGAGAAGTCGGTGCGCGCAGTTCCGACAGCGACCATTTCAACTTCCTTTTTCAAACCTCCGCCGCCAGTCCGTTGCTGCCGAAGCTATTCGATCTGTGGCCGTTCGACGGCAAGCTGCGCAACGCCGCGCGCGAAGACCTTGGCTTGAGGGCGGACGAACTCGGTGAGTTTACCGATTTTGTTAACAGCCTTCCGGCTTCGCACATTTTGCTCAGCCTCGGACAAGGCGCTGAACCGCTCTACGTCTTCGGCGCGCAAACAACGCTGAACGCGCTACTGACATTCAATCCAAAATCAACTCGAAATTGTTAAACATCAACAAATCACAGATATTCGGTAACGTTCGGTGTACGGCATCGAACACTTTTGCTATACTCCCCGCCCTTGAGACTATGTTCAGCATGTGGCGTTGAGTTTCGCAGCTCACTTTTGCGGCCTACATTTTTCGCCCCCAGAAATTATTCAAAGAGGTCAACCTTCAATACCCGCTTTGACAGCGCCGGAGCACGTGTGCGACCGGCAAGGATCACAACACTTCGCACAAGAAAGAGACACGATGAAGATTCTACTTTATAACCCTGATAACGGCGTGACACGTAACTTCATGCCGCACCTCTGGATGTTTCTTCTGCAATCGTTGACGCCGCCCGGCCATGAAGTAATTTTAATCGATGGCAACGCGCGCGCGATGAATGAAGAGGAACTCGTGCGGTTCGTGCGCGAGCAAGGGATTGGGCTGGTCGGCATCGGGGCGATGACTAGGATGGTCGCGCGAGCATACCGTGTGGCCGATGCACTGCGGGCCGCCGGCGTGCCGGTCGTGATGGGTGGGCCGCACGTCACCGAAGTGCCGGATGAAGCGCTCGGTCGCGATGGCGGGCCGCGCCACGCCGACGCGGTCGCCCTCGGCGAAGCCGACGAGACGTGGCCCTTGATTGTTGAGGACGCGGCGCGCGGCCAACTGAAAGAGATTTATCAGCCGGAGGCGGACGCGAAGGGTAGCCCTCGTAAGCCGGGTCTGCAACATTACCCGACTATTCCGTGGGAGACGCTCGATCTCGATCAGTTCAGTCTGGTCCCCGAATTCATCCGCCCGTTGCTGGGGCGGCTGGGCGCCGGCTGGGGGGCGTTTCATGTCGTCCCGATAGAGACGGGCCGCGGTTGCCCTTACGGGTGCGAGTTCTGCACCGTCACGGGATTCTTCGGCGACTCGATCCGCTTCCGCACCAACGAGAGCGTGGTCGACGAACTGTTACGCCTCAAGGCGCGCGCCCGCCGCGAGCGAGCGCAGATCGCGGTCTTCTTCATCGACGACAACCTCGCCATCAACATCAAGCGCACCAAGTCTCTGCTGCGCGACATCATCGCCGCGGACGCGCAGTTGCCGTGGGTCGCACAAATCAGCGCCAACCTGCTGCGTGACGAAGAACTGGTCGACTTGATCGCGGCGTCCGGCGGCAAGTGGGTCTTCATCGGGATGGAGTCAATCGATCCCGTTAACATGGCTGCCGTCAACAAGGGATTCAGTAAGCCGGGTGAGTATGGCGCGGTGCTCGACCGTCTGGCGCAGCGTAATGTCTACGCGATTACTTCGTTCATCTTCGGGATGGACAATGACACGCCGGGGGTGGCGGAACGCACGCTCCAACAGATTCGCAGTTGGCCGCCGGGGCTGCCCGTCTTCGGCCAGTTGACGCCGTTCCCCGCGACACCGCTGTATGACCGCCTGGCGAAGGACGGTCGGCTGGCGCGTCCCAAACACTGGATGGACTTTGCCCCATTCGAGATGGCCCACACACCATTGAAGATGACGATTCCCGAAGCGCGCGTCGAGGTCAATCACGCATGGTCTGCTTCGTACAGCCCGGAGCGGAACGCACACGCGGTCGACGCGATCAACGGAGCGCCGATTGATGTTCGCATCGGTCATTTGGTCGCGCGCCTTTTCTTTCGCGGCATCTATTTTCCGCAGATGGGCAAGCGGGCGTGGATGAAAGTTATCTTCCAGAATCGGCACACGATTTACAGCCTGATTAAAGACGGTGCGACGACGTGGCGCACCGCGCGGAGGACTCACAAGGCCAAGCTCGAAGCCGTGCCTCCGGTCTAAACGAAGGCGGTTGAACCGCTCGCGCGCGAGCGGTTCGTTGAGTCAAAGTATGGGACTTAATCCGACGGGAAATATAGTGAGCATATATGCAGAACACACCAGGATCGCGACTACTCGCCGAGCCAGTTTAGTCAGTACCGCTAGCTTAAGTTGATGGAGGGAGCCAACGGGCATCCCGCGTTGATGCTGATCAACCGGCGCGGCAATAACCTCTATGTCACCGTGCGACTCCGCTCTTAATCCGATTCACGGGAAACGAACAGCGTGCGTGACTAATGCCAAACGAGCAACCTGCCGTCTCAATAAAATAAAGACGGCAGGTTGTTTCGCTGATCGGCGAATGATACAGCGCGCTTCAGAGCAGCAACTCGCATTGAGTAGAATATCGGCTCGCGAACAGACTTTACTTCGACGATACACCAACTGAATTCGCGTCTTCGTAAACCGGCGTCGAGTTTATGACTACTGCTACAAGCTGATTAGCGCGGGAATGAGGAGTGTCTCCAAGTTGACTCTCGCACGATACTTAAGGGGGACAAACCATGTCGCATCCGGCCTCTACATTTGTGTTGGGTTACGGCGTTGCGCTTTTGTCCGTCACGCTGACGTTGATCGTCAGACTGCTGCTCCATCCATTCCTCGATACGGACGCGCCGCTGCTTCTCTTCACGCTCTCCGTGATGGTCAGTGCGTGGTACGGCGGCTACGGTCCGGGCGTGATGGCTACTCTGCTTGGCGCTGTGACCGGCGCGAACCAACGCGACGCTCGACGCCGGGATACTGTCGTACTCGCGCTCGAAGGGATTGTTCGCCGGGGCCTCGATTCAGGGCGCAGTCGTCAATCCCGATAATGATCTCAACGAAGCGATTTACGGCATGAAACGAGCGCGGCGATGAGCAACAGATGAATGAAGCCACTGGCAACATCAATGACGAAGCCGAGCAACCATAAGATCAGCAGCACAATAACAATCGTCCAAATCATCTCAACCTTCTCCTTCGTTTAAACGTGGCAGTCTATCTAGGGAAAAGGCATTCCATATCTCTTCTCAAAGCTATTCAACTTTAGTAAATGCAAATTGCCGTCACAAGCGTGTAATCACCCACCATTGATGAGCGAAATCACTCACGAGAGATAGATCAATCACAGCGCACAAGACGAACTCGCGTTAACATTGCTATCTTTCACCCATGAACATGAAGGGAAAAGATGTGGTGACGAGTCGTGTGCTTGACGACGAGCGACGTGAACTGCTCGAACGATTGCAAGACTGGCTGGAGACGCCGATGCTTGTGCTCGGCTTCGTCTGGCTCGGCTTGTTTGTCTACGAACTGCTCTACGAGTTATCTCCGACGCTCGAATATATCGGCTATGGAATCTGGGCGGCGTTCATCCTCGATTTCGCGGTAAAGTTGCTGCTCGCACCTGACAAGACTGATTACCTCAAAAGCAACTGGCTGACCGTCCTCGCGCTCATCGTGCCCGCGTTGCGCGTCTTCCGTATCTTCCGCGTTGTACGGGTGCTCAGGGCGGCGCGTGCCGCGCGTGGGGTTCGGCTGTTCCGCGTCGTCAGTTCGCTGAATCGCGGGATGCGAGCGCTCGGCAAGACGATGAACCGGCGCGGCGCGGCTTACGTCATCGTGCTCACCCTTATCGTCACGCTCTTAGGCGCTGCCGGGATGTATGCCTTCGAGAAAGACAATCCATCGGGCGGCGGGTTAACTGACTATCCGACGGCGCTGTGGTGGACGGCGATGGTAATGACGACGATGGGTTCTGACTACTTTCCGCAGACGGCGGAAGGTCGCATTCTGTGTCTCGTGCTCGCCGTCTATGCCTTCGCGGTGTTTGGCTATGTGACGGCGACGATTGCGACCTTCTTCGTCGGGCGCGACGCAGCGAACGCGGAAGCAGAACTCGCGGGCGCCGAAGATGTCGCGGCGTTGCGCGGTGAAATCGCACTCCTCCGCGAAGAACTACGCTCATTCGGGGGCAATCAAAAATCTCCGAACTGAAGAGCAAGACTCAATAAGCTATGGAGGCATCTTGGCGGCGCTTTTGAACTACATCCCGAACATCGGCCCCATCATCGCGGGCGTGCCCGCCGTCGGCATCGCGTTGCTGCAAAGCCCGGCGCAGGCTCTGTACGTGCTTCTCCTTTACGTCGGGCGTCAGATGATCGATGGCTACATCTTGACGCCGCTCGTTGACCGCCATACGGTGAGTCTGCCACCCGCGCTGACAATCACTATGCAGGTTGTCATCGGCGTGCTGTTCGGCGCTCTCGGACTCGCGCTCGCATCGCCGCTCACCGCCGCCGCGATGGTGCTGGTGCGAATGCTCTACGTTGAAGACGTTCTTGGTGATCGAAGCGTTGACAGGAAGATTGAGAGAGCGCTTATCAAGGCACGAGGCGAAGTAGGTGCAAGCGTCTCATGAGCGAAAATAGATTCGGCGCTATTGCTCAGAATGGCGCCTGCCGCGTTGAGGGAATCTGTCGAAGTCTTGCCGCCAACCGGTGGGTCGAACGGTTAGCCAAGCTGGGTTACGCGGCGAAGGGACTAGTATATCTGCTTGTCGGCGTGCTCGTGGGGCTGGCGGCATGGCAGGTGGAAGGGCGACCCATCGGCACGCGCGGCGCGCTGCGGACAATCGTCGCGCAACCCTTCGGACGTTACCTGATGGCGACCGTTGCCGTCGGCATCGTCGGCTTCATTCTCCGGCGATTTTTGCAAACTTTAGTCGAAGAGGAAGGCACGGCAGAGACCGCCGAGGAGCACCAGCGCCGCCGGAAGCGGGTCGTGCAGATAGCGCGGCGCATCGGTTACGCCATGAGCGGCATCTTCCACATCGGAATCGCGCTCACCACCGTGCGGCTGCTGTTGGGCTGGAGGGTGAGAGGGACGGACGGAACAAGGGAGGTACAAGACTGGACGAGCTTTCTGCTGGCGCAACCGTTCGGCGTATGGCTTGTCGCGCTCGCCGGGTTGATCGTCATCGGCGTCGGCGTCGGACAGTTGTATCTATCTTACACGGGGAATTTTCGCCGCGATCTCAAGTGGGCGGAGATGACTCGGAAACCTCGTCAGTGGGCGCTCTACAGCGGCAGGGTCGGCTACGCGGCGCGCGGCTTAGTGTTACTCATCGTCGGGGGTTTTCTCGTCCAGGCGGCATGGACGACCGACCCACGCCAGGCGCGTGGCTTGGGTGCGGCGCTCGAAGTGCTCGAAGCGCAGCCGTTCGGGGCATGGATTCTAGCAGCGGTCGCCGCAGGTCTCTTCGCCTATGGGGTGTACATGATGGTCGCGGCGCGATACCTGCGCCTGCTTGCCGCTGACTTCGCCGACTCGACGGACACCCCGCACTAAGCATCCGAGAGCCGGGAGCGGCGGTGGCGCGAGTGTCGCTCGTCTCCGAACAGATGGTTGTCGCACCCGACTCCGGGAGGCTGTTTTACTTCGACCGAAGCAAGTGATAAAGTCCGGCACATCAGTCGACAATTCAACTCTTAACTTTCTTCCGAGGAGGGCACAACCGATGGCCGATGATGCCAATCAAAGCGACCAGTCTTATACCGTTCAGGCGGGTGACACTCTCTCTAAAATCAGCCAGCGTTTCTACGGCGACGCGGGCAAACACATGGAAATCTATTACGCCAACCGCGACAAAATCGAAGACCCCGACAATATTCAAGTCGGCCAGGAATTGACGATTCCAGCGGCCACTTAAGTGGAAAGCCATCGAACAGTTTTCAGTTTTAAGCTGAGAACCGGAAACTGTTCGATGGCTTATGCTCAACCCTGACACCTGCTACCTCCGCTCAGTTACTTGTTGGATGATTGCCGCACGCTGTCGCTATAATTGAGTCGGAGGTTTGAGCAATGAACTACAAAGTCGTGTTAGAGAAATCCGACGAAGGTTACAGCGTGGCATGTCCGGGATTGCCGGGTTGCTGGTCGCAAGGTGACACGGAACAAGAAGCACTTGCCAACATCCAGGATGCTATCACCGAATATCTCTCTGTTGTAAACGAGATGGTGAAAGACTTGGATGTTCGTGAAGTTGAGGTAACAGTTTAAGCTGTGCCGAGGATTCCGGGCGTCAACTATCTGCATGCCGTGAGAGCATTGGAGAAAGCAGGTTTTAGCATCGTGCGTCAGGGCAAGCACATCGTCATGTCGGATGGTGTTCGTATCCTCACCGTGCCACGTCACAATCTAGTCAATGTGCTGACAATGGGCGGGATTGTGCGAGATGCTGGGTTAACAGCAGAAGCGTTCAAGAAACTTCTGTGATGTCGCTCGCCATCCAACAAGCTGTCGCTCGGCGCGGCTGAACGACGGCCATATGCGTCCCGCGATCAATACTACACGGGCGGCCCGTTCGAAGGCCGCCCGATTCTTTTATGATGATTGAGCCTGCCTCGGCGTTGATATTTAAGAAGAAGTAGCAAGCACTTCCGCCGCATATCGGCGACAAGCATTACTTGGGTAATGAGTTTATGGCGCTGTCATTTTCACCGGGCGACGACTTGGTGTTCCAGCTTGAGAGTGGGTTCGGATTAATCCGCGTGCTGGCGAGTGAGCGGCACGGCACGGGGGTGATCTGGCACCTGTTGATTTACGAAGACTTCTATCCGGAGGTCGAGGCTGCTGAAGCGGCGCTCGCGTCGGGTACACAGTTAGTCGTGCGTCGCGCCCACCTCGCGCTCACCGAACACGCGCTTGAGAAGACGCCTACGGCGCGGCTCGGCAATCGCCCCGTTATCGACGAAGAGTTGGCTGCGTACCGGGAATGGGCCACACGCGGCGGCGACGTGTCCGACCGCTCGGTGCTGCTGATGCTCGGCTTGCGCTGAATCGCCATACAATGTCTATTGTTTTCCCTCTTTTTGACGGAGTGATTCGTCAACCGTTTCCTCGTCGCCTTCAGCGGAACCAGGCGTCGTTCCCGGGTCGCCGGATTGAGTAGCGCCATCGATCTTGTCACTGCCGCTTCGTTCTGTTATCTGATTGTCCCGTTTGTTCTGTTCTACCATTGTAATTCGCTCCTCTTCATGAGGCCTTCTTGCAAAAATCAATTGCCATGTTTAGAGGCGGGCTGCGCCCGCCTGTGAATGGTTAAATATCATGGGCGACGGCGGGCACAGCCCACCTCTAAACAAACGGTTTCTCTACTTTTGCAAGAGGTCTATTATTTACCGGCCTTCGCGGCGCGGCCCGAAGACTGTCCTTCAGTGGTCGGAATCTCGCCCGCCTCCATCAACTGTTTGAAACGTCGTAGGTCTTCCTGAATCTGTTGGCTCGGCTCTTCCCCAAAAAGCTTGGCGACCGCCGCGCCGATCACACCCGCCGGCGGATCATACTTCAGCGACACTTTAACAACTGTCCCACGCCCATTCGGAGCCTTCTCGAAATGTACTGAGCCGGCGTTATCGACATCAGCGCCTTCCAAAGAACGCCACGCAATCATCTCGTTCTCTTTCTCGTTAATGATCTCGGCGTCCCACTCGACAGTCATGCCGAGCGGCGCTTTAGCAACCCAGTGTGAACGCTTTTCGCCGGAAACCTGGACGGATTCGAGATGATCCATGAAGCGCGGCAGGTTTTCGAAGTTACGCCAAAATTTATAGAGTTCCGCCGGGGTGGAATTAATGGTAACGCTCTTCTCGACTTTGATACCTCTCTCGGCGGATATGCTGACGCCGCGCCTGCGCCGTAGCCCTTCACCTTCGGCGGTGCTGACGCCCATCGCTTCGTAAACATTACAATGTGCCGTCGCGCCTCGATGAATCAAGCTCGCGCCGATCAAAGCCAACGTCACGCCGCCGAGCGAACCCCGCGTCAGGCCATAGACCGCCAACGCTCCACCACCGATTCCCGAAATCCAACGCTCCGTCTCACCAACATTGCGCGAGCTTTGATCGCCGGCTCCCTTCGCCGTCGTGTGTTGTCCCTCTGTCAATGTTAAAGCGTTTTCACGTGATGACATAATGTCGTCTCCTTGAGATGTTTTGATTTAGTTAACCGTCCCGACAAACGATTTCACGCGTGTCCGAAAACGGCTCGCAGTTTTTGATGACGAGTACTGTCAATCAACTGACGTGCCGCTTCGATGTCGGCGTGCCCAATTCGATGCCTTCGAACATGCGCAAGGACGCACCCGCCCGTCGACGGACAGCATCAGCCGCGAAGCATGGGGAAATAAACAGCGAGATGAAAATGATTTCTTAAATGATATGAATTGGATTCGAAAAGATTTTCGAGTTTAGGTGAGCTGGTGTTTGATATAAATGGTCGGGGCGAGAGGATTCGAACCTCCGACCTCACGGTCCCGAACCATAAGCTGGGCAAAATGCTAACGTTTTGCCTTTTCAAAGGTTGCAGCCACGGGAGATTTTCTGAGCTTTTACATTTCTTACCGTTCTTTGCTGTTTCATGTATGAGCCGTGCTGAAAATTCTGTCCACAAATTGGCCACAAATCGAGGGAGCACGGGGCATTGAGTTCCACACAAGAACGCCGTTTTCACGTCGGCACATTTTGTGAAAACTTACTGAGGACAAATCGTGCTAAACAATCACATCGCCCGATAAAATTAAATTCTTCGAGATGGTTCGACCATGCGCGAGAGAAAACCAATAGACCGAAAACCTTTCCCTAAGATTCCTGCGGCGGGAGTACGACGAGCATTCATGCCGCTTCGTAATCGGTAATTTCCATCCGGACGGTACGTGGGACGAACTCTTATTGACAAATGACGCAAGCGAGGCTGGGCAGTTCATGAGCCAGTTTAATCTAACAACTGAGGCGTCAATCAATCAATCAGCGGTAGCTACCTCCCCGCTTCTATTTCTTAACCGCTTGCTGTCCACTGTAACGTCTAAATTTGTTATAGAAGATTTTGGGTAGAACAACAAAGCTTACCTGCAATGCTTAGCTTCCGCACACGCTATCATCTGGGCGATGTCAGGTGAGATCCATTTTTTATCACTAGGGCAAAGTTTAGGTTTTAGGGAACTCTGAGGTGGTCACGCTTTCGTGGACACCAAACTCTCTTAACTCGTCCTCCTTTCCTGGCTAGTTAAGTCCTGAGCCTTCGCTCTTTGATAATACGCTCGTTCATAC
>JALZJL010000437.1 GCA_030859785.1 Acidobacteriota bacterium
GGTGCCGACGGCTTCCTTTCCTACGGCGTCAACGGCATCACCGCGACGGGTGCTGATGGCATCATCGCGACCGGCACCGACGGGATTACAGCCACAGGCGCGGACGGGGCGACCTACACTGGAACGAACGGCATCACGGCGACCGGCGCCGACGGCATCACGATCACGGGCGCTGACGGCATCACCGCGACCGGTGCCGACGGCATTACGATCACCGGCGCCGACGGTACAGTTTACTCCGCAGACTCAGTTCTGATCAGACAACCGAGTGGGATTACGGCCACAGGTGCGGACGGCATCACCGCGACCGGCGCTGACGGGATTACAGCCACAGGCGCCGACGGGATTACGGCGACCGGCGCGGATGGGATCACGATCACCGGCGCCGACGGCATTACGATCACAGGTGCCGACGGCATCACCGCGACCGGTGCCGACGGCCAAATCTTTTCCGTCTCGCCGAACGGCATTACGATCACGGGCGCCGATGGCATCACCGCAACTGGCGCCGACGGCATTACTATCACCGGCGCAGATATGATTACTGTAACCGGCGCTGACGGTATTACCGCGACCGATGGGCAATTGATCGGTTTGCAGAGCCTCGATCCTGAACTGGCCATCCACCTCAACCAACTCACGGACGACAGCAATGTAAACGCGATTGTCGTCTACCACCGTCTTCCGAGCGAGAGTGACATTGCCGACCTGCAAAACATCGGCGTCGCCGGCGGCACACGCTACCGTAAGCTTCCGATGATCTCGCTCACCGCCACGAAGCAGCAGATCATAAACATCTCGCGCCACGACGCGGTGCGCTCGATCTATGGCAACCGCACGTTGCAGTTGACGATGGATCGCAGCCACGCGATGACCGGCGTTGACAGGGTGCGGGTGGACGCGGACGTCGCAAGCCGCAATGGAGGTTCGGCGTTGACGGGGCGCGGCGTCAACGTCGCGGTGCTCGACACGGGGATGGACAGCACGCACGGCGACCTCGCCGGGCGCGTCGTACGCAACGTCAAGCTCGCCGACGCACAGAGCGCGAGTGTCGGCTTTACCTATCCCGTTAACATCGAGGGCCTGGCGAACACCGATCAGGTGAGCGGGCACGGGACGTTCGTCGGCGGTGTTATCGCTGGGAGCGGCGCGCGTTCCAACGGAAAGTTCAAAGGCGTCGCGCCGGGCGCAGGCCTCGTCGGCCTGAGCGCGGGTGACCTGAATCTTTTTTACGTCTTGGCGGGGTTCGACTATTTGCTCGAACGCGGCGAGGCGCTCGGCGTGCGCGTGCTCAATTGCAGTTTCTCCGCCAACACGGTCTTCGACATCAACGATCCGGTCAACGTCTCGACGAAAATGTTGTTCAGCAGAGGCATTAACGTCGTCTTTTCGGCGGGCAACACCGGTCCCGGTTTGCACACGCTGAATCCTTACGCGGTCGCCCCGTGGGTCGTCAGCGTGGGTGCGACTGACGAGCGCGGGCGGCTGGCGGACTTCTCCGCGCGCGGACATTTCGGCAGCATACTGTTCCGCCCGACACTCGTTGCGCCCGGAGTCAACATCGTCAGTCTGCGCGGCGCCGGCGCGCCGCTGATAGCAGCGTTCGGCGTCGGCACGGCCACCGACGGCGGGCGGATTTCCGCGATACAGAGACCGTATTACACCGCCGCGAGCGGCACCAGTTTTTCGGCCCCTCAGGTGGCCGGGACTATCGCCCTGATGATCGAAGCCAATCCGGCGCTCGCGCCCGCCGAGATACGCGACATCTTGCAGCGCGCCGCGACGCCGCTGCCTCCTTATTACCAGCACGAAGTCGGCGCTGGGATGATGAACGCACGCGCGGCGGTGCTCGAAGCTGCTTTTCCGCAGCGCCGCATGGGCCGCTGGCGCGCGACGCTTGATCGTCAACAGGTGCGCTTCGTCAACGACCCGACGCACACCTTCTCCGGCATCGTTCAACCCGGAAGCACTTCGGAAACAGCGATACCAATCCCGGCGAACGCGCTGCTGGCTTCGGCACAAATCGCGTGGGGGCCGTTGTGGAGTGTTAATGACTTGTCGCTCACGCTCCACGACGCGGGCGGGGTGCGGCGCGCGGAGTCGAATACAATCAACATTCTCAGCCTCAAGGGCAAGCGTGAGCGAACGCTTGTGAAGATGCCCGCCGCCGGCTCTTGGAGCGTCCGTGTCGCCAACATGCTCGGTTTAGGCATCACCGCCCAAGCATACTCCGGTGCGCTCGAAGTGACGCGCGCGGAGTATCCGGTGTTGACAGACCTCGGCAGCTTGAGTTCCGACGCGCGCGACGTGATTTACCAAAACCTTCGCTCCTTTGTGATGTGGCCTTACGGCAAGCGCTTCCGCCCCGAGTTCGGCGTGACGCGCGCCGACTTGGCCGCCGCTCTGGTGTTCGGCGGTCGCGTCCCGCAGTATCTGCCCGCACAGTCCGGCTACTCCGACGTGCGTGACAAGACGACAATGATTTTCGTCGAGAGCGCGCAGGCCGCGACCGGCGGCCCGCTCTTCCACGACGCCGCGCTGGGCGGGAACTTTCGTCCCGACGAAATGACGAATCGGCTCACAGCGGCAATCGCCCTCGTGCGCGCCGCCGGACTGCGTGCGGAAGCAGAGGCGCAGACGGGGGTGCCGTTGACTGTGACGGACGCAAACGAAATTCCGGCCCAGTGGCGTGGTTACGTCTCGGTAGCCCTCTCGCGGAGGATTCTCACCGCCGACGGAACGCACTTCCGCCCGCAAAACTCTCTAACGCGCGCCGCCCTCGCACATGCGACGGTCAGCCTGGCGAGCCTTGCGACGGAGTAGGGATTGACGTCAACAGCTTTACTTGCTTGCGCGTCATCTCCGCACGAATAGTTCCTCGGCATTCCAGAGTGAATACGGGAAGATCGGACTCGGACGGTAATTGCCGACGCGCGCGTTGGCTGCAGAGGTGACGTGGCGCGCGGCAATCGGGATCACGGGAAGTTGCTCCGCGAGTATAAGCTGTATGTCGCGGAACACCGCGTGACGGCGCTTTTCATCCGTTTCGTGCGCCTGCGCGGTCATGAGTTGATCAATTCGCGCCTCCCAGTCAGTCGCCGGCGTAGTTTGTTTCGGGTGCCACTGGTGCGTCGGGCTACTGCTGCGCAGAAAGTTATTGTAGGACGAAGGATCGGGTTCGGTGACGGACGCGCCGAAGAGCACAACGTCATAGTCGTAACTTTGCGTCGTGCGTCGTGACAGTTCCCCAGCCTCAATAGGTGCGACGTTCATCTTGATGCCGAGTCGGGCGAAGTCTTCCTGAATGATCGTCGCCATCGCCACACGCGGTTGGCTCTCGAGAGGAACGATCATCGTCAACTCGACGCGGTTGCCATGCGCGTCAAATAATTCCGGAGTATCAAGCGGCGTCACGCGTGTGGTGAAGCCAGCTTCGCGCAACAAAGCCTGCGCTTTTTCCAGATCGTAATTTATTCGTGGGATGTCGTGCGCCACCCACGCGCGGTTGCCGGGCGAGACGAAACCGTAGAGCGGCGTCGCCAGGCCCTGCATCGTCGAAGAGGTGATAACTTCGCGTTCAATCGCGTGCGAGATCGCGCGCCGAAAACGCACATCGCCGAACCATGCGCGTTTGATCGGATTAACAATAGGCTGGCCGTCCCGTTCGCCTTCGTTGAGATTGAACCACATGTGATCGGTAACGAGTCCGGGGCCGAGGTCGAAGGCGCGCTGAGACCCTTGCTGTTGACGGAGGGCGGCGAAATCGGTCGGGCGAATGCGGTCAACAATGTCGAGCGTGCCTCCTTCGAAGCGCGCCATCGCGTTGTTCGGGTCGCTGATGACATCAATAACAATTGTGTCAAGATACGGGAGTGGCGTGCCGGCCACGTCCTTCTTCCAGTAATGCGGGTTGCGCTGAAGCGTAACTCGCTCGCCGGGGGAGGCCGCTTGCACCATGAAGGCTCCCGATGTAACGATGCGTTTCGGGTCAGCCGTAATGCCGTAAGACTCGCGCAGCTTTCCGTTGTTCAAACTCTCTTCGAGCATGTGGCGCGGCAGCACGGCGACATTGGACAGATAATTCTCCGGCGTCGCGATTGTTTCGGGGAAGACGAATCGCAGGCGGTGCGAATCAACTACGGACACCTCGATTTGACGATCACCAATCGTCATCGCGTCACGGAAAATTGGCGATGCGGTGCGTTCATCATAAATCGCGTGGAATGTAAACAGCACGTCCTCAGCCGTCAACGGACTACCGTCAGAGAATCGCAAACCGTCGCGTAGAGTGAGTTCGATAGTTCTCCCATCTTCGGCCAGCTTCCACGTCTCGGCCAACGCGGGGACGTAGCGTTGCGTGTCGTGATCCAACTCGGCCAACCGCCCGCCCATGAGAAGAAAGGAGACCAGGAGCGAATCCACGTCTGAGGCAAGCAGGTAGTTGAATGTCTTCGGTGGAGAGATGATGCGGTAAGTGAGCGAGCCACCGCGCGAGCCTGTCACTCGGTCGCGCGGTGGCGATTGATTCTGCGAGGGCTGGCGCAGAGTCTCGCGCTGTTGTCGACAGGCGCTTGAAGCAAGCCAAGAGACAAGAAGTAAGAGTAAGACGAAACACTTTAGCGGGATGTACCGCATGTTTTTCAGAAGAATCGTTGCGCGCGAGGGTAAGATTAATTTAGCTTGTAAACGAAAGTTGAGTAAGGAGATGGATTCAATCACGGATTGAACGGGATGTCCAGAAATACTATCTTTGGCTCACGTCAGCGCTCCTTAGACAGACGATTTGTACAAAATCATAGACCTTTGGTTACGAACTTTTCTGCAGATCGTTGAATCAGGATTTACCCGTCGAGAAAATGCCATTGCTTAGACTAATTTTTCATCGCCTATTGCAGGGAGTCCTTGTCCTATTGATTGTCTCGGCGTTGACGTTCGCGTTGCTCGCCGCCGCGGGGGGTGATGCGTTGACGACACTCGGTGACGACCCGCGCCTCTCGGAGGAAATGATCAACGTGCTGCGCGGGATGTTTGGGCTGGATCAACCGCTTCATGTCCGCTTCCTGAGATGGCTCTCAGAAATCTTGCGGGGCCGGATGGGTTATTCGTTTTACTTTCAGGCTCCGGTCGGAAGCATCGTTTGGCTGCGTCTGCTCAACACGCTTGCGCTCGCGGCATTCGCATTATTTATCGCGTTATCATTCGCGCTCCCCTTCGGTGCACTCGCGGCGCGGCAAGCCGGCGCGTTGACGGATCGCCTGTGCGGAATTGTGATACTGATTGCCGCTTCGACGCCGCGCATTGTGTTGGCGCTCGTCGCGCTCGCCGTCACGGCACGCTTCTCTCTCTTCTCCTCCGGCGTCGCATCGAGCTCCCTTCCCACATTTCAAAGGGCGGCAGGAATTATTCAGCCGGCGCTCGTCCTAAGCGTGCCGCTCATCGCTCTGTTTCTCGCGCACACCCGCGACGCGTTGAGGGCGGCGCTCCGCGAGGATTTCGTGCGGGCGGCGCGGGCGAAGGGCTTACCCGAAAGCATCGTCATCCGACGCCACGCGCTGCGCGCCGCGCTTAATCCGCTGATCACAATCTTCGGCCTCTCGTTGGGCGGCGTGATGAGCGGTTCGGTAATTGTTGAGACGGTACTCGGCTGGCCGGGTCTTGGTCAGTTAAGCGTCGTCGCCGTGCGCGCCCGCGACGTGCCTCTGTTGATGGGCGTCGTCCTCGTGACTGCGACGGCGGTGCTGGTGGGGAACCTTGTGGCCGATATCCTGCTGTGGCTCAACGACCCTCGCATGCGTCCTGACGAAGCAAATCAATCACGACAGTAGATTCATTCAACACGCGTTTCGCGTGAGGCCACATTACGATGTTGGAAACGCCACAGCCGGAGGCAAGTTCGTTACCCGACGCCAAAGACGTGAACGTCAACCGGGCCCGCTTACGTTCACTTAGCGGCTGGAAGTTCGTGCGGCGGCGCGGTAAGTTCATCGCTGGACTATGCATCATTTTTCTGTTTTATCTCACGGCGATCTTCGCCGACTTTATCGCCCCTTATGACTACCGAACGCAATCCCGCCGCGAGCCGCTCGCCCCGCCGACGGTGGTCCGCTTCCACGACGCGGGCGGAAACCTACATGCACGTCCTTTCATCTACGAGCGGCGCGTGGTCAATGCGTTCGAGCGTCG
Organism: Acidobacteriota bacterium; assembly: GCA_030859785.1. Lineage (GTDB taxonomy): Bacteria > Acidobacteriota > Blastocatellia > Pyrinomonadales > Pyrinomonadaceae > JACDEG01. Next base: position 6,184 of record JALZJL010000437.1, read on the forward strand.
CTACGTCGAGAGCACGGAGCGCGTCTTTCCGATCTGCCTCTTCGCACGAGGTTACTCATACAGGCTATTCGGCCTGTTCAAGACTAATGTTCATCTGTTCGGCGTGAGAGACGCCGGGCGCGTTGATGTCCCTCGCGTTTACCTGCTAGGAACCGACGCGGCGGGACGCGACCGTCTGTCGCGCCTTCTCGTGGCGACACGCTTCTCGCTCATCGTCGGTCCGGCGGGGACGCTTCTGGCGAGCGCGCTCGGCATCTTCCTCGGTTGCATCGCCGGCTACGCCGGTCGACGAACGGACGCACTGTTGATGGGCGCCGCCGACACGATGATGTCGCTGCCGACGCTGGTGCTGATTCTGGCCGCGCGCGCTGCGTTTCCGCTGGAGTTACAGCCTGCGCGGGCCGTCCTCCTGCTCGTTACGATCTTTACTATCATTGGTTGGGCAGAGATGTCGCGCCTCGCACGCGGGCAAGTTTTGACTCTGCGCCGGCGAGAGTTTGTACTCGCCGCCGTCGGACTCGGCCTCTCGCCTGCGCGCATATTGTTTCGTCATATTCTACCCAACGCGGCGCGGCCTTTGATCGTGCAGGCATCGCTCATGCTGCCAACTTTTCTTCTCGCCGAAACGGCGCTTTCATTTCTCGGCGTCGGGCTACAAGAGCCCGAGGCGAGTTGGGGCAACATGCTGGCTGCGGCGGGAGACATCAACCTTCTCCGCGACAGCGGCATCGTCCTTCTTACGCCGGCATTCGCCTTATTACTATTTGTACTTGGCGCACGCCTTTCGAGCGACGGCTCCAACTAGCTTTGCTTTTCCAGATACATAGCCACGAAGGCTAATTGCAAGGCAGCACGGCTGATGGCTCTGGCTATTTGCGGGGCGGCAATCATAGATTAGTGGTCGCCGCAGTTGCGTTGCAAAAATTAATTTGAGGCACGAAAGTTCGGTAGTGGGTAGGGGTCAGTTTGAAATTCTAAGCCAATATCTATCGGGGCTGTAATCTCAAACTGACCCCTAAGGATTGGACGCAAAAACACAGTGGGCCAGTCGAAGTTCGTGATGAGCCTGTTCGCTGTTGCTGCATAGGGGCTGGACTATACATACCTTCGTGCGCCTCAACTCTGTATTTGCAACACAACTGATTGGATTCGGCTGATGAGGCGGTGATCATTGTATGTGCCGCTGGTCACATTTCCCTGACCTTCAATGACTCGACCGCGATCACCGGCAACTCTCAGATGCTCTCGGTGTGATGTTCATTAGGGCATTCGACCATGTAACCCTGTTGAGCATAAAAGACGTTGAGGTTTTCACCGAGCATCCGGCTGAGGTCGTCATCGGTCTGCACACGTTCGGGAACATAAGACCCGGTGCTAATAATCGAGGACAGGCGGCTTGAATGGAAACGCGGATTCAAGTTGTAAGTGCAATCAACGGTTGTTTGAAATAGACCTCATGCGGCGTTTTGTAGCCGAGCGTCTTCCTGGGGCGGTGGTTGAGCCGCTCCATGACGTGCGTGATCTCTGAGT
>JALZJL010000447.1 GCA_030859785.1 Acidobacteriota bacterium
TCGACGACGTGCAGGTTGGTGACAATTTGATTAGGGCGGATGAAGAAGCCGCTGCCGGTGGTGACGGGTTCGTTCTGCGCGTCGTAGGCGATGATCGAGACGACCGACGGTTTGACGCGCCGAATCAATTCAGGCAGTGTCTCGTGCTGCGCGGGCGTACTGACGGTCGAAAGGCCGACCAGGATGAGAAGCGTCAGCAGCTTTGAGAAATGCTTGTGCGTCGACATAAAGCTAACTACCGAGGAGTGAGAGTTTCCGGGCCACTTGGGATTGGACGACCGGAGAGAGTGTTATTGCGTTGATGAGCTAAGTGGAAACAGCGCGGTGAATGCCGCTATGGAACTTGCGGGGCGGATGTGATTGGGGTTTCCGCGTGTGCCCGCGTTAAGTGAAGAGCCGGTAATGCCAAGTGTGAGTGGCTTCGGCGCTTTGGGCATGCCCCGTTGAAAAACGGGGACACTCTTTTTATAGCCGGTACGCCGAAGAATAGCAATACAATTATTGTTGAACTGCTGTTGAGTGATAATATGGCACAAAATGAAATCTTTTCGCGGGTTGTGCGTTGAGTAGAAGAAATCTCACCGACTGGTAGGGAACAGATAGATGAAACTAAGAATTTATTTGTTGAGCAGTATTGTGGTGTTAGCTACAACGGCAGCTGTGAGCGCCCAAACCGCCAAACCATCAGGTTCTTCGGCTGAAATTAAGCCAGCCGCTCCTGCTTTTAGCGTGACTTCGCTGGATGGCAAGAAGTTTGAGTTGGCTTCTCTACGTGGAAAGGTCGTAGTTCTTAATTTCTGGTTCACCGGGTGTCCGCCATGTATAGAAGAAATGCCGAAACTGAATGGCTTAGTGGATGAGTTCAAAAACAAGGATGTCGTTTTTATTGCACCCAGTTGGGACAATGAAGCTACTCTACGAACCTTCCTGAAGGAACATCCATTTAGGTATCAGGTGGTGCCGAATGCTGGCGACATGATTCTCGGTTCTTACAATGATGGGACTGGGAACGTGGCATTTCCGATGCACCTTGTGATTGACAAGGTAGGCAAGATAGACATGAAGATAGTTGGAGCGTTGATTACGAAGGAAGGAACGCAGAAGTTCGATGATTTTCGGAATACTATTACGCGCCTCGTGAACGTACCGTCCGAAAAGGCAAAGTAGGTGCAAATGCGGCTTGCTTGGTAACAGCAGATCCCGCCCGATAAGTCATTCGAGCCGACGCCTCTCAACCTCAAGTTGTTAACAATTCAATTACCTAACTATCAGCTTTAATAATTATGAAGCTCGGTGATGGCCCGTGTGACATCGTCGACCTGCGGCAGGATGGCGTCCTCGACGCGCGGCGCGTAGGCCACGAATGTGTCGAGCGCGGCGACGCGGCGGACGGGTGCGTCAAGGTGCTCGAACAGTTCGTCGGCGGCGCGCGCCGCGACCTCAGCGCCGAAGCCGTGCGAAAGCGTGTCTTCGTGGGCGATGATTAGGCGGTTGGTCTTTTTGACGCTCGCGGCGATGGCCTCCCAGTCGTATGGCGCGAGCGTGCGGAGGTCGATCACTTCGACGCTGATGCCCTGCTGCTCGGCGCGCTTCGCGGCGACCAGCGAGCGATGCACCAGCGCGCCATACGTCACGACGGTCAAATCCGTTCCTTCACGCACCGTCTTCGCTTTGCCGAACGGGATCATAAAGTTGTCCGAAGGGTACTGCGATTTGTTGTAAGCCTGGCGGTAGAGGTGCTTGTGTTCGAGAAACAGGACGGGATCGTCGCAACGAATCGCGGTGCGCAAGAGTCCGTTCGCGTCGAGCGCGTTCGATGGATACACGACGCGCAGGCCCGGAAGGTGTGTGAAGATCGTGTCGCCCGATTGTGAGTGATAGACGGCGCCGCCTTTGAGGTAGCCGCCGACGGGGACGCGCATCACCACCGGGCACTTCCATTCATTGCCGGAGCGCCAGCGAATCAGCACCAACTCGTTGCGAATCTGATGCATCGCCGGCCAGATATAATCGAAGAACTGAATCTCAACGACCGGCTTTAAGCCGCGCGTCGCCATCCCGATGGCGCGCCCAACGATGTTCGCTTCGGCCAGCGGCGAGTTGAAGACACGCGCGCCGCCGAACTTGCGTTGCAGGTTCGCCGTCACTTTGAAGACGCCGCCCTTGCCTTTCACTTTGCCGAGGTGTTCTTCGCGCGACACGTCGGCCACGTCCTCGCCAAAGACGACGATTGCCGGATTGCGCGCCATCTCTTCGTGGAGACAGCGATTGATTAAGTCGACCATCGTTCCGGCGTTGCCGGACAACTCCGCGCCCTCTTCCGTGTCGAACTCTTTCGAGGTCGGGTCAACGTCCGGCGAATAGACAAAGTCGGTCGCCGTCTGCGGGTCGGGTTGTGGGCTCAAGAGCGCGATGTCGGTCGCGGCCAGCACCTCGGCGTCAACCTCGTCTTTGATCTTCTGCAAATCTTCCTGCGTGACGAACCCCTCTTCGATCAGCAGCGCACCGAACAGCTTGACCGGGTCGCGCTCGGCGTCAGACATCCGCTCTTCGTCAGAGCGGTACAACTTCTCGTCGTCGGAGAGTGAATGCGAGTAAGGCCGAATGACCTTCGCGTGGACGAGCGCCGGCCCTCTGCGCTCGCGGCAGTAACGCACCGCGCGGTGCATCGTCTCAAGCGATGCGACCGGATCGGTGCCGTCGCACTTTTGGATGTAGAGGTCGGGGAAGCCGGCGACGAGGCGCGACACGTCGCCACCGGCGGTCTGCACTTCTACGGGCACGCTGATCGCGTAGCCGTTGTCTTCAATCAGAAACAGCACCGGCAATTTCAGATTACATGCGGTGTTCAGTGCCTCCCAAAACTCGCCCTCGCTCGTCGTGCCGTCGCCCGCTGAGACGTACACGACTTCGTCATCATGAAACTTGTCGACGCGGCTTTTCAATTCTTCGATCAAATTGAAGCGGTAACCGGCTTCCGCGCAGCCGACGGCTTGCAGAAACTGTGTGCCGGTTGGCGACGACTGCGTGACGATGTTCAATTTTCTGTGGCCCCAGTGCGAAGGCATCTGGCGACCATGCGAGTTTGGGTCGGCTTCGGCACCGACGGCGGAGAGCAGTTGTTCGAGCGGCGTCATGCCTAGTTGCAGGCACAGCGCGCGGTCGCGGTAGTACGGATAGAACCAATCATAACCCGGCTTCAGCGCCATCCCGGCGGCGACTAAAATCGCTTCGTGTCCCGCGCCGCTGATCTGGAAGAAGATTTTATTCTGCCCTTTGAGCTGAATCTCCTTGTCATCCAACCGCCGCGACAAAAACATCGTGCGGTAGATGCCGATCATCTGCTCGCGGTCGATCCCGCGGTACTCAATTGCTTTGAGTTCAGTCGCCATCCTCTTGTCTTCCTCACATCGGAATGAATCTTAAAGTTTGATTCTAGTCAGCAACTCGTCCCGGCTGATTTTGAAGTGCGCCGCAACGTCGTCCAGAACGGCGGCCAGAGTGCCGATACGTAAGGCGTCGTGCCGTGGGATCGTGACATGGTGCTCGCCGTCTTCAGTTGTGGTCAGGCGCAAGTGGCTGCCCGTCTGTCGAATAACTTTATAGCCAAGCACCTTAGGAGCTTGAGACAATGCAACGCCTGACAGATCGCGCGGCAACTTCATGCAGCGATTACTTCTTCACGAACAAAATGGAGGCGGATAATGCGCGGGCCGTGACCCTCATCAAAATGGCAACGCACCGCATCGCGCACCTGCTCCCTCAGACTGTCCAGATCGTCGGCCTCCGTAAAGATAGAGACACCCAAAGCACGCGCCGTGTAGCCGCCCTCTGGCGCTTCCTCGGCAATAAATATCAACTCATTCATTACGTTTTGCCTCGCGTCAGTCAGCGTAGTCCACTTCAATCGTCATTCGGTAATCTTCCGCCATTGACGGATGACGGTGCGCCTCGGCGACGGTGATGCCTCGCTCGTAAGCCGTGCGTGCCGCCGCCCGGTCGCCAATCTTTTCATAGGCGCGCGCGAGCATTCCGTAGGCCGCGCCTTCGTCGTCGGAGCGCTGAAGATAATCTTTGAGCGTTGCGACGACCTCATCGTAGCGCTCTGACTTTTGATATTCGTTCGCGAGGCCGAAGAGCACCGTCGTGTTTTCGGGGTCGCTCTCAAGCATCTGCTTGAACAGGTCAACGCGTGATGCCGTCACTTGATCTCAACCTCCTGCTGCTAAACGCGGCTCAGAAAATTCTCTAAGACGAAAATCTTACGGATACGAAAGCGCAACGGGCTTTCGACAATACTAATCGCTTTCAGGTTTTCCAGTCCGCCGACGAAAAACGGCTCCTTGCACGCTGGAACGGTCGTCAGCCAACGGGGCGGCTGAATGCCGAGTTCATCGCAGATTGCTTCCGCCGTCGAAGCCAGTAGCGCGTCCGTTTTCTCGTCCGTCAACTCGAACGGTTCGGCGACGGCACGCGGGTCTTTGCGGCGTCGGAAGTCGTCCACGAAGTCCATCAGATGAATGCACCACCAGCGGGGGTCGGCGACGACTTGTTCCTTAACTTCGCGCAACGTAATCATCACTCGAATAACTCTTGAATGAAGTACTGTGTGGCCGGCTTAATCTGCTGGTGCGGGTAATACTTCACCAATATGGAGAATACTTGCTCGGCGTTTTTGACTTCCAGCAGTTTAATCAGCAACTCAATATCGTCACGATCCGGCGTTTCCGCCCGCGCCGCCAACGCTTTCATCGCCAGCAGGTAGTCCGGTTCGGGAATAAAAATTTTGAGATGCGGAAAATCGAAGAAGATGCGTTGCTGGTGTGGGACAACGTAACCCTTTACTGCGTCATTCAACCAGTCGCTCGGTAAGTCATATGTAGCGGCCACGCGCTCAATTGCTTGTCGCATCTCCATCGTCGGCTGAAAGATTGCATCAACGTCTTTCGTCGCCGGGCGAGCATTGTAAACCAGGCACATCACTGCGCCGCCGTACAAACAAACTTCACCCTTTACACCAACAGCGCGCAACTCGTCGTTTAATCCCACCAGATATTTCTTGATCTCATCGGCTTCCACTATTGCACCAGTGGCTGCTTGCCCGACGTGAGCAGTTTCGCGATGGTCTGCAACTGCATGTTCGACGTGCCCTCATAAATCGCGCCGATCTTCGAGTCACGCCAGAACTTTTCGACCGGGTAATCTTTAACAAAGCCGTAACCACCGTAAAGTTCCACAGCTTTCGACGCGATGTGTTCAGCGGCGCGCGATGAGTAGAGTTTCGCCATCGCCGCTTCTTTGACGAACGGGAGGCCGGCATCCTTTAAGCGTGCGGCGTTGTAGACCATCAAGCGCGCGGCTTCGAGTTCGGTCGCGAGTTCGGCGAGTTGGAACTGCACGCCCTGAAATTGGTTGATCGGTTTGCCGAATTGGACGCGCTCGCCGGTGTAGTTGAGCGCCGCGTCGAACGCACCGCGCGCGAGGCCGATCATCTGCGCGCCGATGCCGATGCGTCCTTCGTTCAGAGTTTCAATCGAAACCTTGTAGCCTTTGCCGACTTCGCCGAGCACGTTCTCTTTCGGCACGCGGCACTCGTCGAAAATAATCTCGGTCGTCGAAGAAGCGCGGATGCCGGTCTTGTTCTCTTTCTTGCCGACCGCAAAGCCCTCGAAACCTTTTTCGACGATGAACGCCGTGATGCCGCGATAACCGGCCTCCGGGTTGGCGTTCGCAAAGACGACGAAGATTTCCGCTTCAAGGCCGTTCGTGATCCAGAGTTTCTGTCCGGTCAGCACGTAGTGATCGCCTTTATCGACGGCGCGTGTATTCATCGCGAAGGCATCGGAGCCGGAACCGGCTTCGCTCAAGGCATACGCCCCGACCGAACGCTCGGCGAGTCGCGGCAGGTACTTCTGCCTTTGCTCTGCGTTACCCCAGCGGATGAAAGCGTTGTTGACGAGCGTGTTCTGCACATCCATCATCACGCCGACCGACGGATCGACGCGCGACAGTTCCTCGACGCCGATGATCGCGGTGAAGAACGACGCGCCCGCGCCGCCGTACTCTTCGGGCGTCTCAATGCTCATCAGGCCCAGGTCGAAGAGCTGTTTGATAATCGCCGGGTCGAGCTTCTGATGCTCGTCCATCGCTTCGACGCGCGGACGAATCTCGCCCTCGGCGAACTCACGCACGCTCGCGCGGAACATGTCTTCATCTTCCGAGTAGACGGTGAGGGGGCTGCCACTCAGAGTTTCGACCGGTGCTGTTTTGCTCATTGTTTGTATTAAACCCACAAAAGTTTGGAATAAAGACTTAAACTGTAGCATCGCTCATCGGCGCGCCCGTGGTCAACTCGCGAAAAGCTGTGACAGATGGCTCAAACACCGTGTGCGATTCAAAGACAGCGAAGACTCTGAATGAGTGAGCACGCGAAAAGAAAAAGAGTGGAGCGGCGGTTCGCCCCGGTAGGCGTCGTCTTCGCCGTGCTCGGTGTCGCGCTCTTCGTCTACTTCGTGCAGCGGGCTGGCGTGGCCGAAATCATGGAGGGCATGCGGCGGCTCGGTGCGGGCTTCATTCTGATTCTGCTCGTGTCGGGGATTCGCCCCATCGTGCGGTCGTTGGCGTGGACGTGGTGCGTCGAAGCGCCGTACACATTGCGTCTGCGTGATGCGTTCGTGGCCTTTATGACCGGCGACGCAGTGGGCAATGTCGTCCCGTTCGGGGTCGTCGTCGGCGAGCCTGCGAAGGCGATACTGGTGCGCGAACGCGGCGTGCCGCTGAGCGCGGGTGTGCCGGCGCTGGCGGTCGAATATCTCTTCTACAGTTTGTCGGTGATGGCGCTGATCTTCGCCGGTACGGTGGCGCTGCTGCTTAGTTTCCAGCTTCCGGAAGTTCTGCGCTCGGCGAGCGTCGGCGTGCTCGCAGGCGCGGCGCTCGGAGCGTTCGCGGCGTTGCTCGTCGTGCGGCTTCAATGGAAATTTGTTAGCCGCGCGCTCGCTGTGCTGCACCGTCGCGACGTCGGACGACGGATGTTGACGGCTTCGCGGCGCGAGCGTGTCCGGGCATTGGAGGATCGCGTCTACGGCTTCGCGGCGCGCAACCGTGCGCGGCTCGTCCCACTCCTGCTGCTCGAATCCTGCTTCCACTTGGCGGGCGTCGTCGAGGTCTACATCACGCTCTATTTTATCAGCGACACCGCACCGACGATCCTGATGGCGTTTGTGCTGGAGGCCGTCAACCGCGTCATCAATGTGGTCTTTAAATTCGTGCCGCTGCGGATCGGCGTTGACGAAGCAGGAACCGGGATGCTCGCGAGCGCCCTGCAACTCGGCGTCGGAATCGGCGTCACGCTCGCTATTGTCCGCAAGGCGCGGGTCGTCGTGTGGACGGCACTCGGCATCCTGTTCCTGGTGATGCGCGGTTTGTCCGTGCGCGCGGTCGTGGATGATGCGGAACAGTCCGTATCATCAATCAGATGACAATCTCGATGGATGCCAAGGCGTCCGGCGGCGTTCCCGGCTGTGATAAGTAACGTTAGTTCGACCTAAGCAACTCCTAAAACGGCGAGGCTGGGAGCGCAGGCATCCTGCTTGCCATGAGCGCGACAGCGCGAACACGGAGTTGTGGATTGATGCGACGCGCGAGATGAGCACGACCATGAAGCGTGCCTCGGTACGCTTTCGCAGTCAAGATGCCTGCGCTCCCAGCTTATGGCGTGGGCGCGAAGTGGAAAGCAAGCAGACGCGGTCGTTCGGTTGCTCGGTCAAGTGGGCGGGTAAACAGGAGACGATCAAAAAGTTTATGGATAAGCTGGCCGCCGAACCCGTGACAATCGAGTTGGTCGATGTTGAGGCGCTGAAGGAACTAACGCAAGAACGGTTCGGGGAAACTGCGGCTCGTCAACTTCTGGGCGACGTGGTGCGGTCCGTGCGTGACAGAGATGTCGGAACTCGTGACGATTAACCGCATGTGTCGCCACCGCGCGTTCGAGATGGTGTTGGTCGCTGCCAACTTCCCGGACGAGCAAAAAGACGTGATGTCGTTTCTTCGGCAACAGCAGGCGTTGAACCGCAATCTGTTATTCGCCGGGACGGACAAATATGCTTTGAAGGCGGCCTTCGACGCCGAGTGGAACAGCGCCATCCCGTACACGATGTTGATTAGCCCGGCTGGCGAAGTGCTCTACAAAGAGCAAGGAACAATCGACTCGCTGGAGTTGAAAAGAATGATCGTCAAGTCATTGAAGGAAGATCGAAACCTGCCTTAGTCACTCTGATGAAAGAGGGGACAGTGGTCGGTGGATAGTGGACAGTTAAAAGCCGACGCTCTTTCATTCGTGGTGGTGATGCCTCGGAATCATGTTGCCTAATGTGAATCGATTTGAAAAGTATACCGTCCAGCTCCGCCTGAATGTACTCACACACACCGCTTGCTGCGAGCGGAATTTTCACCTTCAACTTTCGCCAGCGGCTCCGGCTGCGGTGGTGTGGAACGCCGCTCGCTGCTTCCAGCGGCGGTACATGTCAAGTGAAAAGGCGAGCCATAAGCCGCTGACTAAATACGCTCCCAATGTGTCGCTCGGCCAGTGCGCGCCGAGGTAGACACGCGAAAACCCAATCAGCAGAACCGGAAGCGCGGCGGCGACAAGCACCGGACGGCGCAAGCGCGACCCGCGCGGCAGCAGCGTGTAGGCGACGAAAAAGAGAAATCCGAAGTAGCAGACGTAGAACGTGACGTGGCCGGAAGGGAAACTGCGTGTGCCGAGTTGACGGAACACAGTGACAAGTTCGGCGGTCGGGCGCGGGCGCGCGATCAGTATTTTTAGCAGCGCGTTGACGATGGCGCCGCCACCCGCGCTGAGCAGCAGGGCGGCGGCTTCGCTGCGGCGGCGAAAAGCGAGAAAGAGAAGAACGGTGACAGCAGTTATCGCGTGCGGTATCCAACGATTGCCGGGAACCGAGGCGACGCGCATCAGGTCGAAGAGGCCCGGCACGTCGAGCGATTGCAGCGCACGCGCCGCGCGCAGGTCCCACCCGAAGTATGAGTTGAAGCGCGCGAACGCCGCGAGCAACGCAAACGCGATTAACCCTGCGGCGTAGAACATCTCGGCGCGTATCAGCCGCCGCGTGGCTGCCTGGCGCGGCACGGTCTCGCCCGCCGGCGCTTGGCGCTGATCTGTTTCGAATGGCGCGTGGTCGCCGCCGCCGTGTGTGTCGTGATTCATGATGAGATGACAGAGGCGCCCCGGCACCGGGCTTAAGCGTTCAAGCCGACCCTCACGGTGATGGCGTGCGCTTGTCAGCGTGCCTTATAATTAGCGTCGAACTTCTCCCGAACATAAACGACCAGAGGCAGCGCCGGCAAGCGGCTGGCGAAGGCGCGCGTCCGCTTAAGATAAATTAAGCACGCGTCGTCTTTCAAAATTTAAGGAGCGACATTTGTTAAGAGTCGAATACCGCGAAGGGTTGTACCTGCCGGACATTGATCTGTGGCTCGACGCCGATGGGCCGCGCGACCGTTGCGTCATTTCGCACGCGCACTCGGATCACATCGCCGAGCACCGCGCGATTGTCTCGACGCCGGAGACGGCGCGCATCTTTCGACATCGCCGCGGCGAAGCCGAAACCGAGACGCTACGCTACTTCGAGCGGCGCGATTACGGGCGTTATGCGCTGACGTTGATTCCGGCGGGCCACTGCATCGGGTCGGCGATGATCCTCGTCGAAGCGGACGGCGAGCGGCTCGTTTACACCGGCGATTTCAAACTGCGCCCGAACGTCGTGGCGGAGACGGCGGTGATCGTGCCGTGCGACACGCTCGTCACGGAATCGACCTTTGGCGAACCGCTCTACCGTTTTCCGCCCGACGTGGTGACGGCAGAGCGACTTTACGCCGCTGTTGATCGTGCCCTCTCCGATGATCGCGTCCCCGTCGTGCTGGCCTACGCGCTCGGCAAAAGTCAGGAGGCGCTGGAACTGCTGCTCAGGCGCGGCTATCGCGTGGCGCTGCACGGCTCGGTCTGGAACGTGACGGAGATTTACCGTGAACTCGGCGTCGAGTTCTCCGGGGCATATGAAAAGTACGACCGCGAGCGTCTGAAAGGTCGCGTGTTGATTACCCCGCCGGGCTGCCGCAAGCAGCCGATGGTGCAGAACATCGAGCGGCGCTACATCATCATGCTCACCGGCTGGGCTTTGAGCAAAAGCGCACCGTACATGTACAAGGATGTCGATCTGGTGCTACCGCTTTCAGACCATGCCGACTTCGACGACCTGGTGCGCCTCGCACGCGAGTCGGGCGCGCGCCGGATTATCACGATGCACGGCGCGCCGAAGTTCGCCGCCCATCTGCGCGAGATGGGATTTGTCGCCGAACACCTCGCGCATCATCCCGGCTCGACGAAGGGTGCCAAGAAACAAGCGCCGAAAAAGGCTTCGAACGCCATCGCGCAGACGCTCTTCGACTGACCGCGCCGGAGTCTGATGCGCAAGGTGCCAAGACTTTTTAGAGGGCCGGGCGCTTGATGCGGACTGGCCCACCGGCCTGTCGGTCACTTTCCCGTCGCTTGCGCCCGGCGGGTCATGTCACTATAATGCGCGGGCTTTCAACAACTGCGGTTGGTCAAGACCAAAGATTTAGGGGCGCGGTTGTTTTAGCCCTCCTCAAGAATATACAGCGACATTTAAGAATCAAAACATGGCAAGTAGCACTACTTGGAGAGATCGCCGTCGTGTCACGCCCGTGCGTCCGACGCCTCTGCGCTCGCTCGCCGCCGGATTGATGCAGGCGGCACGCGCAGCTTTCGCCGAACCGTACATGCTCGCCATCGAGCGCCACGCGGTCGGATTGCGTCGCCTGCCAAAAGAGATGGACGGCCTGCGCATCGTGCAACTCACGGACATTCACCACAGTCCATTTACCGGGCGCGAGCAGGTCGAACGCGCGGTCGAGATGGCGAACAGCCTTCAGCCGGACATCATCGCGCTGACCGGCGATTACGTCTCGCACGAACGTGAGTATGCCGCGCCGTGCGCCGAGATGATGGGCCGCCTGCGCGCTCGCTACGGCGTCTATGCGGTGCTCGGCAACCACGATCATTGGACGGACGCGGCGCTCGTTACCGATCTGTTCCGCGCCGAAGGCATTCGTGTGCTCGTCAACGAAGGAATGCGCTTCGAGTACAACGGTGCATCCTTCTGGCTCGCCGGCGTCGACGATACGATGGTCGGACTGGAAGACCTTCCGCTGGCGCTCGCCGGCTCACGCCCCGACGAAATGAAATTGCTTCTGGCTCATAATCCGGTGGTCCTGCGCCGCGCGGCGCGTGCCGGGGTCGACTTCGTGTTGAGCGGGCATACGCACGGTGGACAGGTCGCTTGGCGCTCGGAGCGCTCGGCTTCGGGCAGAGTGCGCCGTCGCTTGCTGCGTGGCCTCGGTGGCCAGGGCGAGACTCAGATTTACGTCTCGCGCGGCCTCGGCACGGTAGTGCTCCCGGTGCGTTACGGCTGCCCGCCGGAAGTCTCCCTGCTTCAACTGCGCTGCTCGGAATAGTCTGAAGTCGGGAGTCGAGAGTCGGGAGTCTAAAACACCAGACCGGCTCTGTGACTTTGGACTCCCGACTTTAGACTCCCGACTCCAGACCCGCATGTCTTCACGCATCGTCACCCTGCCAAACATCCTGACCGTGATCCGTATGGTGCTGATCCCGGTCTTCGTTTCGCTCCTCTTTTATCAGAAATTCGGCTGGGCGCTAATAACTTTTCTGGTGGCGGGCGTCACGGACGGCCTCGACGGATTACTCGCGCGTCGTTTCAACCAGAAATCGCAACTCGGAACGATTCTCGACCCGATTGCGGACAAACTCCTCCTCGTCGCTTCGTTCATCGTGCTGTCGTTGCCTGCGATCATCCCCTTCCCGCATCCGCGCCATCTGCCGATCCCCTTCTGGGTGACTGCCGCCGTCATCAGCCGCGACGTGTTTATCGTGGTCGGCGCAACAGTCATCAACATGGTCACCGGTTTTCGCGGATTCAGGCCGTCGCTGCTCGGTAAAATCAATACAGTTGTGCAGATTTCCGCCGTCATCGCGGTGCTGGTCGCGGCCCGCTTCCCGCCGCTCAGGGGCTACCTTCCAACCGTCTACACCACCGTCTTCGCGTTCGCACTGATCTCCGGCGCCCATTACGTGTACTGGGCATCACAACTGCTCGGCGAAGACCGCGGCAACCGGGAATCCAGCCAATAATGATTATTTGACTCCCCTCAAAATGAAGCGCGGGAGGATTTACAAATAAGTTGACAAGGCTACACTCAGATATTATATTGAGGCTACGTTCAAGCCGTCCGAGTCATCAAATCCGCCGTCAAAGCACGAATGATTGAGTTGGCGATGAGACTTGCATCGGTGCTTGGCAGCGCCGGACAGATGCGCGAATCAAACACACATTGGAGAACTTAAGAACGATGAGCAAGATTATAGGAATCGATTTGGGAACGACAAATTCCGTGGTGGCCGTGATGGAAGGCGGCGAGCCGACGGTGATTACTAATTCGGAAGGCGGACGCACGACTCCTTCCGTGGTGGCTTTTGCCAAGGACGGTAATCGACTGGTCGGCCAGGTGGCTAAGCGCCAAGCGGTGACTAACCCGGAGAACACGATCTATTCGATCAAGCGTTTCATGGGCCGCCGGTTCGATGAAGTCGGCGAAGAGATTAAGCAGGTGCCTTACAAGGTTCAGGCCGCCGGCCAGGGCGGGGACGTGCGCGTCGTGGCGGGCGGCAAAGATTCAAGTCCGCCGGAAATCTCGGCGATGATTCTACAGAAAATGAAGCAATCCGCCGAGGACTATCTCGGTCAGAAGGTTGATAAGGCAGTCATCACCGTCCCGGCTTACTTCAACGACGCGCAGCGCCAGGCAACGAAAGACGCCGGTAAGATCGCCGGCCTCGAAGTGATGCGCATCGTTAACGAGCCGACCGCGGCGGCGCTCGCCTACGGCCTCGACAAGAAGAAAGAAGAAACGATTGCGGTCTTTGACTTCGGCGGCGGAACTTTTGACATCTCGATTCTTGAAGTCGGCGAAGGCGTCGTCGAAGTGAAATCGACGAACGGCGACACGCATCTCGGCGGCGACGACATCGACGAGGCGCTCATCAAGTGGATCATCGAAGAGTTCCGGCGCGATCAGGGCATCGATCTGACGAATGACAAGATGGCCCTTCAGCGCCTCAAGGAAGCGTCGGAGAAAGCCAAGATTGAGCTTTCGAGCGCGATGGAGACGGAGATCAATTTACCGTTCATCACGGCGGATCAATCCGGGCCGAAGCACCTCGTGATGAAGCTGACGCGCGCCAAGTTCGAGCAGTTGATCGACCCGATCCTGAAGCGGCTGATGCCGCCGGTCGAACAAGCCATCAAGGACGCCGGTCTCGATGCGTCGAAGATCGATGAAGTCGTCTTAGTCGGCGGCTCGACACGCATCCCGAAGGTGCAGGAGTTGGTCAAAAACTTCTTCGGCAAAGAGCCGAACAAGTCGGTCAACCCGGACGAAGTGGTGGCGGTCGGTGCTGCAGTGCAGGCGGGCGTACTCTCCGGCGAAAAGACGGACATCCTGCTGCTCGACGTGACGCCGCTCAGCTTAGGCATCGAAACGCTCGGCGGCGTGTTCACCAAGCTGATTGAGCGCAACACGACGATTCCGACGCGCAAATCGGAAACCTTCTCAACCGCTTCGGACAATCAAACATCGGTC
The DNA here is from genome assembly GCA_030859785.1 of Acidobacteriota bacterium. Classification (GTDB taxonomy): domain Bacteria; phylum Acidobacteriota; class Blastocatellia; order Pyrinomonadales; family Pyrinomonadaceae; genus JACDEG01. The sequence goes on from JALZJL010000447.1 coordinate 13,753, forward strand.
GAAGTCCACGTCCTACAGGGCGAGCGCCCGATAGCGACTGACAATCGGACGCTCGGTAAGTTTCACTTAATCGGCATTCCGCCCGCACCGCGCGGCATGCCGCAGGTCGAGGTGACGTTCGACATCGACGCCAACGGCATCGTCAACGTCTCGGCAAAAGACATGGGCACCGGGCGCGAGCAGAAGATCACGATTACCGCATCGTCCGGACTCTCGAAGGAAGAGATCGACCGCATGATGCGCGAGGCCGAATCGCACTCGGCTGACGACTTGCGCAAGCGCGAAGAGATTGAATCGCGTAACCGCCTCGACAGTCTTCAGTATCAAGTCGAAAAGACTTTCAACGAGAACAAGGAAAAGCTCGACGGAGCAGGCGCGACACAGGTCGAAACGGCGCTCGCCGACGCGAAGAAAGCGCTCGAAGAGGGCGGCGTTGAAAGAATGAACGACGCCTTCAACAACCTGCAAACCGCTTCGCATAAGCTGGCCGAGGCGCTCTACAGCAACACCGGCGCGGCGGGCGGCGAGCAGGCATCAGCGGCGGGCGCGTCAAATGCCGGCGGCTCCGCGCAAGGGACGCCCGGCGGCGGTGGCGGCGAAGATAATGTGATCGACGCCGAATATGTTGATGTGGACGAAAAGAAGTAAGCGGATGTTAGATTTGCGATTGCCGATTGGTGATTGGAAGAGGTCGGGGGATGAACTCGGCCTTTTTCAATCGTCAATCTAAAATCAAAAACCGCAAATTTTCTCGATGGCTAAACAAGATTATTATCAGGTGCTGGGCGTCAAGCGGGACGCGAAGCCGGAAGAGCTGAAAAAGGCTTATCGCCGGCTCGCGCGAAAGTTCCATCCGGACGTCAACCCCGGCGACAAATCATCTGAAGAGCGCTTTAAGCTGATTACCGAAGCGCATGACGTGCTCTCCGACCCGAAGAAGCGCAGCGTCTATGACCGCTTCGGCCAATACTCCGACAATCTGGCGGAGGCAGCCGCGCGTGGCGCCACCCCACCCGGTGCAGGGTCGGGCGAAGGCGCTGGCGGCTTCGACTTTACCGGCTTCGATTGGGGTAACACATCCTCACAGTACGGCGGCGCTGGCGGCAGCAGTAGCGGCAGTAGTTCAAGTTTCCGCGACATCTTCGCTGATCTGTTTGGCGGCGGCGGCGCGAAGGCCGAACGTGAGCCGCCACGCGCGATGCCACAACGCGGAGCTGACATCGAGATGCCGCTCGCGCTCTCTTTCGAAGAGGCCGTGACCGGCATCACGACGAACATCTCCGTCAACCGCTCCGAGCAGTGTTCGCGTTGCAACGGTGCGGGCGACGCCGGCGGGCCGTTGATTGTCTGCTCGACGTGTAAAGGCGCCGGCCAGGTGCAAAAGGCGGGCGGGCGTCTGCGATTCGCGCAGGAGTGTCCAGATTGTGCGGGCACGGGCAAGCGGCGCGCGCCGTGCCCGGTCTGCCACGGCAAAGGGACACTGCCGAAGGTTGAGTCAGTGAAGGTGCGCATCCCGGCGGGCGTTGATACGGGTTCGCGTGTGCGCATCCCCGGCAAGGGTGAGGGCGGACGTCTCGGCGCGCCTCCGGGAGATCTGTATATCATCACCAACGTCGGGCGTCATCAGCACTTCACGCGCAAGGGCGACAACATTTACGTGAGCGTCCCGGTGACCGTGCCGGAGGCCGCGCTTGGCGCGAAGATTGAGGTGCCGACCGTCGAAGGCAAAGCGCAGTTGCGCATCCCGCCCGGCACACAGTCTGGACAGAAGTTCCGGCTACGCGAGCGTGGCGTGCCCAGCTTGCGCAACCCGCAAGCGCGCGGCGACCAGTTCATTGAAGTGCAGGTCACGCTGCCAAAGGTGATCTCGGAAGAGACCAAAGATTTACTGAAGCGCTATGCACAGATGAACCCCGAAAACCCTCGCGTCGCGATGGGATTAGAGTAGGAAACAGTTTTCAGTTTTCAGCAAGCACTTAAAATCAGTCAGCATCTGAAAACTCAAAACTCAAAACTGTTTTATGAAGCGTAAACTCCGGACATACACGATCAGCGCGGTGGCGACACAGTACGACATCCACCCGCAGACCCTGCGTCTGTACGAGCGCGAGGGCCTGCTGAAGCCGTCACGCTCCGAGGGTAACACGCGCCTTTATACCGACACCGACCTTGAGCGTTTGGAGTTAATTCTGGCGTTGACGCGTGACCTCGGAGTGAATTTGGCCGGCGTCGAAATCATTCTCAACATGCGCGAAAAGATGGACGCGATGCAGCACGAGTTCGAGCGCTTCTTCGCGTATCTGCGCACGCACGCCGATGAGTTCGCGCACTTTACCGAGCCGCCTCCGCCCGAAGCCGGCGCGCTGGTGCGATCCTCGCGCATCGCCACACTTCAAAGTCGTCGTACGAGTCAGCGGTAAGCAAGAATCCTCTTGTCAAACGGAAAATCGGGGCGCACTCGTGTGGTAGCGTGCGCCGGCCTGAATGAGATGAGGATGACGTGCCCGGTCGTCTGCTCCAGCACGCGCGCCAGAAACGCCGTGTAGGTCATATCAGTATTGCATCTCCTACAATTCAGGAGTCATTCAATGACATTAAATGTTAAGCAATTTTGGCAGCGTGTCGTAGATTTTCGGTACTCTACCAAGCTAAACCTTGAGGAGTTTTGCCGGAGATACAACGAAAATATCGAAGCGTGCGATTGGGAGCCGCACCCGCTCTACAGTGTTTTCACCCAGTATGATCAAGAGTGTTATCTCAGAGAGAAGGAGGCGTTTCTTCACAAATATAAATGCTTCTTCGCTGTATCGAAAACAATTTCGCCAAGAAGAATTATAGAATTAGGCACCTGTGCCGGGTCGAGTGCTGATGCCTATCTGAGTGCTGCTCCTAACATTAATTATATAGGGCTGGATGAATTTGGCGTCAACACTCGTCATGATGACCATTCACCTTGGGACCCTTACGAAGTTGCAGTCAAGTTATTAAAGGCCAGGGGTTTTAAAAACTATGATTTGATTCGGGTTGATTTAAGGACATTACACAAACTACCGTGTAAGTCAGATTTCGTTGTCGTTGATGCTGCCCATAACTTTGAGAACCAGTATGCAGACTTAAAACTTGCTCTCACGGCTGAGCCGACCTTTATCTTTGTTGATGACGCCGACGATGAAGATGAGGTTAAGCCAGCCATCAACAAATTTTTGAAAGAGGATGTGAAAGATAAACTCGATTACACAACGAAAATTGCGTACAGGGGTGGGGGCTTAATAATCAAGCTACATTAAAAAGTAGTTGTTCATATATACTCTTCATTCCGCGAATGCCCGGAATTTCGAAATTTATGCGGACGAAGAAGGGAAAAACTTAACGAATCTTCTAAGACACGTCAGTTATTGGTAGCAAGTAGTACAGACTTGCGGTCTGTGTCGTCGCCGCTGCCACAGACCGCAAGTCTGTACTGCTTCTTGATTTTTCCAATGCGGTAGGTATAGAGTCCTTTCCGCCGTCAAGACATTTATCAGGCGCTT
>JALZJL010000005.1 GCA_030859785.1 Acidobacteriota bacterium
CCCGCCTCTAAACTGACTGTACATTCAATCAAAATTCGCTTTAAGTATCCAGAAGTGACAGGTAAATGGTGACAGGTGACAGGAAAATCAATAGTCACGCCCCCTCCGTGGAGTTAAGCATTGATGAATACATCAATCCCGGAAGTCGAAACCGCGCGGCTCCGTCTGCGTCCGTTCGCGCCCGATGATCTGCGGACATTCGGGGTGATGCAATCCGACCCGGACGTGATGAAGTATATCGGCGACGGAAAGCCGCGAGACGAAGAACAAGTCATCGCGTGGGTCGAGCGGAACACACAGCGTTGGATGCAGCACGGCCTCGGCATTTGGGCGGTGACGCTCGCGGGACCTGAGACGCTACTCGGCTGGTGCGGCCTTGGGATGCTCGACGGCACTGATGAGGTCGAGGTCGGTTACGGCTTCGATAAATCGTACTGGAACCTGGGCTATGCGTCGGAAGCAGCGCGGGCGAGCCTCCGCTTTGGCTTCGGAACATTTAACCTTGAACGCATCGTCGCCGTCTCGATACCTGACAACTTTGCTTCGCAACGCGTGATGAAAAAACTCGGCATGAAGTACGTCAGACAAGCGTTTCACTACAACGCGGATGTCGCGTACTATGCCGTCACGCGAAACGAATTTCACATCAACGACAATGATTCTCCCCACGCTTTGCGCGAAGGTCGGTGACCACAATTTCACCGTCGACAATTCATTTCGCACGCCCTGTATCGCCACCGAATAATTATGCTTCAGTGTCCCAGATGTGGTCGGAGCTATGCGTCAGACAGACGGACATGCCCGGAGGACGGAGCGAACCTGCGCGCTGATGCAACGCTGGTCGCCCAAGTCCCGCTCGACCCGTTGATCGGCCTCGTGCTTGATGACAAGTACCGGCTCGAAGACCGCCTCGGCGAAGGCGGGATGGGCACCGTCTATCGTGCGACGCATCTGTTGATTGACCGCGCGGTCGCGATCAAAGTTCTTAACGAGCGGCTCGTCAGCGACGCAGCGTCGAAGGAGCGTTTCCGGCGTGAAGCGCGCGCCGCCGGGCGCTTGCATCACGTCAACGCGGTGGCGGTCACTGACTTCGGCGAGACCGCGGACGGTCGTGTGTACATCGTCATGGAGTTGCTCGAAGGCGAATCGTTGAGTGCCGTGTTGGCGCGCGAGTCGCCGCTTGATGCGCCGCGCGCCGTCGCGTGGATGTTGCAGACCGCCGCCGCTGTCGCCGCCGCTCACCGCGCGGGTGTGATTCACCGCGACCTAAAGCCGGGAAACATCTTCGTCGAACAACACCCGAACACGCAGCAGGTAATTAAAGTCCTCGACTTCGGCATTGCGAAGCTTGCCACGGACACGACCGGCGGCAATCAGGTGACGACGCTGACTGATGTCGGCGTGATGATCGGCACGCCGCGTTATATGTCGCCCGAACAGTGCGACGGCGCGAGCCTGACGCCCGCCTCCGACGTGTACAGTCTCGGTGTCATTTTCTACGAAATGCTGACCGGCGATGCGCCATTTGACGGCTCGACGCCGCTCGCGGTGGCTCTCAAACACTCGTCACATGCGCCGCGCCCACCACGCGAAATTGTGCCGACGATTCCGCCCGTGATCGAAGAAGTGGTGCTTCACGCGCTGTCTAAAAATCCGAACGACCGCCCCGCCAACGCCGAAGAGTTACAGCGGGAATTATTCGCCGTCGCCATCAGCCTCGGACTCGAACAGACCGCGGCGTCGGGCGCGCGTGTATTCGACACATCGCGCGAATTTGCGAACGCCAATGTTGAAACGTCGCCAGCGGCGCTTCAGTCCATCGAGGTTGATATCAACCGCCGCGCCGATGTGACCGCGCCGCTCATAACAGACGGGGCGACGCCTTCGCGTGCTGCATCATCATCCGATGCGACCGAAGACCAAGCGCCGGTGACTGGTGGACAATCATCACCGCAGACGTTCCCGGCAACTCCTACCTTCGGCGAGCCGGGGTCGACCGCGGCGGTTGCACCAGTGGTCGTGACGCCCTCGCCTGTCGCGCCGCACGGTATTACCATCGGTTCGCGCATCCACACCTGGCTTCGCCGTCACGACGCGCGGGACTGGCGGGCGTGGCTGCGCAAGACACCGGTGCGCGTCGGCCTGCTCGTCATCGCCTGCGTGGCGACAATCGCCGTCATCACTATGTGGCGCTCATTAAATAATCAATCGGGCGCGTCAACTTCAACGAATCGTGCGTCGGCTGGCGATGAAGATGCGGTCGGACGTGATCTATCATCTGCCGAGTCGATGCCGCGTGTGACATCGGTTCCGCGCGAGCCTCGTTCAGCGGCGGAGTTCTACGAGCGTGGCACTTACTATTTCACATCGCGCGACTATGAAGGGGCGGTGCGTGACTTCCGGCGTGCGCTCGAATTGCAGCCTGACTTTCCGACGGCGCACAACCGACTCGGACGGGTGTTGATGGTGAAGGGGCAACTGTCGGCGGCGGCTGAAGAGTTCCGCGCGGCGATCCGACAGCGAGGCGGAGATTACCCGGCAGCGCAGTACAACCTCGGTTTCACTTTGGAGCGGCAGGGGGAGGGGGAAGAGGCCATCGCTGCTTACGCCGATGCGATTAAGAATCGAGGCGGCACGTACCCGGACGCTTTCTATCAGACCGGCATCATCCACTTGAATATGAATCGTCACGCCGAAGCCACCGCCGCGCTCCGCACCGCCATCGAGCAGTACGGCGGGCGCGATGCTGACGCACATCACGCGCTCGGCGTCGCGCTCGCGCAGCAGCAGGATCACACCGGGGCGGAAGCATCGTTCCTGGCGGCGATTGCCGAACGCGGCGGCGATTTCGCGGACGCTCATTACAACCTCGGCCTGATGTATGAAAAGACTGAGCGGTTGGATGACGCGATCAAAGAGTACGAAACATATCTCAAGCAGCAACCGCGCGGCGCGAATCGACGACTGGTTGAGAACAGTCTGCGCGCCCTGCGTCGTCGCGCGGCACGTCAGGGAGAATCACCGTGATGAGCAGCGTTCAGGAAGAGTTTCAAATGAAGCCGTTCAAGGTCGGCGACGCGACGTTCGGCGACGGGCGTCTAACGATTATCGCCGGGCCATGCGTCGTCGAGTCGCTTGACCATGTATCGTTGATGGCGCGCGAATGTGCGAGTCGCGTCCGTGCCGCCGGCCTCGACTTCGTTTTCAAAGCTTCGTATGACAAGGCGAACCGCTCATCGCACGAAAGTTTTCGCGGCATCGGCGCGCGTGCGGCGCTCGACGCACTGCGGCACGTCAAGGCGGAGTACGGCGTCCCGGTGCTGACGGATGTGCATGACATGACGCAAATCGAAATGGCGGCGGAGGTCGCCGATGTGCTGCAAATTCCAGCCTTCCTTTCGCGGCAGACTGATCTGATCGACGCCGCGGCGCGCACGGGCCGCGCCATCAACGTCAAGAAGGGCCAATTCCTCGCGCCAGCGGACGCGCGCAACATCGTGCGTAAGGCGCGCGCCGCCGGTTGCGAAAAGCTTTTGTTGACCGAGCGCGGCGTCTCGTTCGGCTATCATAATTTGGTGGTCGATATGCGCTCGTTTCCAATCATGCGCGAGTTTGGCGCGCCGGTCGTCTTCGACGTGACGCACAGCTTGCAATTGCCGGGCGGCCTCGGACATGCAACCGGCGGGCAATCGGAATTCATCGAACCGCTCGCCCGCGCCGGAGTCGCCTGCGGCATCGACGCCGTCTTTATGGAAGTACATGATTGTCCCGCACGCGCGTTGAGTGACGGCCCGAACGCACTGCCACTCGAACGCCTGAGCGGGCTGCTCGACATGCTCCGCGACATCCACGAATTAGTTCGTCGCCAACGCAGTCCTGAAAACATCGAAGCCGTGATGCACGCCGCGCGGACCGACTAAATCAGAGCATGGCTCGTTTATAGCGATATGCATTTGGATGCGACCTCATTCAACGCTCGTTTAGAGGCGGG
>JALZJL010000007.1 GCA_030859785.1 Acidobacteriota bacterium
GGTCGCCATCGCTTTCGCAAACTTCATCGGCGTGCTGACCGACAGTGTTTCGGCGACCGGCTTTATCATCGCGCCAATCACTTTCCCCGGCGGTCGCTACGCGCTCAGCCTTTCGACGCAGCAACTCATCGCTATCGTGATGATCCTCGCGTTGACGCTTTCAAACACGCGCGGGCTGAAGACCGGCAAGTTTATTCAGAACACATTCACATTTACCAAGACAGCGGCGCTCGCCGGCCTGATCGTGGTCGGACTGCTACTCGGCTGGCGGGAGAATAGCGCCGCTTTCACTTCCAGTTGGTGGGATTCATGGGCGAACGGTTGGACGCCGCAGGGGGCACAGGCGGACTTGACGACCGTCGGGGCGCTCGCGCTAATGATGCTGTTGGGACGGGCGATGGTTGGGCCGCTGTTCGCACAGTCGGCGTGGAACAACGTGACGTTCACCGGCAGCGAGATCAGAGAGCCGGGGCGCAATCTGCCGCGCGCGTTGCTTATCGGCTGCGTCACGGTCGTGGTGCTGTACCTGCTCGCCAACGTCGTCTACGTCACGACGCTGCCGCTCGCGACGATTCAGAACGTGCCGCAGAATCGGGTCGCGACCGCGACAATGCAGGCCATCTTCGGCGCGCCCGGCACGATTCTGATGGCGGTCGCGATCATCATTTCGACCTTCGGCTGCAATAACGGATTGATTCTCGCGGGCGCTCGCGTCTACTACGCGATGGCGCGCGACGGGCTGTTCTTCGCGCGCGTCGGCACCGTCAACGCGCGCCATGTTCCGGCCATCGCACTCATCGCGCAGGGGCTGTGGGCGTCGCTGCTGACATTGCCGCGCACGGTGACGACCAATCCGGCGACCGGCGCAGTCACTTACGGCAACGTCTATACGCAACTGCTCGAATACATCGTCTCCGTCGACCTCGTGTTCTACGCGCTGATGGTCGGCGCGGTGATCGTGATGCGCCGTCGAGCGCCCGAAGCAGTGCGCCCGTATCGGACGTTCGGCTACCCGGTGGTGCCGCTCGTCTACATTCTTCTCGCGGCGCTGCTCATCGTCGATCTCGCGTACCTCGCGCCCGCGACTTCCGGCTTCGGATACTTACTGGTGCTCACCGGCATTCCTGTCTATCTCATCTGGCAACGTCGGGCAGTGGCGCGACGCGCAACTCTGGAAGCGCGTGCGTCTGAGTAAATCACGGTGATTTCCCTCAACCGTTTGGTGCGACTCCCGGCGTCATTGAATCTTGGTAACGCCCGCCGAGAGGTTTCGCCGAAAGCTGTGCGGCGGCGAGCAGAGTTTCGATTCTTTGATGTGAGTTACCGCAAGCAATTTAACGCCCGCCATCAAGCCCGATGGCATTATGTTAAGGACGGAATGTCGGTCGAGAATACGAACTCACCCTCTTTCGAGCGACCCCATAATTCGAGCGACTTACCCAAGTGGTTCAACGTCGCCGCCTCACATGAAACGTAAAAATGTGCTAATGCACCATACGGAGGCGGGGACTGGTTACTGATCTTGACCTCCAGAGCACTATGCCCTACGCCATCATAAACGAACGCGCGTAGCAGGACGTAGCAATAGTATTTCCCTTCGGGAGCACCATTCTCAAAAGCCACCTCATGCTCAATATTCTTCGGAAAAGATTGAAGCGCCACGCCGAACTCTAGCCACTCCTCATCATCAATGTATGAATCCTGACGCGCAGCGAAGTCATCGCCAGAGATAAACAATTCGACGTGAGGCGCGTCATAATTATCTTCATCAAGTTTTCGGATTCGGATTTGCATTATCAACGAGTAAGACGCCTAATTCTCATTAAACCGCTGATGGCGGCATTTGTCAGGCGTCAGAGTGTTAGGCCGCTGTCAGCAAATTACGTTGTGGCCTGACCGAGACGCCACTTGATGCGGGTGTAGGCGATGTGGAAGCCTTGCCGTTCGGCGTTGCGCTGTGAAGCGCTGCCGGGCAGGGCGCACATCATTGCGATGTCGCAATCGTGCTCGGCGGCGTAGCGTAGACGGCTGTCGAGCAGAGCCAGTTGCGCGCCCTGCCTGCGTCCTTCGGGGATCGTACTGGCACCGGCCAGCAACGCCACTCCGTCGCAGATGCTCATCGCGCCGGTGGCGATGGCGCGACCGTCGAGTTCTACGAGGAATGAAAGCCCGCCCGGCCTCTTCGCGCCGACCCGCGCCATCTCTAACATCAAGTCGGCATACTCTGTGAACTCGCTCCACCCCTGAGCCGATGTCTGCGCCCAAAGCTCGTGGTCAACTTCCTCAACTAACCGCGTCTGAATTCTTTCGTTGCGTGATTCTGCGTAACGAGTCTCACGCCGGATGGGACGAAACATCACGCTGGTGAACTCCATCGGTTGATAGCCACGCTCGTTCAGCAACGTCAGCAACACGGGGTCAGCAAGCGGGCTGACTTCATGAAACACCCCCGCGCCGCGTTGCTTAAAAAATTGCTCAATCACATCCATCTCGGCGCGCGTGATTGTCTCGAACAGTCCGAGTCCGAAGGTCTGTGTTATCGGCGACGTTACGGTGTCGTACATCGCGTAAGCGCCCGCGACTTCGATCCATCCCGCGCCGCTCTCCGGCGAGACGCTCGCTCTCGCTTCGACAAACTCCGCATTACCGCGCGCTTCCGTTCTTTCGAGTCGGCGTGCCAAAGCCAGATCGGAAAAGGGAAATAATTCCCCGGCGGTATCAGTCATATCCTCGCTCCTTAGCTTTCGTGGCCGAACTTACTTCACCCACTCGTCGGCAATCTCCGTCTCGACCTTGACGGGCACGCGCGTGACGAACTCTTCGCCCGCCGCGCACATTGCGTCCTCGACTGTCTTCGCCACCGCCTCCGCTTCGCCCGCGTCCACCTCGACGACGATCTCATCATGAACGATATTGACGATGCGCGCGCTGGTGTCTTTGATTTTGTCGTGCAGCAGACGTAGCGCACGCTTCAGGATGTCGGCACTCGCGCCCTGCACGGGCATATTTTTGCCGTTACGTTGGGCGAGTGAGGCGGCTTGCCTGTCTTCCGAATCGAACTTGAATTTGGCGAGCCGACCCGACATCGTGCGTGCGGTGCGCTCGCGGATGGCACGTTGCGCGGCGGCGCGCAGCCATACGTCGAGAGCGCGGTAAGTTGCGAAGTAGCGTCGGAGAATCTCTTCGGAGTCGGCGAGCGAAATCCCCGTCATCATCGAGAAACGTTGCGCGCCGATGCCATAGACGACGCCGAAGTTGAGCCGCTTGGCGAAATCACGTTGCTCTTTAGTGACTTGATCGAGCGGGACTTTGAACACCTGCGCCGCGGTCACACGATGCAAGTCGGCTCCCGAATTAAAGGCGTCGATAAAGCCCTGATCCTCTGTGATGTGCGCGAGGATGCGCAGTTCTATCTGCGAGTAATCAGCAATCAGAAGCTTGCGACCCTCCGGCGCGCGGAAGCAGCGACGATACTCGATGGCGTGCGGCACCTGTTGGATGTTTGGATTATTACAACTAAATCTCCCCGTCGGCGCGCCGATCTGATGAAAGTTGGCGTGGACGCGATTCGTCACGGGGTTGATCTCGTCGAGGATGTTCGCGCCGTAACTTGTCAGAGACTTCTGCACGGTGCGGTATTCCAGGAGCGTCGCGACGACCGGATATTCCGCCGCGAGCGGTTGCAGTTTCCAGTTGCGCGTCGAGTCCGGGACAGGCACATTCAAACGTTTCAGCGCCGCCGTCAACTGCGTATGTGAATCGAGGTTGACATCCGTGCGCACGTTCTCAAACAGAGACCCCTGCGCGGTGCCTTCGGAGAGCATGTTCTGTAATTCTTCGGCGAGCACCGCGCGCTTTTTTTCGACGATAGCCATCTGTTCGCGCCAGCGCCCGGCGTCGAGAAAGACGCCCGCCAATTCGAGCGCCGCGACCGGCATCACGCACTCGAATTCGAGCGCGGCGCAACGCACCAGGTCGTTCGCCTTCAGTCGCTCGATTAACTTCTCGCGGAGCGGGAGCATCACGGCGGCGTCGCGCGCGGCATACTCCAACTGTTTGGCGGAGAGTTCGCCCGACCAATCGCTCAACTGCTCGGACTTATCAATTCTTTCGTCGAGGTAACGCGCGGCAACTACTTCGAGGCTGTGGCGATCATCCGCGTCGCCCGCCGACACGATCTGGCTGGCGAGCAACGTGTCGAAGACGCCGCCTAGTTCCACGCCGAGATGATGCTTTGCCCACTTCGCGTCGAACTTCGCGTTGTGCGCAATCTTCACCGGACGTGGCGCGGCGAGCAGGCGACGAAGCGGTTCAAGCGCCTCGACTTGCGCGGCGTTGCTATCCGCGAATTGGTCGATGTCGATCACGCGCACGCCGTCCGGCGCGCTCAACTGCACGAGCCGCACGCGCCCGCCGTACGGGTCAAGCGAAGTCGTCTCCGTGTCGAAGCCGACGGCCAAGTGTTGCGACAGATTCTCGACCTCACGTCGAAGCTCATCCGCCGTGCGAATCAGAAAGTAATCGTTCGGTTCCATTCAGTTTTTATGAGTGCGTATGAAATTAAGAATTGAAAATAAAATCATCTCACCGCGGAGCACGCCGAGGACGCCGAACAGACACCTTGCTATGCACCTGATTGATGATGCCGTCTTTTATTCCTCCGCGCTCTCTCACGTACTCAGCGGTGAAATTCGGAGAAGTTTTTTAATTCGTAATCCTAAGAATGCATCATTGAGTTGATCAAGCATCCGCGACTTCATCGACGCGTGCGCGTGTGTCAATCGTCAACAGCAGCAGGGCCGCGACGACGCCAATCGCGGCGCTCACCAAGAACGCCGTCGTCGCGCCACGCCAGTCCCACAGCGCGCCCATCAAAAGCGACGCAGGCAATACCGTAATTCCGAAGGCGAGATTATACATGCCGTAGGCCGCGCCGCGCCGCGTCGGGGCGACGAGGTCGGCGACCAGCGCCTTCTCTGCTCCCTCCGCCAGCCCGAAATAAATACCGTAGATGAGGAACAGCGCCCACGCCACGCCGACCGTTGAGACGAACGCAAAGCCCGCGTACACGGCGGCGTACAGCAGCCACCCGGAGACAATCAATCGTTTGCGTCCGATGCGGTCGGAGAGGTCTCCGCCGACAAACGAACTGACGACTTTGCTGACGTGCAATGCCGCCCACAGCAGCGGAATCGTCGCGGTCGAGACTCCGGCCTCGCGCGCACGCAACAGCAGAAATGCGTCGGAAGAATTTGACAGTGTGAAGAGAGCGACGACCGCCAGAAAGCGTTTGAAATTTCCGTCAAAGCCACTGAGCGAAAGCCGGAGCGGAGGCGCGGGCGGAGCGGCATCCATCGTAACTTCCGGTGCGCGGCGTTTCTTTTCGCGCACTACGAACGCCGCGACCAACACCGCCGCGAGCGCTGGAACCGAGGCGATGAGAAAAAGTGTGCGGTAGTCAGAGGCCGTCGGCGCGTTCCGATTCGTGGCAATCAGCGTCAGGATGCAGTAGCCGAGCAACGGGCCGACGACCGCCCCGGCATGATCCATCGCGCGGTGAAAGCCGAAAGCGAGGCCGCGTTCCGCCGGCGATGCCGAGTCCGCGATCATCGCGTCGCGCGGTGCGCTGCGGATGCCTTTGCCAATGCGGTCGGTGACCCGGATGCCGAGCGCTTGCGGCCCCGTCGCCACGAACCCAAGCAGCGGGCGCGTGACACTCGCCAGCGCGTAGCCAAACACGACAAAGCTTTTGCGCCGCCCATGCCGGTCGCTGAAGTGCCCGGCGAACAATTTCAACAAGCTCGAAACGGATTCCGCCGTGCCCTCGATGATGCCAATCACACGCGGCGGTAGGCCGAGCGTCACCGACAGAAAGAGCGGCAGGAATGGGTAAATGATTTCACTTGATGCATCGTTAAGAAAGCTGACGAAGCTTAGGGCAAGGACGTTGCGCGGCAGGCGGCGGGCGCGGCTCAACAGGCCGGGCTTTGATTCATCAAGTTTTCCGGGGTCGATGCGCGCATCAAATTGGTCGGCGGGGTCGGTGTCGGTCTCGGCCATGAAACGGTTCCGCGACGATCAACGCGCGCGCGCAGGATGTGTTGAAGCCGGGCGGTTCTGTTGACCCGTGACATCGCCCGGCAGATACCACCAGATGACGAGCGCGCCGATAGCCATCATCAGCACGACGACACCGAACAGCGCCAGCCTGAACGCCATCCGCACCGTGCGCCGGATGACCGCAAACATTAAGAAGGCCGCCATCAGCCCGGCGACGATGATGGCAATAATGAGTTCCGTGCTCATGTCTATAAGACTTTCTCAAATCAGCTGAAGTCGATAGCTTAACCCATAGAGATTAGAGCACGGTCCAGTTCGACATGATGAGCGTGTTGTTGGTGAGTACCCCGGTGCAACGAATGGCTTTCTCGACAAGCTTTTCCAACTCTGGGTCATAGAACGGATTTCCGTCACGTCGTCGCAGAATGTAGGTGCCCGTCGGCGTTTCGAGGAAGGTCGCTTGATGCTCGCTCTTCGAGCCGACCGCGCAAAGCTTCTTCACAACTTGCCCCGAAACCTCTACGTTCTCGAACCCGAATCCACCGGATGATTTCGGTGACTCTTGCCTTTTCAAAGCTTTCGACATCTTCACTACCCGCTTTCCGTCAGAGCGTGCCTGCTATTTACTATGCAACTCGCTGACGGCGACTATTGTACCGTTCACCTCCTTAGCTTCCAACACGAAAAACTTAGGGACAACGTGAGCGGGCGATGCCGCGTCCCCCGACGCGCCCCGATTAACGTTCTTCGCAACGCTTCCACCGACAGGCGTCTTCGCCTGCAACCCACCTCTAGTCTGTCCGCCGGATGACGTGTTGGTAGTGGCGAAATTTGTGATCGGCTTCTTGGTTCCGATGATGACGTGAAACACGGTTGTGCCGGATGACGAAGAATCGGCATCCGTCGAGGACGAAGCGACGTTCTTACTCATCCCACGCAGTGCTCCTCCGAGCGGCGACTTAGGGCGCGCCGCAGACTTCGCCGCCGGGGGTGCCGGGACGATAAAGGAAAGCATCCCGCTCGGCGTGAGGTTGAATTGCCTGGCGAATTTTTGTAGCGAGGCTTGCATGGCAATGCTCGGCGCGGATTGCTCATGGTTGGCGACCGAATGCGTCTGCGTCAACACCAAACCTTCGACGCGCAACTTGTCGCGCCGCTCGGATCGTTGCTGCGCTTCCGTATGCTGCAATGCCTTCGCGTCGGCGCTTCCCGTTTTCGGGAGTAGCGCGCCAGACGCGCCCGCCATACCGCGCAAGCCTTTCGCAACCATCGCATCCTTAGACCCAACCGCGATATGTGGCGACGCGGCGACGACGGGCGCGATGGAAGGGTCGCCGTAAAGGTTAAACTGCGCGAGCGTCTTAAGATTCGTCGGGCTGACCGGCGAGACGACTTTGACGAATTTCTGGCGGGCTTCAACCGCGGCGCGTCCCGTCGAAGCGCCTTCAAGCACGCGCCGCAGGAAGTATTGGCAAATCAAATCGGCGGCGTCGTTGCCCGTCGCCGGACCGTAGGCGACGGTCGTGCTCGCAAAGAAACCGTAAGCCCCGCTCGCCAGATACGTGTTGCACATTCCCGCCTGCCCGACTGCCGCCGGATCATAAAGCTGACCGCCGTAACAACACTCGACGGCGGCGACGGTGCCCTCCTTGATCCTCCCTTTGCCACCGACGAAAGCCGCTTCATGCGACACAGGCATGTCGCGCTCGTCAAGGCTCGACTGACCGAGAAAGTTCGGGTAGGTGTCACCGCCATGACAATTGATGAAGTGTGCGCGACTGTTGATTAATGCTGGTTTCCAACGGTGCCCGGCGCGCGGTGAAATCTGTAAATCTGACGAACTGCCGAAGATATTGGTCAAGCTCAAGTCGGTCGAAGCCTTCCAGACTTCCGTGCTGATGCCGAGGTGTTTCCGGTAATCGGCAGCGGGAAAAACTTTCCATTCCGATGCTTGACGCAGCAAGTTAAGAAGATAGTCAGGGCTACCCTGCGCGCCCGTTAAATCCGGCAGTCGCCCGACGACGCGCGTCGCGCCGATGAAGTCTTCCGGTCGCTGGCTATATGCGGCTTCGCACGCATACGGCAGATCGCCGAACGCGAATGGGTCGGGGTCGCCGCTGGGCGCCCCTGTGTAAAGCGGGTTGCTTAGATCCTGGTGCGGGATGACATCAATCGCGCCGAGCAGCACAAGGTAGTCGGGCGCGTAAGCCTTATAGACGCCGTCAATCGCCCGCTTGTACTGCTTGGCATGCTTCGAGTTGTGAGGGTCGGGCGTGGTGACGGTGACGCGCGGGGCTTTCAAATTCTTCATTGTCGCTGCGTCGTCGAGCGCGACGATGACCGTCGTCAACCCGCGTCGCTTGTCGGCGGCGATGAGTTTCTTAACCGCGCTCTCAATCTTCTTTGTCCCTGCCGCGTCGTACTTAGCTTTCAAAGCAGACATATTCGTGACGACGACTTTGTGTGTCGTGTGGCTCATACTCGTTTGCGCCTCCTTCCAACTCCTTCAACCTCAAACATCAAATTTGAATTGACAAATTTTAATCCCGGTCTCTTTCACCTGAGCACCGTCGCGGAGTTCTCGAAGTTGTCTTCTGTTTTGGCGATTCTTCCGTCTTCGTCGATGTATTCGACGCGCATCTGCGCACCGTCAATCGTGAGCATCGCGAAGCCTTGTGTGCCGCCTCCGAGCGGCGGCGGTTGTTTGCGGTTGTTCCACCACAAGACTTTCACATCCGTCGATTGCGGGTCGCGCGGCAAACTGTAAGGAATGCAACCGTGACCGATGCACCTGCCTTTGATGCCGAGGTGCTTGTCATAGACGACGCAAAGATGTTCGTGTCCCCAAATCCACCCGTGGATTTTTCCGGCGTCCGCAAACTTACGCACGCGCTCGCGCAATTCTTCGCCGGTGTTCGCCCGCTCGAAAGCCGAGAACGGTTGATGATGTGAAAGCAAAACATTCTTCGCGCTTGTCGGCTTGCTGTTCAACTGCGCGTCGAGCCATTGCACTTGCTCGGCGTTTAAGTCGTGGTCAACGTAAGCCGTGTCGAGACCGATGAAACGCCAGTGCTCGTTACGCAGAGAGAAGTAGCTCGCGGGTTGTCCAAGCGTCCTGATTGCTTTGAAGTAAGCATGACCGCCGCTATACATTTCGTGGTTGCCATTGAGGGCGAAGGTGCGCTGGAGCGCAGGCGAATTAAAATCCCACAAATCGAGAAAGCGTTTGCGGACCTCGTGATCAGTACCCGCATAGTAAATGTCGCCGAGATGTATGACGTAATTCGGTTGGCGAGCTTTGATTTCGTTGGCGACGGAGCGCGCCGATTCATTGCCGCCGCCCCAATCGCTGACAAGCGCGATGGTCGTTTGTTGCGGCAAGTCGAAAAGAAACTTGGGATCGGTCGCTGATTTATGCACGACGAACGTTGCTTTCCTGCCCAGCATCGCTTTGATCTTCTCGGCGACAACGGACGCCCACCCCGGATCGAGATTGCCGAACTTCTCAAACGGCAACTTGGGTTGCAGTGTGCCGCCCTTCGCCACATTCGCCACGCCCGCCGTAGGCTTCGGAGTTTGGAAGAAAATATCAATGCCGACTTTCGCCGCGTTCGCCGCGTTCACCTCACTCGTCTTGTCCGATGCGGGCGTCGCGGTCTTCATCTCCGTCGCTTTACCGCCCAACTTCTTCGCCGCTTTGGGTGGTACGTCTGCCTTCAGCATCTTGTCAAGGTACTCGTCCATTGCGGCTTGAAACACGGCGACGGTGCGGTCGCGCGGCATGTACAACGCTTTCTGAACCGACTCGGACGGCATCATCAGATTAGCTTTGCCGCGGGTGCCACGCGCTTTCGCCGCGTTTGCCGACTTCGGTACGGGCGCTTCGTCGTCGAGCGTCGCTTTGTCCCGCTCGCGGTCGAGAGCGCGTTTCAATTGTCCGACGATTTCGGCTTGTTGCGCCGGAGTTGTCGGCGCGCTCGCGGTTTTCGCGGCCTTCGTTGAGGTCTTCGCGGATTTGGCAAGTGGCTGGCTGTTACGCGCTAATTTGAATATCGTCTGTTTCATCATTTCGAGCACCGCGTCGCGGTCGCTGGTCAATTCATGCATTGGGTTTGCTCCTTAACTGAATTTGATTCGGGTGAAGAATCGTGCAGTGAAGTGTCGTTCAGATGTTCGTCATCACTGCCGCAGGGTGTCGCTCAATTTCGCGGTCGTTTGCCGTAATCGTATCCGCTACCGTTCGCATTACCGTTTCCGTCGCGATTCTAGTTCGCCGGATTCTTTTTGCGTGACGACGAGGATGCAGCACGATTCGTCGCCCCCGCTCCGGTCGGCAACGCGGTCAGTGCGCCGGGAGCGCCTGCTTCTATTAAGGTGTCGGACGCGATTGTCGTTGTTGCGCGGGCGAGTTGTTGTCGGCGTCGTCTCTGAGCGACGGAACCCAGACTTCTAATTGCCCGCGCGGAACATGGCGGGAGAGACGACCGAGGAAGATCAACTTAACATCAAGCTTGAAGCCGCGCGCGTGAATGTGTTGCTCGCCATAAATTAAGACTTTCTCAAATTAGCTGAAGGCGATGGTCGGATACCTGAGCTGCTGGCGCAGATAGTCCGACGGTAAGCCGTGCCTGAGTTGATAAACAGTTTGTTGATCTGGCTCGACGACAGATATTGACAATAGATTTGCCGTGACGTTTTCATGGCGGTTTTCCACCGCCCTTAACCAGCTTCAGTCGCTGACTGAGAAAGTCCTAGTCTTGCAGTTGTGAGGACGATACGTGTGCGCGCTCAAGTAAGATTTTACGCGACTGGCACTCAACCCTCGTCTTGTTCATATTCGACCGTATACGTCATCACATAATCCTTTGCTCTAATCTTAACGTGAGTTCGACGTAAGCGAGGCTTTTCAGAGAGCCTCTGTTGAAAACACAAGACTTACGGAATTTGACCGGAAAACTCAGCTTGAACAAGGCTTATTTTCCCGGCCATTTTCGGGCCATTTCCTTACGTCGAACTGCTCTGAAAATAAAACGTTGGGTAATCGGAGGTTGGTCAGTGGTTTGATGACCTTTTAGACACACGTTGCCTGCGACGAGGATCAAGTCAATTAAGGTAGCCGCTCGGGCATCCACTTGAGA
>JALZJL010000013.1 GCA_030859785.1 Acidobacteriota bacterium
CTAAACGACAATGCGGCGGCGAACAGAATCTATTCTTCGCCGCCGCGTCGCCGTCTTCGTCAATGTAAATTTGGTAGTGGCCCGAAGGCCATGAGATGAGCCGCGGATGAACGCAGATCAACCAAGATACAATCATTTGGTTTTCTGATCCGCGTTGACCGCGTCAATCTGCGGCTTCTTTTTGTCTCCCCCGATTGAGCCACTACCGTAGATTTAACCGCGCTGTGTCGATTCTTCCTTCGTCGATTCTTCCTTTTTCTGTTCTTCTTTCTTCTGCTCTTGCTTCGCCGCGCGGGGTTTCATCGGCACGAGGCTGTCGACGGATTTATAAATCTGCAAGTACATCTGCGTCTCGCGCGGAATCAGCGTGCGCCAATTCGAGCCGCCGCGCCGGAGATAGAGTCCGAGGCGCGCCGGGTTAGAGTTGTAACCGGCGGCCATCAGTTCCATTTGCGTCGCGAGTCCGGTGCTCATCGCATAGCTCACTTCGGAGTTGAGCACGAGGTCATTCCAGGTGTCGCGCATGTAGAGCAACATCGCTTCCAGCGCGTTGCCGTGGTTGCGCATCCCGACGACGAAATCCGGGTTGAGGCCGACCGCCGGATAGCGCCCGCGAATCATCGCGTACGTCCACGGAATCATCTGCACCATTCCGCCCGCGCCCGCCGTGCTGACTGAATAACGATATGTGTCGAGTTCGTTCAGCGCGTAGAGCGCGAAGACTTCATCGTAGATCGCGCCCCGGTTCTCTCGACGAAAGCGGTCGTGATCGACGTGCTCAACCAGGCACAGCCGCTCGGCGATGTCGAGCAGTTGCGGCGAAATGGTGTGACCCTTGTCCTGCAAACGTTTGGCTGCGAGGTCGATCATCGTTCGCACGTAGTTCTGGCCGGTCTTCACCAGTTCCGTCGACATCAGCGCCGGGTGCGACGATGTGTAATATGCCATCTCGCGGAACCGGCCAAACTTTTCAATCGGGTACTCGACGACAAGTGGTGACAACTGCTTGCCCGTCATGTCGGAGATGACCACTGCGGTGTTGACATAGTTGGGCCGCACCACGCGCAGACGGACGAGCGTGCCAAGCGAAGTTGAAAGCGTCGTCTCGGCGTCCTTCGTCAGCAGCGTCGTTTTCGGCAGCGTCAGCAGATGCACCTGTGATGTCTCAAGGTCGAGCGCCGCGATTGTCACCAGAGAGAGCGACGGCGACAACGCGGTCGGCACCAATCGAGTCTTGAGTTGGCGCTGAGCGTCGGTGATACGCACGCGCGCACGACTGACAGTGAATGAGGGCGCGGGCTTCAACGGCACCGACGGGAACATCGGGGTCGCCGCGAGCGTCGTCGCCGGAGTCGGTGTCGGCGTTACTGTCGAACTCGGTGTCTGTGTCGATGTCGTTCCGTTAATCACGCTCGGCGGCGGTGTGACCGTCGGCTTCACAGTCGGTGAAGGTGTCGGGACGGGTTTCAGCGCGGGTGTCGGTGAAGGTGTCGGCGCAGCGGTGCGGGGTGGCGGAGCGGCGGTTTGCGTCTGCGGCGGTGCGGCGCTGACGATGCGCGGTCGTGTGCTTGTTGGCGCAGGCGTCGGGTTCACAGATTGCGCGTTGACGATGAGCGGCGGCGTCAACGCTAGCACACACACGGACACAATTTTAGTCAGCAAAGTCGGGTGGTTTTTCATAAAGCTACAAGCGTCTCAGGTTGGGTGACCGCCAGGCATCGCGGCCACACATTAAGATTCTCTCTACCGACCATCGGTTGTCAACAGATTTTTTTGCGTGCCTCAGTTTTCCCCAAGTGAATTTGAGTTATTCGTAATCGTTACTGCCGCAACTGTGACATGCTGCTTCTGGGTGCAGCGCGCCTGTAGTTCGTCACAAGAACACCTGGGAAAACGTACCAAGTTACTATATTTCAATCAACCTGAATTGCTTTGCGTCTTGCTTACGAACCTTTTCCGGTCAGAGTGGACTGAGTGTCACTGCGTCATCCTGGAACAGTCACATTGATTCTTGCCCGAACAGTTTCACGCCACTAAACTAACATCACAGTTGCTTTCAAAACAGCAACACTCGCCCCTTGAATTTAATCAATAACACGGAGCATTACGAGTCTTAAGATAAGAAGAAACAATCTTAAGATCTAGAGGACTCAACTTCGCCTCACCATGTCATTTTATAGATTAAGCCACCGCATAATTCTCGTCTTCTCAGTGATCATCGGGTTCGCCGCTTCTGCTGCTGCGCAGACGACGGTCACGTCTATCAATCAAGTCACCACCGCCACTCAGCCTGACGGCGTTGCCACTCGCCTTGAAACCGACCCCGTAGTCGTTTCGCTGGCTCCCGCCGATGTCTACGCCGATCATGGGGCGACGCGCAGCCGACGAGCGCACGTGTCGCCAAACGCAACGCTACTGAATCAGATGATCGTCGCCGCGATTGACGCACGCCTCGGCACACCATACAGTTTGGGCGCGACGGGGCCGGATCGCTTCGACTGTTCGGGTTTCGTGTGGAGCGTTTTTCAGTCGGCGGGTATCGACTTCGAGCGCAGCACCGCACGTACATTGTGGTCGGAATTCACGCCGGCGCAGGGCAATGAGCGATTCCAACTCGGCACGCTGGTCTTCTTCAATGACCTGAAACATGTTGGCATCGTCGCCGACGCGCGCGGCTTCTACCACGCCTCGACCAGTCAGGGCGTGACATATTCGCCGTTCAACGAATACTGGTTAACGCGCGTCGACGGGTTCCGCCGTGTGGCACAGTTTGAAAACCTGGCCGCGTTGAAGTAGGTCGGTCGAGATAGGATGCCGGAGTCCACGGCAGGCTCATCAATAATATAAAAGTCTCAGCGCCCGCTGGCAGCGGGCGCTGAGACTTTTTAAGGCTCTGATCTTTTTGTCGGCTCTCCGTCCGACACACTTACTTGAGGGCGGCTGAGACGAAGCCGGCGCGCGGCGCGTCATCACGCGCCTCCCACACGACCACGACCTTATCGACTGCGATGTAGCAGATGTGATCGTCGTCCTTCATGTGCAGCACGCCGCTTTCGACCTTCAAGACTTCGCCACTCACACTGGCCGCCCCGCTGCATATCACATCGACGCGGCGACCGATCATTTTAGATAAAAATTCCTGCATCCGTTCATACCTCAGTTGATGAATTGATTGTTGATGACTGCGGGACGATTAGTTATGACACGAGCCGTGCCTTGCTCTGTCGCCGTCCGTAGACTTCGGCTTCATCATGCGTCCCATCCGCACTCAACGCTATTTTTCCGGTTTCCACTCCCAGATTTTCTCGCGTCCGTCGGGGCCGACGACCTCCGCCTTCTTTGATTCGCGGAAGGTGATCTGCACCAACGGCATCACGTCCTCGCTGCCCTGCTGCCGCTGCTCGAAACGATAGACATCATAGTAGACGCAACGCGAGCGCGCCGGATACTCGCGACACACGGCGGGACGCCCGTGGTAAATCGTGCAGCCGCGCGTCTCGCGATTGAGGAATATGCACGCCTCGCTGAAGAGATGATCTTCGGTGCGGCGCAGCACTCGCTCGCCGTCATGCTTCTTTGTGTAACGCCGCGTCGCCGTCTCGACCGATACCCCGAAATGGCGCGCGAGTCGGTTGATGTCGTGCTTCGTCACTCCGACACGCTCGTACAGCGAGCAGCAGAAGGCCGGACACTTCGAGCAATTGAAGTGGACGCGCGGCTGTTCATCCGTCACTTTCTTTTTCATGTTCACTCAATCTTCACCAACGGCCAAGTCGACGGGTGGCAGTCAACTGTCACACGTTCAGCGACACTGCTCAACGTCCGTCACACTACCTTCAGCGTCTCTTCGACTTTTGATACTCCGACATTAAAAGTTCCATCAACTCGCCGCGGCGCTCGTACAAACGCTTCGGCTCGCGCGGTTCGTGCCGGGCAAGCGCGTAGGCCGTAATCAGTGGCAACGCGATAGTCGAATCAACATAGCACACGACCGCGTCGGGCAGACGGTCGGGATCAACCTTACCCCACGAGACGGCTTCGCCCGGAGTTGCACCCGAGTTATGAACGACAACTCCGTTCGCCACAAAGTTCTGTGTATTCTTAACTTTCATGTCATATACGGGAACGACGATGCCTGTTGGCTCGACCGAGACGACTTTGTGGTTATCAACGTAACGCTCCCGAATTTCTTCTCTGGTGATACGGTACATTTTGAGCCGACGGTCGAGCGTGCGCCAATCAATGTTGAGTATTTTGCATGCTTCGTAAATGCGCCCGCCCGCTTCGGTGAGCGCGACTCTAACGCGGTTTTCATCAACCTCATGTTTGAAGCGCAGATTGCGCTCCAAACCGAATTTCTCACACCAAGCCTTTCGCTCCTGATCCGAAAAGTTTTGCCAGCGCTCGTGCGTTTGCCGGCGCGACTCGTTACGGCGGCTCGTCTGTTCGCTTTCCGGCAGTTGCTCAAACCATTCCCGCGCTCTGCGGCGGCGGTACTCTAATACTTCAGGCGCGGCGGCCAATGTTTCCTGTCGCTTTCGTTCTTTGTAAGGTTCAAGTGCTGCGGGTGACAAATTCTCCCAAAACTTTTTCGACATCCGTTGAGCGATGCCGCTCTTCATTCTCTCCTGATTAAGCTCGCTGAATCGTCGCCGCTCTTCGGCGGTTTTCCTTTGCCATTCCAGTTTGCGGTGATTGGAAACGTGAGTGCGGTAGTGTTCCGCCGCAAAGTTGTCGAGGTTGTTGTTCAGATGATTGTGGTCAACGTGGTGCGCGACTTCGTGCGGCTCTAATTTTCTGCCAAGCGCGAACTCTAATAAGTAGCGATGCTCCGAAATTGTCTTGCCGACACCCAAGCCGATTTGACGATAGCCGTGCACCGAGTAGGAAGTATTAAAGGCTTTGAGGCTTTCTCCAGTCTTTAACGCTTTCAGCGGTTTGTAGGAACTATTGTGTAGCATGATGAGATGCTCCGGCGTCGCCAGCAACTCGTCTTCGACGTACTTTTCCTTACGCTGTCCGGTGTACCAACCGTACCGTAAGCGCCACACTTCCTTCTCACCCGTTCGCCACACTTTTTCGACTTCAGACAGCGTGATTTTTCCCGCTTCGTGGTCAAACGAATAAACGTGAAATTTTGATTTGCCGACTAAATCTTCAATCGGAATACCGTTCGGGAATTTGCTTAAATCCCTCGGCGTGTCAATGAACGTGCTACCTGCGACGCAGAGGCCGCCGGTGTCGGGACGCGCGTCCGTCACTTGCAAAAAGTAGTCGTGGCCGCGTTCGTCGATGCCGAGCACCTCCTGAATCTGCGGCTCGGTCTGGAGCAGAAAATTCTTTGGACTTCCGCCGCCGAGGATGAAGACCGCCGATTTGCCGCCGTGCTTTTTGCCGCGATCACCCTTGCCGTGAATCGCTCCGCGCTTGGCGGCGAGCACGATGGCCGCCGTCTCGTTCACGTCCAGAGATGGATCGAAGGCGAGTTTGTTACCTTGCAGGGCCTTCGCCGCGACGTTCATGCCGATGGACGAATCACCCGGCGAGGAAGTGTATAGCGGCACGCCGTATTCATACGCAGCGGCGATCAGAGACTTGTTCTCCAGCCCGAGTTTACGCTCGCGCTCGCGCACGTACTTGCCGCACAGATAATGAAACTCAGCGGTCGACATCGCGCGCTGAAACTCTTCGCCTTCGATGATGCGACGATAGAACGCATCCGTATCGAGCAGCACCGAGTAGTCGAAGAAGATGTCGTAGATTCGCACCACCTCTTGCTCGCGCAGCACGATGTCAGAGATGTTCGCGCTGCCCTGATAAAGATCGAGGCCGATGCCGAAGTGCGTGTCGTGGTACAGATTCGCGCCCGTCGTGATAATCCAGTCGACAAAGCCGGCGCGCATCAGCGGGATCAACGCCGAAATGCCGAGGCCGGCGGGCGTCAGCGCACCGGTCAGCGAGAGGCCGACCGTCGTGTCCGGCTCCAGCATCTTTCGCGTGAAAAGCTGGCACGCCTCGCGCAGCCGCGACGCATTGTAGGCAAGAAATGTTTCGTCGATTAAATCCACCAGCGTCACGTCCGGCGTGATCGCGCGCGGGTCGATGCGTCGCCCTTGCAGAAATTTACTTTTCTTTTTAGCCATGTCGGTTAATGTCGCCGGTCGATGTCACCAATGAAGTAGTGAGTTTTCAATGTGAGGGCTGAATGAAAGCGCGTTCGTCTTTGGCTACTACTTTTGCCTTTTTACTTTTTACTTTTGCCTTAATGCTTCTCACTACCCGCTGCGGCGGCTCCGTTTTGCGGCGCGCGGCGTAAGCGCAATCGTCCGATGCGCCGATCGTCGGCTTCGAGCACTTCAACGTCGATGCCGCGAAACGTCAGGTGCGTCCCGGCACGCGGCACACAGCCCGACTCGTTAATCACCA
The DNA here is from genome assembly GCA_030859785.1 of Acidobacteriota bacterium. GTDB lineage: Bacteria > Acidobacteriota > Blastocatellia > Pyrinomonadales > Pyrinomonadaceae > JACDEG01. Next base: position 6,427 of record JALZJL010000013.1, read on the forward strand.
GCCCCGCGATGGTCGTAAAGTCGTCGTCCTCCATTTCGAGGTCGAACAAACGCTCGATCTTTCCGACTTCGGTCGAGCCGAGCACATCATAGAAGCCGTCGTCGGACTCGATGATCTCCACGATCTCGTCGCCCTCGGTGTCCTCATCCTCAATCTCGCCGACGATCTCTTCGAGGATGTCTTCGACTGTCACCAACCCGGCGACGCCGCCGTATTCGTCAATCACCATCGCGAGTTGCGCGTGTGCCTTCTGCATCTCTCCGAGCAAGTCCGCGACCGACTTTGTGTCGGGCACGAAGTAAGCCGGGCGGAGCAACGCGGCGATTGATTCGTCGTCGCGGCCCTCGGCCCAGCACTGCAACAGATCACGCACGTAGATCAGACCCTCGACGTTATCAATCTGTTCGCGATACACGGGCAGGCGCGAATACTTCGACTCAAGCATGATGTCGCGCGCCTCGCGCACGGTAGCGGCCACCGGCAGCGCCACGATGTCAATGCGCGGCGTCATCACTTCATTGACGCGCGTGTCGCCGAATTCGAGGATTGAGTGAATCAGCTCGCCCTCTTCCTCTTCGAGAATACCCTCCTCTTCACCGACATCGATCAGCGCCTGGATGTTGTCGTTGTCGCTTTCTTCCGAATCGCCCGCTTCCGTCTCGCTCTTCTTCTGCTGCCGCTCGCGCCGCATCAGGTCGAACGAGCGATACCACGGAATCGCGACGAACGAAACCAGACGGTAGAAGGGCCGAAAGAACGGCAGCAACAGCAGCAGCGTCCGCTCCGGGTCGCGCAGTGACAGCAGACGTGGGATGACTTGGCGGAAGATGGTTGTCAACACCACTCCGATGAAGAAAGCGATCAGGACGAACCGCGTCTCCGGGAACAGCCGCAACGAGATTGATGTGACCAGCACCGTGACCGCGACCAGCAGCAGTTGGATGACCGCCGTCAGTGTGAAGCGGAAGCGCGGGCGGTTCTCCAGCACCACATTCAGAAATGCGTTGGCGGGCGTTCCCACGCGCTCCTCGCGCTCGGTCATCAACCGCCGCAAACCGACATCGCTCAACTGTCCGAACGCCATATCGATGGTGGCGAGAAACGCCATCAGCACGAGTAGCAGACTGGTGATTCCTATTTCGATTTCCATAAAGAATAGTCTGGAGTCTGGAGTCTTGAAGTCTGAAGTCAAAAATAAGAAGCAATGTTTTCTTACTGACAGACTCCAGACTCGCGACTCGCGACTTTTGCAGTTATATGCCGAGCCGCCGGCGAAAGCGGAGTTCGAGCCGATTCATTTCGCCGTCGTCGGTTTCGTGGTCGTAGCCGCAGAGATGCAGCAGGCCGTGTAAAATTAGTTGTGCCACTTCGTTTTCAAAATCGAGGTCGTGTTCGGCGGCCTGTCTCGCGGCTTGCTCCACCGAAATCACCACGTCGCCCAAACTCAAGCCTTCCAGCTTTTCAAACTCATCCTGCTCCGCCGGAAACGACAGCACATCGGTCGTCCCGCGCTTCCCGCGCCAGCGCCGGTTGAGTTCGCGCATCGCGCGGTCTGAGATAAAAGCAATCGTCACGCCCGCTCCGTTCGCAGGCGCGACCTTCAGAGCGTTTGCCGTAAATGCTCGCCAGCGTTCTCTATCAAGCGGCATCTTGCGCTGGCGGTTGACAACTTCAATCATACTCAACGGCAGAAGCCCGACCGTGAGGGAGGGCGTAGCACTCGCGCATATTACGCTCTCCCTCACGGTCGGGCTTCTGCCTCACCTGCCTGAGCCGGAGGCAAATACAAACTATTCAGCATCGCCTCCTTTTCATCAGGCGGCATAAAAGCTAATTCCAAAGAATCTCGTAGCAAGCGAGTAGCGTTGAGATAACCAGCCAATCGCGCTTCTTGTGTTTCTGTTAAATCCCACTCATGTCCAATATCTCTGTGCTTTATCATCAGGGCACGCAATTTATCTGCAAACTCCTTCCACTCTGTGGCAGCGGCTCCGTCGGTTGGTAACGAGAGCGCGGCTGATTCTTTTGCAAGTTCGGGCAATCCTAAATCGAGGTCGCGGGCGAGAGCGAGGCGGAGGAAGCCGGCGAGATCGTGGGCCCGGTCGGTGTTGCGGGCGAGGTTGCGGGCGCGGTCGAGGCTGCGGGCGAGGTCGAGGTCGAGGCTGATTTCACGGATGTGGTCCAGATTACGTGCGAGGGCGATGCCGAGGCGGCGGATGAGGTTGAGGTCGAGATTTCTGCTTGGGTAATAGAGTTCGATAAACAGGTAACTCGGTCGCGCTAACCAAGGATTAGCTTGAATCGAAGCCGATTTTTTATCCGCCCATGTCAACAGTGCCCTCAGCTTTTCATCATCTTCCAGCAATTCATCAGCGCCGCGCCGGAAGGTCTTCATAAACTGGCTCGCGTCCAGCAACAGGCTGGTCGTCAATAGGAATACTTCCCGCCAACGCCCGTCTGCGCAATGTGCTTTGATCAGATTCGTTAATGTGCCTTTCGCCGCGTTAGCGACAATGTACTTCGCCGTAAAGTATTCCTGAAAAGTTAGGTGCGAAAAGGAATAAACCTCGCGGGCGCGCTCGACAAAAATGCCGTGCTGAGCCTCAATCGCTTTGAGAATCACTTCCCCGTCCGTCGCTTCGTTCGTGTCATGCGGCGGAACATTCTTGGCGAAATCCGTGATGCGTCTTTCCAGTTCCGCCTGCGGGATGAAATATTCATTCTTCTCAAACGTCTCCGCCGCGATGCGCGCCAGCATGTTCTCTTTATGGCCCAGCGACAGCTTGCGATAAACTTCGTCGCGCTTAATCCTGCGTGAAGAGTCCCACTTCTTCAACAACGCATCTAACGCTTCCTCGTAAATCTCGACTCGTCTCTGCGGAAAGGTCAGCGTCTCATTGAAAGCCAGACACAACAACGTCAAAAGCAGCGGCGTGCGCGCCAGATCACGCAAGCCTTTATTGTCATCCTTCGCAAACTCCGCCAGGAATTTATCGCGCGTCTCTTCGTCTTTTTCTCCTTCTTGATTACGAAACCAGTTGCCGACAAACGTTTCAATTTGTTTCTCCGTGAAGTCGGCAATCTCTACATAGGTGAAAGGCGGAAATGAATAATCGCTGGCAGCGATGCGGCAGGTGATAAGGCATTGCGTCCGGTCATACTTCTCGACGAAATTGTTCATCGCGCGCGTTTGCCTGTCTCTCTGCCCACTCTCTTGATTGACTTCATCAAGTCCGTCGAACAGCACAATCGCGTTGCCTGATTTCAACAGCTCCTCAACAAACGGCTGGGCTGCCGGAAAGTCGCAGATGTCGAAACGCTCCGCCATGAAGGGCATCAGTTCAAAGCCGGAATCGGCCCAATGTTTGAGTGAAATGAAGATTGGAACTTTATCTATAGTGTGCTCGGCGGCTTTGACTGCAATGTATTTGAGGAAGGTCGTTTTGCCCGCGCCCGGCTTGCCCAAGATAAAGAGGTTGCCTTTTTCCCTGACCAGTCTGAGGCCATTGATGCGTTGCGCGTGTGGGGGCGCACTCGGGTCTCCGGCGGACATTTGCTTCAAGCTCTCAATGTCGAAACGACCGAAGGCGGTGGGCTTATCCAGCATATATGCATCGGTGAAAATGTCATCAAGCGGCACAGGCTCCGCCATACCCATAATCTGCATCGTGCCGTAGAGCTTTTTGATTTTCGCACGGTAGTTTTCCGCTGCATCTTTCCACTTAAACTTATCCCATCGGCCTTTGACAGCGCCCGCAGTTTTATCCGTGACGGTTTGGCCGTATTTGTCCCAAACCCACGCGCTAATCCCGGAAAGGACAGTTGTCGTTAACGGGTCAACGGGCATAGTTTTGCTCCTGGTCTTGAGCGTTAAAGACCACTTTTGCTCGAATGCTTTTCGTAAGCCCTGATAATCAACTGCACCAAACGATGACGCACCACGTCCTTCTCCGTAAAGTAGACGAACTCGATGCCTTCGACGCCGGCAAGGACGCGCTCGGCCTCAATCAACCCGCTGCGTTTGCCCGCCGGCAAATCGATCTGCGTCACGTCGCCGGTAATCACTGCCTTCGAGCCGAAGCCGATGCGCGTCAGAAACATCTTCATCTGCTCACTCGTCGTGTTCTGCGCTTCGTCGAGAATGATGAAAGCATCTGCAAGCGTTCTACCCCGCATGAATGCGAGTGGCGCGACTTCGATGATGCGCTTTTCCAGCAACTTCGCCACGCGCTCGGCGTCCATCAGATCGAACAGCGCGTCGTAGAGCGGACGCAGGTACGGGTCGACCTTCTCCTGCAAATCACCGGGCAGAAAGCCGAGACGCTCGCCCGCTTCGACCGCGGGCCGGGCCAGCACGATCCGTGTGACCTGCTTTTGCATCAGCGCCTGCACTGCCATCGCTACTGCCAGATACGTATTGTGGTTAACGAATCCATTGGCGACGAAGGAGTGCGTGCCCGGCACGGTTAAGTCGAAGACACGTGCGCGCGAGCGTTTTGTTTCTTTGATTTCAACGAACAACAGATTGCGGTCGAGAAGGTCGCGCAGATGCGTGACCTTCTCATTTCTGACACCGCGCCCGTCGAGGAGTCCGACGAACTGGGCGAGTTTGGCGTAGCTGGGACGGCGATTCTCTCTTCTATAATCTGCGAACACTTGGTGTTCAGCCCGCGTGAAGGTTGTGCCGCGCATCGCCGCACTGAGGTGATTACCCAAGTAAGGCACGACGTCAACATTAGTGTTCGCCGGCTTCGATTGCCGACGCGCGCGCTTGCGCTCCAGCGCGAAGCCAATACTCTCGTGGAACTTTTCTGCTTCCGCCCCGGCGACCGCCAGCAGATGAGAAATGTGCGATTGCTCTCGATAGCGAGTTCGCTTCACTGACTTTGCCGCGACGATACCGAAATTCAGAAGCACTACTTGAACTTGCTGTATTAACTTTTCCGAGACTGAGGCTAAAGACACTAAGCCGTCTCGCTTCTCCACCGTCCCGTCCGCGTCGAACAAGCCGCGCAGAAATGAAGCAACTACCGATTCCGGCGCGACCAGTATTGAGTTGGGGATACGTTTCGTCGCTGCCTTGCCCGTTGACATGCCCACATGCTCAAGGAGTTGGTAGAGTTGGGAACTGGCAATAATGTAGTCATATTGGCGGCCTTTGCCGTTGCGGAACACATGCAGCGCGAAGCGTGACGCCATCTCGTAGAACGCGCCGACGATGCTCGCGTCCGACGTTGAAAGAATGATTCGATTGCGGAAAGTCAGGCATCCATCCCCGGTGAGTACGCCCATCATGTAAGCCAATGGCTCATCAATCTCCTCCAGCATCACCGGCTTTGAGGAATTGTCATGAGCACCGTTCTGACGATACTCAAATGCGACTGAGACATTCTTGCCGAACATGCGCTGGCCGCGCTGCAGCGCCACCACGTCGCCCGTTCGCAAATCTTCCGCGCGCTTCCATTTGAGGCTGCCGGTAGCGTCAAGGTTTAATAGCGGGTGTTCGGGTGTGGTTTCGACAGCGAAACCTAAGCGTGTGATGAAACGGACAGTCTCGGTCTCGCCGCCATTGTAAACGTGTGAAGCATGTTCAGGGCCATCTAATCCATGAATCGTTAACTCTACAGGTGCATATTCATTCGCTTCGCTACCCACGACGAGAGACCCAATCTCGATCATCCCGTCACCAGTAATTACGAGCGAGTCCTCGGCGATGCACTTGCCCGTCCCGGCCACACCTATCCCGAAAACGGCGTCTTTCTCCTGAATCGCTTCGATGTAACGGCGCTGGTTGGCGGTTTTAGGCGCGACTTGTTTCTTGCCGGAAGGATTAAAGCGCGCCTTTGTGAAGTAGTCGCGCAGAGAATACGCGCGGTCTTCGGCAATCTGAGCGAAGGCCTCGCGCAGTTCGCGGTCGGTGAAGGTCTTGCCTTCTTTGAACAGCGCGGCGAAGTCTTCCAGAATGCGCTCGACCGTCTCAACATCTTTCGGATCGCCGTCGACATTCAGGTCCTGCCCGCGCGCATCGACGCGCACATCGAGCAGTGATTCCAGATACTTGATGTTCTGGTCATGGACGCCAAACAGCGTTTCAATTCCTCGCGGCGGAAGTTCGATCTTCTTCAAAAGGTAACGCCATCTCCTTGTTGCGTGGGGGCGGTTGGGGTCACACCGGCAGGCGTGTGTGGATGCGGAAAAGTGGGTTGCATAACGACAGTTGAAACGCTACAACACGACGCGCGTGGGTGTCAACGACGAGGCCGCCACCGGCCAAACGCGCCGCCCGCCCGCCTTGACACGTTTCGCGCCCGTACCTATACTTTCCGCTTTGCGTTAGGATGTCTTTACTAAGCGATGCAAGTCGTCTATCACAAACAGCTTAACCGAAGCAGTTAAACTCAAACGAAGCGTTATCGACGGAGATTATTAATTCATGCCGAATCACAAATCAGCTAAGAAGCGGATGCGCCAGAACGAGAAGCGTCGTATCGTCAACCGCAGCAACCGCACACGCTTGCGCACCGGAGTCAAAAAGCTGCGCGCCGCGCTGGCCGGAGAGACCGCCGGTGAGAACTTGCAGACGCTGCTGCCGCAGACCGTATCGCTTATCGACAAGGCCGTGCAGAAAGGCGTCCTGCACCGCAACGCGGCGGCTCGTTACAAATCGCGTCTCACCAAGCACGTTAACGAAGCGGGCAAGCAGTAAGCGAAAATCGAATTAGATCAATTGAGCGGGGCGGGTCGTGAAAGCGATCCGCCCCGCTCTTTTGTTGGCTCAGTCGGGGAGACAAAAACAGGCCGCGGATGACGCAGAGGAACGCGGATCAGAAAACCAATCCATTGAATCGGCGTGTCTCCGCGTGCATCCGCGGCTCATCTCACGGCCTTCGGGCCACTACCCGAGTCAGGAGTAATGTGAAGCCAAAGGAAGCAACATGACTCACCGATCAGACACATTCCACCCGCGATCTACCGTCGCGAAATTTTATACAGACGCCTCCGAGATCGAAGATAC
>JALZJL010000046.1 GCA_030859785.1 Acidobacteriota bacterium
GCCTGGACGCAGAAGGCTGAAATCTCCGCGCAGCGCCTGGTCTGTTGGCTCGGCATCGCAGAAAGCAAATATTATTCTTGGCGGCAACGCTACGGGCATGTCAACGAGCATAACGGGAAGGTGCCGCAAAAGCCGCTGTAAATTTCATAACAATCACCCGACTCATTGCATGACCCCCCTCGCATCATCTCTTCTCAATCCTGTAGAGGTGCGTCCTAGTTCGCAGGTAGAAGGCTTTGCCTGCGATTGCCGGGGAGGCCAGAAAGCCTTCGCCCAGATGATTCTCCGCGAGTAGCTCGAACACCCTCCCCGCCTTGATCACCGTCGTCTTGCCTTCCTCGCTGAAGAACCACAACTTGCCGTCGGCATAGACGGGCGAGGCCGTATATTCGCCGCCGATCCGTTTCTGCCAAACCATCTTCCCCGTCTCCGCCTCGAAGCAGCCGGCGATCCCGGCGTCACTAACCATGTAGATCAGGCCGTCGACGAGCAGGATCGAGGGTTTGTTCGACACCCCGCGCCCCACCTTCCAGGCGACGTGCGTGTCCGTGATCAGCCCCTTCCCTCCGGCCCGGACCGCGAACAACTGGCCAACGGAGAAGCCCGTGGGGTAAAGGATCAGACCGTTGCCGACCACCGGGCGCGTGCTCGCCGAGTGCTGCCCGTGTTCTTCCACCCGCCACAACTCTTGGCCGGTAAACGGGTCGTAGGAATAGGCGGCTTTGGCCCCCAGGCTGATCAGCTCCCACCGGCCGCCGATCAGCGCGACGTGCGGCGTCGCGAATGCCTTGCGCATGTCCCCCTCGGCCGCCGGCTTCCCCGCGGCGTCGAGGTCCCGGAAGTCGATTGACCTGTTCGTCCGCCATACCGTCCGGCCGGTCCGCTTGTCGAGGGCGATGACGAACTGCCGGTCGCTGCCGTCGAAGTTCATGATGAGCAGGTCGCGGAAGAGGACGGGCGAAGAGCCGGCCCCGCGGAAGTGGTTACATTCGATGTCGCGGCGCGCCCACACCACCTTAAAGCTCTTCGTGTCGAGACAGGCAGTGCCGGCCGACCCGAATGTGACGTAGACGCGCCCGTCCTCAATGACCGGGGTCGGGGAGGCGTATGAGTTGAAGGGGTGTGCATACTGCGGATGCTCCACGTCGAACAATTTCAGGTCTGAGATGACCAGCCCCGTGTCGCGGTCGAGGCAGACCGCGTAGAGTTGGCGACCATCAGTGGTGGCGGTCGTCAACCACACCTGCCGGCCGTAGATTACGGGCGAGGACCAGCCACGGTCGTGCAGCGGCGTCTTCCAAACGACGTTGCGGGTCTCGCCCCAGTTGAGCGGGAGGTCGCGGGCGTCGGAGTGGCCGTTGCCGTCCGGCCCGCGGAATTGCGGCCACCGGTCGGAGGCGAAGGTCGGCAGACAGCCATATAAGAGCAGAAGCGTCGTAATGATTTTGATCATTGTGTATGCCTGATCTCAGGCCGCGACATGACAGGGCGATGAACATCGGAGACGTCATTGCGGTGTGAACTGTGTGCGTTTATTTGTAACATACATGACCGAGACGAGAAGATCATATCCCAATGCCCGCGCCCGTGGCGATTGAATCTGCAACACCCCCTCACGGACGCCCCCCGGCGCGACGGGCGCGCGTTTGACTTCGGACGGTCGTCCGTGGCCGGTCGCAGGTGCGCTCCCCTCTCGCTTCTGCGATGTCGCGTGAAAATGGCAAGAGGGCATGCCGAGGGCTTCTCACTTACTTCAGCGCGGCGTAGAATCTACTCCGCCCAGAGTAATTAAAGATAGCCATCGCCGCGGAAGACCTTGCCGACTTGATAACACGAGGAGCATCGAAACATGACGAGTTGTTCGGGTAGTGTCGCAACAAATGTTTTAGCCGCAATCCGTAGTAGGTAGAGCTTAGTGCTACTTCAATATATGGTGTGAACCGAAAAATTATGCAACACTACCTGCTCGCCACCTCATCAATGCGCTCTCTTGGGTGTTCTAACCTAGTACTCCGTTAGTCTGAAGTTGAAGGATAGAGCCGTTGCAACTTTCGCCGCGCAGCTGCGGTCGTAAAGCGCCATTCAATCTTGGCGCAGGCGGCGTTGCGTTCTTCTTCCAACCTCTTGATTTCTCGCTTCAGCGTTTCTTCGTCGCCGATGCGCCGATCCAACCACTGACGACTAAAGACGCTCAACTCGATCTCCGCCATGTTCAGCCAACTGCCATGCTTCGGCGTGTCATGAAACTCCAGTTTGCGAAGGATGCGCCGTGCTTCTTCAGGCGCGAACCGCTCATAGAGCGAGGCCGGTTTGTGCGTGTTCAAGTTGTCCATCACAACGCGCACCCGCTCAGCTGCCGGGTAGCCAACGTCAACCAACCATTTCATCTGCTGCGCAAAGTCCTTCATCGTGCGTTGCTCAGTGACTTCGACGTGCCTGAAGCCGCGCTTCGGTTCACAACACAGAAAGAGGTTGCGCACCCCGTTGCGCTGATACTCGTAATCACAGCGCTCAACTTTTCCAGCACGGGCGGGCCACGGCTTCCGAGTTTCGACAATCAGTTGTTTGCTCGTTTCATCGAAACAGACCACCGGACGCTGCTCATCATAGTCTGCGGCGTACAAGTCGAGCACATCTTCCATACCGGCGACGAACTCCGCATTGACCTCTCCCGTACACCACTGCTTTTTCAGCCACGGCTTGAGTTCGTTTTTTTGAGTACCTGTCTGACGGTCTCGCGGGCAATGGAGGTAGCAAACTTCAACTCCACCACCTTGTCGGCCAGCAAGCAGAGCGTCCAGCAGGCGCGCCCTGTGGGTGGCGTGCTGCACGCGACGGCAATCAGGTGCGCTTCCTGTTTGCCCGTCAACTTGCATGCTTGCCCGCGCCGTGGTCGCTCATTCAGACACTCAAGCCCTTCTTCAACGAACCGGCGGCGCGTGCGTTCGACCGTGTTGATGCCGCAGCAGAGAGCGGTGACGATCTGCTCGTCAGTCGAGCCGTCGGCAGCCAACAGCAGGATGCGTGCGCGCGTGACTTTGCGAGACGAGTGTTTGCCGCGCCTGACAAGTTGGCGCAATTCTTCGAGTTCTGCAGCCGATAAATCGATGATGTATTTTTTCTTGGGCATAGTCGGTCAGTCCCCTGCGGAAATTTTGACTGGACTATACCTGTTCAAAGAACTAACCACCAAAATTAGAATGGCAGAGTACTAAGTACACCGTAATTTAAGTTAATTGATAAATGTGCTCTCTTGTCGTACCCTTTGGAGATGCCAAGAACAGCACAACCAATCAAATTACGCAAAACCGATCTGCGCTCTTTGACAACTATCAGC
>JALZJL010000049.1 GCA_030859785.1 Acidobacteriota bacterium
GCTCAGGGTTACAACGAAATAGGAGAGATGCAATGAGCCACATGAATACTGATCGGAATGGTCGCGTCGATGAGAGCGGCGCTACCTACCTGCCGAAAGATGAAGCCGGGATTTCTTACCCGCCAGACCGGACGGCGTTGCTGGTAATTGATCCGGTTAACGATTTCCTCTCCGAGGGCGGGGCGGGCTGGGAGTTGACCAAAACCACTGTGGAAAAGAACGACGTGGTCGGCAATCTCAAGCGCGCCATCGAGGGAGCGCGCGGGCGAGGTATCTCCGTCTTGTTCGGTCCGATGGCATACACGGAAGAGGATTATGCCGACCATCAATTACAACGCAGAAGCGGGATCAACCGCCTGATGTTTGAGCGAAAGATGTTTCTGGCAGGCAGTTGGGGCGCAGACTTTCACGCGAATTTGCAGCCGCGCCCAGAGGATATCGTTCTCTTACCGCATAAGAGTTGTGATGTTTTCCAGACTGACCTCCCCGAGCACCTACAGCGGATGGGTATCACTCATCTGGTCATCGCCGGAATGACTGTCAACTTATGTTGCGAGTCAACGGGGCGCCACGCCATGGAAGCAGGCTTCGATGTAACGTTTCTCTCCGATGCCATTGGCGCGGCAAGCATTCCAGAATACGAAGCTTCGATCCGCATAAACTTCCCGCTGATCGCCAACGCCGTCATCACCGTGGACGAGTTTTTAGCTGCCGTTGAGAGCGCAATGACAAGCAGCGCAACCGTGCAGCCGGGCGATACAATTTATGGCTCCGACCACGGCGAGATCGGCACGGTCCAAAGGGTGGTTGAAGCAACGGAGGACGTGGAAGGCTACCTACTTGTGCCGAGTGGGCTGATCTTCAAAACTGATACCTATATCCCGTTTGATGCGGTGGTCAAGCGCGCGGGAACAAAGGTCTTCATCAACATCCCGAAGCTGGTAATAGGAGCGATGCCGTGGACGGAGCCTCCTTCACGAACTGATCGACAGGTGAAGCGCGGTCCTCGATCAAAGGGAGTGGACAAGTTGTACGGCTCGCGCGCTCCGTCCGTTCACGAGCAATCGTGACGAGGGGGTAACGTTCTGAAAGGCTCGCGCTGGGCATCACCGGTAGAGGGTGGCAGCACAGACGATGAATTAGATTCACTGTTTGGACGAGGCAAACCTTCGCGCAAGGCGTGCTGAACAGTAGTTCTTTGCCCACTAAGGGCGAGACTACGTGCAAGTGGAAATCAACATTTTCACTCACATGTAAGAAGAAGTGATAAAGGAAAGTATGAGGCTCAGAAATTCGGCAATCGCGCTGCTCATCCTCGTTGCTACCCTCTCGCTATCGTGTGCAAGCTCGACGGAGGCGCAGCGCAGCACGAGTCGTAGCGCTGACGAGCGTTACCCGGGTTGGCGCACGAATACCGCGAAGCGGTCGATTGACCTCAGCGAACTCATGTCCGGCGGGCCTCCAAAGGACGGCATCCCGGCTGTTGATCGTCCAAATTTCATCTCCATTGCCGAGGCGGGCAAGTGGTTGGGCGGTAACGAGCCGGTGATCGCGCTTGAAGTAGACGGAGAGGCGCGCGCCTACCCGTTGCAGATTCTCATCTGGCACGAGATCGTCAACGACGAAATTAAGGGGGTGCCCGTTGCCGTCACCTTCTGCCCGCTCTGCTACAGCGCGATTGCTTTTGATCGCCGGGCGGACGGGCGCACGCTCACGTTCGGCGTCACAGGGATGCTGCGCCATTCGGACATGGTGATGTACGACCGCGAGACCGAATCGTGGTGGCAGCAGTTCACGGGCGAGGCGATTGTGGGCGATCAGACGGGCAAGAAACTCCAACAACAGCCCGCGCAGATCGTGTCGTTCAAGCAGTTCGCCGAAGCTCATCCCGAGAGTAAAGTGCTCTCGCGCGAGACCGGATACAGACGCGACTACGGGCGCAACCCTTACGTCGGTTACGACGACGTGGGCGCCTCGCCGTTTCTCTACCGCGGCAAAAAAGACTCCCGACTCCGCCCGATGGAGAAGATCGTCGCCGTCGCGGTTGGCGGAATCTTCAGGGCGTACCCTTATGAGGTCACGCGCAAACGGAACGTCATCCACGACCGCGCGGGCGCGCAAGAGTTAGTAGTCTTTCACGCCGACGGCGCGGCTTCGGCGCTTGATTCAAGTGAGATCGGCAAATCACGTGACGCGGGCGCGACTGGTGTATTTGAGCCGCGCATTGATGAGATGGGACTGCATTTTCGCTATGAGAACGGACACTTCGTTGATGCCGAAACCGGAAGTCGCTGGAACGTTCTGGGTCAAGCTGTGAGCGGAAAATTGCGGGGAAGGCGTCTCCGGCGCATTGTGCACGGCGATTATTTCGCCTTCGCTTGGCTCGCGTTCAGACCTGACACGGAGATTTTTCGGGATTGATCTCGGGGGGCGCGAAGCGAGATATGAAAACACTTAGGAGGAAAAGAGATGACAAATGAGATTACGCAGGCGATGACAGGCGGAATGAAACGGCAACAGTTATGCCGTGAACTCCAAGAGGGAAGAACGGACGATCTTTGGCGACGGCGCGCGATCATCGGCTTGTCGCTCGTCGGGGCAGCGGCGATGACCGCCGTCTCCCTCTTTCAGACCGGAGTCATCAAGCACTTGCCTGATCCACCGATTGAGAGCTTCGATTCCGATAAGGTCAACTCGTCCGACACCGCCTACGCGCTCGGGGTGCCGGACGGAACACTAAGCCTCGCGAGCCTCGCCGCAAACATCCCGCTGGCGGCGTTTGGCGGCGCGAACCGAGCGGCGGAGCAGCCGTTAGTGCCGCTTGTTGCAGCCAGTAAAGCAGCGGTCGAAGCGGTGGTAGCGGGCTGGTACTTCTATCAGATGCCCGCGAAGGAGAAGGCATGGTGCGGCTACTGCATCGTCGGCGCGCTCTGTAACTTCGGTATCGCCGCGCTCACTCTGCCGGAAGCTAAGAAAGCCCTCGCTCACCTGCGCAGCGACACATAGCATTTCACAAATCATCGAAGGAGCGATAGATGAGTACAAGAACAGAGAACGTGCAAACCGAAAAGATCAAACTGGGCGGTGACGAACTGCCGGTTGGAGTTAAACGAACGCGCCCACCGAAAGGCAAGCCGGAGGTCGTAGTTGTGACCGGAGCATCAGCCGGTGTCGGGAGGGCAGTCGTGCGGCGCTTCGCGCAAGAGGGCGCGCACATCGGACTTCTGGCGCGCGGGATGGACGGGCTCGAAGGCGCGCAACGAGACGTCGAAAGGCTCGGCGGCAAAGCAATCATCTGCCAAACGGATGTTGCCGATGCGGATGCGGTTGAACGCGCAGCGCAAAGAGTCGAAGAAGATCTCGGCGCGATTGATGTGTGGGTCAACAACGCGACGACGAGCGTCTTCTCGCCGGTCAAGGAGATGAAGTCGGAAGAGTACAAGCGCGTGACGGAGGTTACATACCTCGGCTTCGTCTATGGCACGCAAGCGGCTTTGAAGCGCATGTTGCCGCGCGACAGAGGAACCATTGTGCAGGTCGGTTCCGCGCTCGCTTACCGCGCGATTCCGCTGCAATCCGCCTACTGTGGTGCGAAGCACGCGATTCAAGGTTTCACCGAGAGCTTACGCTCAGAGTTGATTCATGATGAATCGAACGTGCATGTGACGATGGTGCATCTTCCGGCAGTCAACACGCCGCAGTTCGGTTGGAATAAAACCCGTCTGCCGCGTCACCCGCAACCTGCGCCGCCGATCTACCAGCCGGAGGTGATGGCGGAGGCGATCTACTTTGCGGCACACCACAAACGTAGAGAGATGACCGTCGGATTGCCTGCCGTTATAGCCATCTACGGCAACAAGGTCGCGCCGGGTTTGGGCGATTTGTATCTCGGCAAATACGGCTACGAGTCGCAACAGATACCCGATAAACCCATTGACCCCCACCGTCCAGATAACCTCTACGAACCCTTGCCGGGAGACAGAGGTGCACACGGCATCTTCGATGACCGCTCTTATTCGTTTAGCCCGCAGGCGTGGGCAAACATGAATCGGGGTACGCTCGCGCTCGCGGGCGCAGGTCTCGCGGGCGTGCTGGCGTTGTTGTGGAAGCGAGCGCGTGATTAAGAAAGTGAAAGATAGATGGAGGAGAAAACCATGCAGACGATAATGCTGGCGACTGGCATCGAGTGCAGCTATCCAAAGGTAGAAAACGGCACGCGCCGCGACCTACTTGAAGAGACCAAACATTATGAGCATTGGCGTGAAGATTTCGAGTTGTGCAAAGAGGTGGGGGCGCGCGTCGTGCGCTACGGTCCGCCGTATTACAAGATGCACACCGCGCCGCACGAATACGATTGGTCTTTCACCGACGAAGTTCTACCCGCAATGCGCGAGATGGGACTCATTCCCATCCTCGACCTCTGCCATTTCGGGCTGCCCGATTGGGCGGGCGATTTTCAGAACGAAGATTGGGCGGAGCTGTTCGCCGACTTCGCCGAAGTGTTCGCCCGCCGTTATCCGTGGATTCAATACTATACGCCGGTCAATGAAATCTTAGTCTGCGCCAAATTCAGCGGGAAAGAGGGCATCTGGAACGAACAGCTTAAAACGGACAAAGCGATGATTATGGCGCACGCCAATATGTGCCGCGCCACGCTGCTCGCTATTGAACAGATTCTGAAGGTTCGCCCCGACGCCATTTTCTTTCAGAGCGAAGCGGCGGAGCAACTCTACGAACGCTTTCCCGAAACACGCGAAAAAGTCGAACACTTAAATGAGTTGCGTTTTATGACGTTCGATTTTCTCTACGGGCATCCGCCGTCCGCCAAGTTTTTGCTGTACCTGATGGACAACGGCGCGACCAAGAAAATGTTTGATTGGTTTATGGGACACGGTGCGCGGGCAGCTCCGCACTGTGTGATGGGCATGGACTACTATGACACCAACGAGCGATTAGTTCACCCTGACGGACATGAAGAGGTGGTCGGACCAGTTCTCGGCTGGAACACGATAGCACGCCAGTATTACGAGCGTTACCGCCGCCCGATGATGCTGACCGAAACCAATTCAATGAACCCGGAAAAAGGACCTG
>JALZJL010000063.1 GCA_030859785.1 Acidobacteriota bacterium
TCCATGAGTTGCTCCGGCAGTTGAAAGTTTGGTCACAGACAACTGTGGACAACTCGGGCGAGGAGGGCAAGCTCTCCTCGCCGCTGACCTTATCTTTTCATCTGTCAAAAACCGGGAAGTACAGTTGAGAAATAAACGGCGGACTTATCAATCAAACGATTCGGAGAGTGAGGATGGGATTTGCGCGGAGTGTGCGTCGCCCTAACTGATGACCGCCCATGTTGATGACAGCCAGGGGGGCAACCGAATTTGAGTGTAGCGCCTTCGGCTTTTAATAGCCACGCAATTGTTCGCGGTAGCCGTCGAAGTTGCGGCGCATCTCGCCGAGGCTGTCGCCGCCGAACTTTTCGCGCATCGCCGAGGCTAACACCAGCGCGACCATCGACTCCGCGATGACGCCCGCCGCCGGAACCGCCGTCACGTCGGAACGCTCAAAGGCCGCTGCCTCTTCCTCTTTGGTGTCGATGTCGACTGAGCGCAACGCGCGGCGCAATGTCGAGATGGGTTTGAGATGCCCACGCACGCGCAGTTCTTCGCCGTTCGTGATGCCGCCTTCGAGTCCGCCCGCGCGGTTGGTGTGGCGTGTGAACTGTCGACCCCCTTCGTCGTAACCAATCTCATCATGTACTTCGGAGCCGGGCAGGCTGCTCGCTCGCACGCCCGCGCCAATCGCCACGGCCTTGACCGCCGGAATCGACATCACGGCTTGCGCGAGTCGTCCGTCGAGCTTCGCGTCCCACGATGTATGGGAACCGAGACCAGGCACGACGCCCCGCGCCACGACTTCAAAAATTCCGCCGAGCGTGTCGCCCGCGCGCTTCTTCTCGTCGACGAGGGCGACCATCTGTGCCTGCGCTTCCGTGTCCGCGCATCGCAGCGGCGCGTCATCCGGGATGGACGTGATCTGCTCCCATGTTACTTCGAGCGGCACATCGGGCAGGCCGCCGAGTTGGATGACGTGACTCTTGACCTCGACGCCGAACGCGACGAGTAATTGCTTTGCCAACGCGCCGCACGCAACCCGCGCCGTCGTTTCGCGCGCCGACGCACGCTCAAGTATGTCACGCATATCGCGCGTGTCGTACTTTTGTCCGCCGGCGAGGTCGGCATGGCCTGGACGGGGACGTTTGATGCGACGCGATTTTTCGGGGGGCACGTCACGCGGTTCGGCGTTCATCACCTCCGTCCAGTTCGCCCAGTCTTTATTCTCAACCATCAGCGTGATCGGAGAGCCGAGCGTCAGGCCGTGGCGCACGCCGCTCAAGATTTCCGCCCGGTCGCGCTCGATCTTCATCCGCCCGCCGCGCCCATAACCCCACTGCCGCCGTTCAAGTTCGTGATTGATAAACTCCTGTTCGACGGGCAGACCGGCGGGCATGCCTTCGAGAATCGCGACGAGCGCGCGTCCATGTGATTCGCCGGCAGTGGTGAAACGAAACATGCTGGATTTTCGATTTGCGATTGCCGATTTGCGATTGATTGTTGCGCGGTCGCGAGTCACTCGTACTTCTGAAATCGCAAATCCAAAATCGCAAATTCTTTCAAGACATTGTCAGTTCGCGCTCGCGCAAATACTTGACGCGGTCGCGGAGTTCGGCGGCGCGCTCGAATTCCATGTTCTTCGCGGCGGCGCGCATCTCGGCATCGAGGCGCGCGATGGTCGCGTCGATGTTGTCGCGTGTGTACTCTTCGAAAGCTTCAAGTTCGAGCGGCACCTTGAAGTAGTCAGCTTCATACGCAGTGACGAGCGTGGCTTCGATTGACTTGATGATCGTTCGCGGCGTGATGCCGTGCTCGGCGTTGTACTCCTGCTGAATCTTGCGGCGGCGTTCGGTTTCGCCAATCGCACGACGCATCGAGTCGGTGACGCGGTCGGCATAGAGGAGCGCCCGCCCGTTGACGTTACGCGCCGCGCGCCCCATGGTCTGAATCAATGACGATTCCGAACGTAGGAACCCTTCTTTGTCGGCGTCGAGAATCGCGACCAGCGAGACTTCCGGCAAGTCGAGACCTTCGCGCAGAAGATTGATCCCAACCAAAACATCAAACTCGCCGCGCCGCAAGTCACGAAGAATCTTGATGCGCTCCAGCGTCTCGATGTCGGAATGCAGATAACGCACGCGCACGCCGACCTCGCCGAAATACTCGGTCAGGTCTTCGGCCATCTTCTTGGTCAGCGTTGTGACCAGCACGCGCTCATTCCGTTCGGCACGCACGCGGCACTCTTCGAGAAGATCATCAATCTGCCCACGCACAGGACGCACCTCGACCTCCGGGTCGGTGAGTCCGGTTGGGCGGATGATCTGCTCGACCACCTCGCCGCCGGTCTTCGTCAATTCATATGGGCCGGGCGTGGCCGAGACGTAGATCGTCTGCCCGACGCGCGCGTTGAATTCGTCGAAGTTGAGCGGGCGGTTGTCGAGCGCTGACGGCAGGCGAAAGCCGTACTCGACCAGCGTGCGCTTGCGCGACTGGTCGCCGTTGAACATGCCGCGCACCTGCGGGACGGTCTGGTGCGATTCGTCGATCACGACCATCGTGTCGCGCGGCAGATAATCGAGCAGCGTCGGTGGCGGCTCGCCGGGCGCTTTGCCGGTCAGGTGGCGCGAGTAGTTTTCGATACCGCGGCAGAAGCCCATCTCTTTAATCATCTCAAGGTCGTACATCGTCCGCTGATGAAGGCGTTGCGCCTCGACGAGTTTCCCTTCGGCGATGAGCTTCGGCTCCCACCACTCAAGCTCTTCCCGAATCGTTTTAATCGCGCGCTTGATAGTCGGCTTCGACATCACGTAATGCGTCTTCGGGTAGATCGGAAGGCGCGACGTGTGCCGTTCGAGAACCTCGCCAAGCAACGGATCAATCGTCGAGATGGAATCAATCTCGTCGCCCCATAGCTCGATGCGGTAGGCCTTCTCTTGATACGAAGGGTAAATCTCCACCACATCGCCGCGCACGCGGAAACTGCCGCGATTGAATTCAATGTCGGAGCGTTCATACTGTAACTCGACCAGTTTTTGCAGCAACGCATCGCGCTTGATCTGCATTCCCGGCTCGACGAACAGCAGCATGTTGTAGTAGGCATCCGGGTCGCCGAGGCCGTAGATGCAAGACACGCTGGCGACCACGATCACGTCCCGGCGCTCGAATGTCGCGCGCGTCGCCGACAAGCGCAGGCGGTCGATCTCGTCGTTGATCGTCGCCTCTTTTTCGATGTACGTGTCGGATGCGGGAACGTATGCCTCCGGCTGATAGTAGTCGTAGTAAGAAACAAAATACTCGACCGAGTTACCGGGAAAAAATGTCTTGAACTCCTGATACAACTGCGCGGCGAGCGTCTTGTTGTGCGCGATGACGAGCGTCGGGCGCTGTGTGCGCTCAATCACGCTGGCGACGGTGAAAGTTTTTCCGCTCCCGGTGATGCCGAGCAGCACTTGATCCTTCGCGCCGTCGCCGAGGCCGCGCACCAGCATCTCAATCGCCTGCGGCTGATCGCCCTGTGGTTGAAATTCCGAACGGAGTTGGAAATGCATACGGTGGATTGTAAATCGTGAATTGTGAATCGACAAAGCGGCGAGATCATCTGAAGAACAGATGTGAGATGTCAGATGCTGGTGTTAGTCAGGCCCTTGACAGGTGTGCTGTCCAACATCTGACATCAGGCATCTGACATCTAAATCGAACCCTACAAGATTGGTACACGACGCGAAGCATCGGGGAAATAGCATCGGACGAAGCGTGGTGTCCGACGGACATCTACCGCTCGTCGCTGAATTTGTAGCCGATGCCCCATACGGTCAAAACCAGTTGGGGAGTTTCCGGGTTGTCTTCGATTTTCGCGCGCAGGCGGTTGATGTGCGAGTCGATAGTGCGGTCGTAGCCTTCGTAAGAGTAGTCCCAGATTTTTTCCAAAAGATACTTGCGCGGAAAGACTCGTCCGGGGTTGGATGCGAACAGTCGCAGCAGTTCAAACTCTTTCGGCGTCAATTCAACCTGGCGGTCGCCGACGCTCACTTCCCGTTTCGCCGGGTCGATGCGCAGCCTGCCTCGGACAATCGGCGCTTCCTCGCTCGTCCCTTCCGCGCGCGTGGCGGCCCGCACGCGGCGCAGCACACTTTTGATGCGCGCCTCCAATTCGCGAAGGCTGAACGGCTTGGTGATGTAGTCGTCGGCGCCCATCTCAAGGCCGAGGACTTTATCAACCACATCGTCTTTTGCCGTCAGCATCAGAATCGGGATGTACGCGGCTTTTTCGCGCAACTCGCGACAGACGGAGAGGCCGTCTATTTTCGGCAGCATCAGATCAAGCACAATGGCGTCGGGCCGGTCGTTCAGCGCTGCCTGCACGCCTGCTAAGCCGTCTTCCGCCGTCCGGACGTTGTAGCCCGCACGCGTGAAGTATTCATTGATGGCGGTTAGAATGTTCTCGTCATCCTCGATCACCAGCAAGGTCAACTTCCGATTACCGAATTCAAGCTTGTCGTCATCCACGTCTTTCGCCTTTGAATTGTTTGCAGTCGATTTTGTAGCCATTGTGAGAGTGTACCATCGAACGCGAACGAGGGCCGGTCTGCGCCGCTTTCATGCGACAAGATAATGCGAAACTTTGTGGACAAAAATATAACAGTACGTACTCGGCAAACTCAAGTGGCCGTCGAACTTAACAGCGTTGAAGACCCTTAACATCGCGACCCGGTGAGCTGCTTATTCCGCATTGATTGGCAACATCCTTGACAACAATCCGAGGGCACGCGCACAATCGCGGCTCGTTTCCCGACCCGGTTTTTTGTCGACAACTCAATCGTCACATTCACAAGCCCGTTTAACTCATCATGTCCCGCGCACAACCCATCACCGAAATGTCTTTGACCGGCCTCAAGCTGCTGCGGCGCGGCAAGGTTCGTGATGTGTTCGAAGTTGACGAGCAGCATTTGCTGATCGTCGCCACAGATCGCATCTCGGCCTTTGATTGCATCCTGCCGACACCCATCCCGCGCAAAGGCGAAGTCCTGACCGCCCTCTCGCGCTTCTGGTTCGAACGCCTCGGTCACATCACTCCGCACCACATGATTACGACGGATGTCGAACGGATGCCCGACGCCATCCGGCGACACGCGGAAGAGTTGCGCGGGCGCGCGATGCTGGTTCGACGGACGGAGGTCTTCCCCGTCGAGTGCGTGGTGCGCGGTTATCTGTCTGGGTCGGGCTGGAAAGATTACCAACAAAGCGGCGAGGTCTGCGGTCACCGCCTGCCCGCGGGGTTGCGCGAATCGGATAAACTCCCCACGCCTCTTTTCACGCCGGCGACCAAAGCTGTGCACGGTCATGACGAAAACATCAGCGAAGCACAAATGCGCGAGATCGTCGGCGCCGAGGTGACGGATAAGTTGCGCGACACGGCATTGTCCCTCTATCGCGAAGCGGAAGTTTACGCACGCACCCGCGGAGTCGTTATCGCCGACACCAAGTTCGAGTTCGGTCGCCATCAGAATGAAGACATTCTTTTAATCGACGAAGCGCTAACCCCGGACTCGTCCCGCTTCTGGCCCGCCGACCAGTACGAGGCCGGTCGCGCGCAGCAATCATTTGATAAGCAGTTCGTACGCAACTACCTCGAAGGCTTAAGCTGGGACAAGCACCCCCCGGCGCCGATACTCCCTGATGAAGTAGCCGCCGCGACGACAGCGCGTTATCTCCAAGCCTATCTTTTACTGACAGGCAAGGAGCTTTAGCGACCCATTGATGAACCGCAAACTGTGCGGGCGGCATTAATCATCACGGCCCCAGACGCCAGCTTTCAGAGCATAGATGTTTGACCGCGCGAACTTCCTCTCCGTGCGGGGAATTCGCCGGCATCAAAAGTTTGATTTTCAGACGTTGGAGATACTAAATGCATATGCACGCCCGCCTGGAAACTTTGATTGAGGAAATGCTCGACGGCAAGATCATGCTCGACGAAGCCCTCGCCGAATTTGAAAAGCTTTACATCCAGAAAGCCCTGGCACGCAACAGAGAGCACCTCTCACGAACCGCCACTTGTCTCGGCATCCACCGCAATACACTCTCGAAGCGCGTCGCCACCTACCGCACGCAGGAACGTCCGCGCCAACCCACACTGCTCGCGACCAATCGGCGCGCACGCAGTTGATTGCGGCACGCGAAAGACGGGCGTGTAACCTACATCACCGACACAGCCACGCAAGCCTTGAGCGCGAATTGAAATAATTGTTGTCGGTCTAGACAGGATCAGTAACCGAAAGAATTTTAGGCGGGGATATTCTTCACAGGCTCGATCAATCAACGTCGAGTGGATTTCTGAAGGGCTTGTCCTTATCCTTGTCTTTGTCTGCGCGCTTCATGGCATCACGGAACTTCTCTTCCAATAGCCGCTCGCGATCTTTCTGTGAACTCAATTCCTGCGCAAAGACTTGATCGCGCGTTTGTTTCTGACGTTGCATATCCTTTGCCATCTCTTCGAACGATGCCACCGGCCTAGCCTTCTCCTGATGCGAAATGATCGCACCGGTTTGGCCGTCAATAATCAGCGTCGCTTCACAACACGGGCAGATCACAGTCCAGCGCGTTGTTTCCGTCACGGGCCACCCCCTTCAAAATTAATTAATCAAACTCAGTAATGAACTGGTGTTGAGGCCATCGCGACTCGAACGTCCATCAACGCGTCGACGGCGACAGTAGCCCATCGTATATGACTCTCGATGTTGACGTGACGTTTCATTCAATTCGGATGGATGGAAAAAAGGGCGGCACCGATCACAGCGCCACCCTTTTTTGTCGTCACGAGCGTTTAGCGTGGCGTAAAAGTTACGGAGTCACAGCGTCCTTCACCGTGCTGCCAACTTTCTTCGCTCCTTGACCAACCTTCTTGGCTCCCTCTTTGGTGGTATCGACGACTTTGCCACCGACATTCTTAGCGCCGCGACCTACAGCTTGAGCGCCGGAAGAAGTCTTCTCTCCAACAGTTTTGGCTCCATCGACTGTTTTTTCCTTGACCGTCTGCGCACCATCGACGGTTTTGTCTTTAGCGGTTCGCGCGCCATCAGCAGTCTTCTCGCCGACGGTCTTGGCCCCACTAACAGTCTTGTCGCGGACTGTTTCTGCGCCGTCGATTGTCTTCTCGCCAACTGTCTTGGCGCCGCTTACGGTCTTGTCGCGAACGGTTTGCGCTCCGTCAACTGTCTTATCACGAACTACCTTCGCGCCGTCAACAGTTTTTTCGCCGACGGTCTGCGCGCCCTCGCCGATCTTTTCGACTACCGGCTCAGCTTTGTCTTTAACGGTCGATGCTGCGTCTTTAGTCTTATCAACGACCTTGCCGCCGAAGTCGGCAATCGCATCGCCGGTCGCGGTCAGGGCACCCTCGACTCTGCCCTCCGGCACTTCGCGCTCTTCACCACTTCGATACACGACGCGGCCCGTGCGCGTACCATCTCGCCGGCTCGTCACCACCACACGCTCGACGCGGCTGTTCGGGTTATTGAAGGTGCGCGTCTCGGTCTTAGTACCGTCAGACTCTGTGACTGTCACCTCCGAATTATCCGGTGCAGTGGTACGGCCTTGGTCTGTATTCTGAGCCGTCTCAGGAACCATACTCGTATTTGAGTTGGTCGCGACGACAGCCGTGTTTGTATTTGTCGAGTTTGTGTTGACAGTGCTGCCGACATCAGCGCAACCGACCGTCAATGCCGAAAGCGCCAAGGCACTCAGACCCAGAGAAAACTTTATATTCATTTCTTATCTCCTTCTGCCCACCGCAAAATTCTTGAGTTATTTTAACTGCATTTGCGCAACCATCATGCCATAAGTCGGAACTTAATAAAACGTGGACTTACCACGCTAATATTAAGCGTAACGATCAATCCAGTGAATTGATCGTGTACCGTCGTTATGCACTGTGTCTTTTTATGATACTGGTCGGGTTTGATAAGCGGGCGACGAGATTCGAACTCGCAACCCTCAGCTTGGGAAGCTGATGCGCTACCATTGCGCCACACCCGCTCAACTTATAAAGAAGCATCAGCGCATCCGATTAGATCAGAAAAGCGCTCAACATTGTCAATGCGAGCAAAGATACTCAACCTGAGCGGGGCTGTCAAAGTCAGACGGGTCGCCTTCATCAAAGTAAATAATCAATCTCCTTCGACATGCTGCTCGTGGCATGACGCGGATGTAACTGCTGTCGTTACGCAGATACGCCGGCCACAGTCCGCGCTCGCCGCCGTTAAGCGCGTTTGTCGTGATGGTTGAACATGCACAACTGCCGCCATTGACAATCAACACAACGTGACTATATTCTTAGCACTCGCTTTACGGGAGTGCTAAGTGAAGGGACGCGGTGGTATCGATTTTAACTTCGGGTGCGCCTCTCATAACGACCGCTCTGTTGTATGCGAGTGATTGGCAAGTTCCACATTTTTCGAGTAATCAAACTAATCTCACCATTCCAATGTTGGTGAAATCCTGAAAGGAGCATTATGGCGACAAACATCAAACCATTGCATGATCGCGTGATCGTGCGGCGTATCGAAGAAGGCGAACAGGTACGCGGAGGCATCATCATCCCCGACTCGGCGAAAGAGAAGCCGCAGGAAGGCGAAGTAATTGCCGTCGGCGAGGGCAAGCGTAAGGACGACGGCTCGCGTCAGTCTCTCGATGTCCAGGCCGGTGACCGGGTCTTGTTCGGCAAGTACAGCGGCTCTGAGATCAAGATCGACAACGAAGAGTACTTAATTATGCGCGAGGAAGAAATTCTCGGAATCCTCCAGCGCGCCGGCGCAGCCGCCGGACAGCAGCAACAGGCCGGTAAAAAAGGCGGCAAATAGTCTTACCAATCTAAGAGACTGTGGCCGCTTTTTAGTTTCAAAGAATTCAGACATGTTGTTAAGGAGAAGATAAAGATTATGGCAAAGCAAGTTGTTCACGGTGAGGAGTCGCGCGCGGCGATTTTGCGCGGCGTCAACCAACTCGCCGACGCGGTAAAAATCACGCTCGGCCCGAAGGGACGCAACGTCGTCCTCGACAAAAAGTTTGGTTCACCGACTATTACCAAAGACGGTGTGACGGTGGCGAAAGAGATTGAGTTGAAAGACTCTCTCGAAAACATGGGCGCTCAGATGGTGCGTGAAGTGGCTTCCAAAACTTCGGACATCGCGGGCGATGGCACGACCACCGCGACCGTGTTGGCACAGGCGATTTTCCGCGAAGGTGTGAAGACCGTCGCGGCGGGTGCAAACCCGATGGCCTTGAAGCGTGGCATCGAAAAGGCTGTGGTGCGCGCGGTCGAAGAAATCAGCAGACTCTCGAAGCCCGTCAAAGGCGACGCGATTGCGCAGGTCGGCACCATCTCTGCAAACGGCGACCGCACCATCGGCGAGTTGATCGCGAAGGCGATGGACAAGGTTGGCAAGGACGGCGTCATCACCGTCGAAGAGTCGAAGACGATGGAGACTTCGCTCGAAGTGGTGGAGGGCATGCAGTTCGACCGCGGCTATCTGTCGCCCTACTTCGTCACCGACCCTGAGCGCATGGAGTCGGTGCTGGACAATCCGTTGATTCTGATCAACGAAAAGAAGATCAGTTCGATGAAAGACCTTCTGCCCTTGCTTGAGCAGATCGCCAAGATGGGTAAGCCGCTGTTGATTATCGCTGAGGATGTCGAAGGCGAAGCGCTCGCCACCCTCGTCGTTAACAAGCTGCGTGGCACGCTTAATGTCGCGGCGGTGAAGGCTCCGGGCTTCGGCGACCGACGCAAAGCGATGCTCGAAGACATCGCGATTCTAAGCGGCGGTCGCGTGATCAGCGACGACCTCGGCATCAAGCTGGAGAACGTCAAGATCGAAGACCTCGGTCGCGCCAAGAAGGTGACGATTGACAAAGACAACACAACCGTCGTTGAAGGCGGCGGTAAGTCTGCCGACATCGAGGGCCGCGTGAAGACTCTGCGTGCGCAGATCGAAGACACCACTTCGGACTACGACCGCGAGAAGATGCAGGAGCGGCTCGCGAAGCTGGTCGGCGGCGTCGCGGTGATCCGCGTCGGTGCGGCGACCGAAACGGAGTTAAAGGAAAAGAAGGCTCGCGTTGAGGATGCCATGCATGCCACACGCGCGGCGGTTGAAGAAGGCATCGTCCCCGGCGGCGGCGTCGCTTTGGTGCGCGCGGCCAAGGTGCTCGAAAAGTTTAGACTGTTCGCGGACGGCGAGGGCGACCCGGACGAACAGATCGGCGTCACCATCGTCAAGCGTGCGCTCGAAGAGCCGTTGCGTCAGATCGTCTACAACGCAGGCAAAGAGGGTGCGGTCGTTGTCGAGCGTGTGCGCGCTGAGAAGAACGAGAACTTCGGCTTCAACGCAGCGACCGAAGAGTACGAAGACCTCGTCAAAGCGGGCGTCATCGACCCGGCTAAGGTTACCCGCTCGGCGCTGCAGAACGCTGCGTCAATCGCGGGCCTGATGCTGACAACCGAAGCCCTCGTCTCGGAACTTCCCGAAGACGACCGAGGTGCCCCAGGGATGCCCGGCGGAATGGGCGGCGGAATGGGCGGCGGCATGGGCATGTAGTCCGACCGTTTAACCAAAAAAGAAGAAAGCGGCTTCGCCTCAGATGAGCGAAGCCGCTTTCGTTTTTCACAACAGTGAAAGCCGGTCGGAACAGATGTTAGATGTTGAATGCTGGATGTTAGTTTAGGATCTCGGTAGGTGTGCTGTCCAACATCTGACATCTGACATCTTATTTCACGAAACGCGCTTCGATGAGACCGTCGATTAGTGTGCCGTGACGCTCGGTCAGTGCGGGGTACGAAGCGTGTTCGGCCTCCGCGCCTGAAAGGTTGAGAAGCGACTCGGCTTCGTTGATGTCAGACTCCTGACCTTCGATTTCCATGAACAGGCCAAAGGGAAGCTCGTCAATCACCAACTCGACGCCGGCGATGCGCCAGGTCGTGCGGCGCTTCTCGTAAATCAGGACGGGCCGGTAGCCGAGTGCGTCGAGAATGGCGGCGAGTGCGTCCGGGTCAGAAACTTCGGTTTCGTCTTCGCGTTGATGCTTGATCGCGGATGCTGTGGCGTAGCGCTCCTTGAAAGTGAGGATCGCGCGAACTCCGACGCGCCGCAGACGAAGAACGCGAGTTTGCGGGTCAAGGCCGTGCCCGCCGTAGAGCGTATTTACTTCGAACTCCTGCTCGCCCGCCACAGCCCCGACATCAACCAGACGCCGCAGCACCGCCGCTTCCTGTTCGCGCGCGAGACGGTATTTTTTTTCAATCTCAATGCCCATAGCAGTTTTCAGTTTGGAGTAATTCGTAGGGCTGTCATCATACACATAATAGTCGAAGAAAAGGCCACATCGACTCCATTCCAACTGAAAACTCAAAACTGCTCAAGTCTGTCTCACCCAGCGCAGCACTTCGGGGATGCTGGGGCGCTTGCCATACATCAACATTCCGATGCGATAGACGCGCGCCGCAAACCACACCAGCAGGATGACGGTGGCGACGCCAATCAGCAGTGAGAGAGCGATTTGCCAAAAGGGCGGCGTCTCGGTGACGATGCGAACCAGCATCGTGATCGGCGAGAAGAACGGAATCATTGACATCCAGAAAGAGAAAGACGAACCGGGGCTGCGAATCACCGGGAAGGCGAGGTAGGTGCCGGTCATCAGCAGGAACACAATGGGCAGCGACAGTTGCCCGCCTTCTTTTTCCGATGTGACCATCGAACCAAGGAGCGCGTAAAGCGTCGCGTAAATATAAAATCCAAGTAGGAAAAAGAGCAGCGCGTAAACCGCGAGCGACGGCGCAATTTGCGGCAGCGCGACATCGACGCCGCTAGCCGCTAACATGCCCGCGCCGTACAGCGCGAACGCAGTAAACAACAACGCCCACAGCGCGTACTGCGTGAGCGCGACCAGCGATACACCGATCAACTTGCCGGCCATCAGCGGAAACGCACCGATTGATGAGAACAGGACTTCAACGATGCGTGAAGTTTTCTCTTCGACCACCGCCGAAAGAATTACTTGCCCATACATCAGAACCGCGACGTAGATAAACAATCCGACGCCGAGGGCAAGGAAGAAGCTGCCGGATTGGCTTTCCTCGCGGCCCCCTCCGCCGGCCCTGGTGGTGCTCATCCGAATATCTCTGGAAAGTTCATCGACGCGCCCCTGGTCAATGCTGGCTTCGATCAACCGCTGACTAATGACCGCGCGGCTCAGACGATTCTGGAGATGGCTGATGCTGACTACATCACCGAGGTTGCGACCGTAATAACCGGCCTCGCCGGTCGGCTCCAGAATATTCCGTGGAAGCATGACGTAAGCATCAAGCTCCTTGTTCCGCACACGCTCGTCCAATTCGCGTTTAATATCTTCCAGGGGCCGCCCGTCAGACATCACTTGCTCTAGCGTGTAACGCACATCCGGTGAAACGGGGGCGGCTGTCGACTGCGTCAACGCGTTGCCAGCGGTCTCTGGGTTCGGCATTTGCCCGCCCGACACAGCACTCTCTTGATCGTCTGCGCGCATGATCGAATCCCTGACGCGTTCGTACAGTTTGCCTGTCTGATCGACGACGGCCAGGCGCGTCGCATCGCCCGTGTTGAGATTGAACAGCAGACCCGGCACGACGGTGAAGACGATCATCATGATCGGGCCGAGCACGGTCGAGATGACGAAGGTTTTGCTCCGCACGCCCTGCGTGTACTCGCGTCTGATGACCACCAGCATTTTTCTCATTGCTGCTCACCAACCTTGGCGATGAAGATGTCGCGAAGACTCGGCTCGACTTGCTCGAACTTTGAGACACGCGCGCCACCCACGACGAGGTGTTTCAGCAAGTCCTGAGCAGTGGCACCTTCGGCCAGCAGGACTTCGACGTGGTCGCCGCAGGGCTTGACCTTCGCTACCAGCCGCAGATCATCAAGCACGCCGTTGGTGTTATCGGCGCGTAGCGCGACCGCGTTTCGCCCAAAGCCTCTCTTTACCTCACGCACGCTCCCCTCCAGAACCTTCCGCGAACGGTTAATCAAACAAATGTCGTCGCACAATTCCTCGGCCCGTTCCATCATATGCGTCGAGAAGACGATCGTGCGTCCGGCGGCTTTCAGTTCGAGCACCACCTCTTTCATCAACTCTGCGTTAACCGGGTCGAGGCCGGAGAAAAGCTCATCCAGAATCAACAGATCGGGATTGTGCATCACGGTCGCGATGAACTGAATCTTCTGCTGCATCCCTTTGGAAAGCTCATCGGTCAGGCTCGCTTTCCACTTCGTCAGCTTCATGCGATCAAGCCAATAATCAATCGCTTTTTCGGCGTCGCCCGCATTCATCCCCTTTAACTCACCGAGGAAACGAAGTTGCTTGTCGATCCTCATTTTTTTGTAGAGGCCGCGCTCTTCCGGTAGATAGCCGATGCGATTCTGAAGCGCGGCGTTCATCGAACGGCCGAAGAGGCGGATGCCGCCGGAGTCGGGGGCCGTGATGTTGACGATCATGCGGATGGTCGTCGTCTTGCCAGCTCCGTTTGGACCGAGCAAGCCGAAGATTTTCCCGGGCAGCACGGCGAGGCTCAGATCATTGACGGCGATGAATTCGTCAAACCGTTTCGTGACGCGGTCGAGCAGCAGCGTCGGTGCATTGTCACTCAAAAATTAATATTCCTTCGTCCGTGGACGCACCGCCTTCATTGTCTTAAATTCTTAAGCAAAAGTTTCTCGGTATGAAGAATTAATGAATTAGATGTCAGATGCCAGGCAGCACACCCGCCTGTCTTGACTAACATCCAGCATCCAGCATCTGTTCCTCGGTGGCTTTCACTTTTGCCTTTTACCTTTTTACTTTTGCCTTAATACATAGTGCTCCCGTGTGTGGTGTCGATGATCGCGGGCAAGTGTTTTATACGGGGGGCGAGAATCTAAAGTTTAATGCCCCGCTTCGCATCGCATCAGTCTCGTCCACGGAGAGGTCAGATTGTGACATGGTATGATGAATCTCCCCGACAGGTGTTTCCGAGCGCAGAAAATTTTCGGAGAAATTCAATGTCATCCATCTTCCCTTTCACCGTGCGCGCTCTCTGCACGTCACTATTCTGTTTCAGCTTTCTGACCGCACCCGCTCCGGCGCAGCAACAACAACAGCAAACGCCACCACCGACTCCTGCAACCGAGGCGCCAAGAGATGGGGATGAGGTCATCCGCGTCAGCACCGATCTGGTGCAGACCGACGTGATGGTTTTCGACAAGCAGGGCCGTTTCGTCGAGGGGCTGCCGCGTGATCAGTTCGAACTACGGATTGACGGCAAGCCGCAGGAGATTTCCTTTTTCGAGCGTATCAACGCCGGGAGTGTCGACGAAAACGCGCAACTCGCTGCCGCGCGCGGAGGCAATCGTTCTTCAGCTGACAATAAATCAGTTGCCCTGCCACTTGACCGTGGACGCATAGTCTATTTCTTCATCGACGATATGCATCTTTCGATCAGTAGCGCGGTGATTACGCGAAAGATGTTGCTGCGCTTCGTCGATGAAGAAATGGGACAGAACGATGAAGTGGCGATTACCTCGGCCAGCGGGCAGATCGGATTTTTGCAGCAACTGACAAACGAGAAGACGGTTCTGCGCGCCGCCGTCGCGCGTCTCAATTACCGTGCGTACACGGTGCGCGATGTCGAGCGCCCATCGATGTCGGAGTATCAGGCGCTGGCAATTGAACGACGCGACAATGATGCGCTCGCATATTTCATCGAGCAACTGTTGAGAGACAACCCATTTCTCTCACGCGAATCGGCGGAGTCAATGCTCAATAGCCGCGCGCGTAACCTGTTGCAGCAGGCGGCATCGATTACGACCAACGTACTCTCGTCGCTTGAAAGCCTGATGCGCTCGTCGTCAAGGCTGCCGGGGCGCAAGCTGGTCTTCTTCATCTCTGACGGCTTTCATCTCGATACACGCAACTCGACTTCGGTCGAACGTCTGCGGCGCATCACCGACGCGGCGGCGCGCTCAGGCGTTGTGATCTACACGATGGACGCAAAGGGACTCACCAGCGGGCTGGCCGACGCGGGCAGTGACGCGGGGTTTGACCCGACCGGTCGATTGTCGCGCGTCAATGCGGGCGCGCTGTCCGGCGCGCAGGAACCGCTGCGCACACTCGCCGCCGATACGGGCGGGCGGGCGCTGCTCAATACCAACGCCCTCGACGCGGCATTGGCGAAAAGTTTGAAGGAAACGTCAGTCTATTATCTGCTCGCCTGGCAACCGGAGGCCGGCGAACAACGCGGCAGTAAATTCAAGCGCATCGAAGTGCGCATCAAGGATCGACCGGAGTTGAATGTTCAAGTGCGGCGTGGCTTCTTCACGGTGCAGCCTTCCGAAGTGTCGCCTTCCCCGTCGGCGAAGAAGTCTTCCCCGCGCGCGGACACCATCCCGGCGCCCAAGTCACCGGAGGCCGAACTCGTCTCGGCACTCTACTCGCCCCAGCCGCGCGCTGACCTTCCGACATCCCTCTCCATCGGCTATCTCGACAGTCCGGAACAGGGAGTGTTGCTTACCGCATCGGTCGAGATCGAGAAAGAAGCTCTCAATTACGGCACCGCCGAAGCCCGGCGCGCGGCCAAAGCCGACATCGCATGCGTCGTCTTCAACGATCAAGGCAAGCCGGCTGGCAGCTTGCGGCAGGAGTTGACCGTGGTCCCTGAAACGGCGACATCGGCCACGCGACAGAGAGTCCTTTACAGCAACCAATTCCGTCTGCCTCCTGGTCTCTATCAGGTGCGCGTTGGCGCTCGTGACAGAAACAGCGGGCGCACCGGAAGCGCCGCACATTGGATTGTGATACCCGACCTGAAAAAAGGTTTTTCGATGAGCAGCCTGTTCGTCGGCGAGCGGTCAAAAGACGATGACCAGCCCGCGCCGCCACAATCTGCGCCGACTGAAGATGCGGCGAGCGTGGTGCTCAGCGCCGACCGGCGTTTCTCGCGCGCCTCTTGGCTGCGCTTCGTGACGTACATTTACAACGCCGTCGGCAGCACAGCCAAACCTCCCGATGTCGGTTTGCAGGTGCAGGTGTTCCGCGACGATCAACCGGTCATCACCTCACCGCTCCGAAAAGTTAATACCACAGGCGTCGATGACTTGGCGCGCATCCCTTACGCGGCGGAACTCTCGCTGAATGATCTGGCGGCGGGCCGCTACGTGCTTCAAATCACCGCGATTGATCGGGCGGCAAAAGCCAGCACATCGCAGCGGGTTAACTTCTTCATTGAATAAACTACGATCCGAAATCAATCTGTCGCGTTGAAATGATCTGCTCGAACGCGCGGAGTTCCTTGAGCGTTTGCTCGCCGAGTGGCGCGTCCGTCTCGATCACGGAAATCGCTTCGCCGCCGCGCTCGCGCCGACCGAGATGGAAGTGGCTGATGTTGATGCCGCTTTCGCCGAGCTTGGTGCCGATGCGTCCGACGACGCCGGGGACGTCGCTGCTTCGCGTCACGAGCATGTACCCCGACGGGATAACTTCGATGCGGAAGCCGTCAATCTCTGTCACGCGCCCGTCGCTCCGCGCCCCGAACAGCGCCCCGGCGATGATGTGCTCGTCGTTGCCGGACGCGACCACAGTGCAAAGCGCAGGCAGCAGTTCGTTCGCCCCGGCACGCTTGAATGAAGAGGTTACGGTGATGCCGCGCTCTTCGGCGATCAGCAGCGCGTTGACGACGTTGACACGCGCGCTCATGTCACGCAGCAGACCCGCGACGAACGCCCGCGTCACGGGCGCAATGTCCATCCCGGCCACATCACCCGCGTACTCGATGCCGACTTCGCGCACCGCGCCATCAATCAACTGCGCTTGAAATCTCCCCAGCCGTTCGGCCAGCGCGAGGTATGGCTGCAATGCGGTCAGTTCGTGCGCGCCCATCGCCGGCACGTTGACCGCACCGCGCAACGCACCGGTCAAAAAGTAGTCGCGCATCTGCTCCGCGACCGTCACTGCAACGCCCTCCTGCGCCTCTCTCGTCGAAGCACCGAGGTGCGGCGTCGCGATTACTTCTTCGAGTGACAGTAGCGGGTGATCCGCGGCGGGCGGCTCGGTCTCGAACACGTCGAGTGCCGCGCCGGCGACGAGACCTTCTTTAATCGCGTTGTAGAGCGCGCCTTCGTCGACTAAGCCGCCGCGCGCGCAGTTGATGACGCGCACCTGCGGCTTCATCAGAGCGAACTCTTTCGCGCCGATGATACCGCGCGTTTCCGGCGTCAGCGGCGTATGCACGGTGAGAAAGTCGGCGCGGGCGCAGACCTCCGCGAGCGGCAACAATTCCAGGTCTGCTTCGCGCATCTGCTCCGGTGCGATGAACGGATCGTAGGCGACGACCTTCATCTCGAAGCCGCGCGCGCGGCTGGCGACGACGCGACCGATGCGCCCCAGACCGACGACGCCGAGAGTCTTGCCACGTAACTCGACGCCGACAAACTTTTTGCGCTCCCACTTGCCGGCTCGCAGACTGGCGCTGCCCTGCGGCACGCGGCGAGCGAGCGCAAGCAGCAGTGCCAGAGTGTGTTCGGCGGTGGTCATCGTGTTGCCGTCGGGCGCATTCATCACGACGATGCCGCGCGCCGTCGCCGCCGGAACGTCGATGTTGTCCACACCGACGCCGGCGCGACCGATGGCGCGCAATCGCCCGGCGGCGTCCATCAACGACGTAGTCACTTTGGTTTCACTGCGCACAATCAACCCGTCGTAATTGCGCACTGCCTCGAACAGGTCATCGGATTTTAGTCCGGTCTTTTTTTCGACTATGAAACCGGCGGAGCGGAGAGGCTCCAGGCCGCTTTCGCTAACGTCATCGGAAACGAGAATTTTGATGTCAGTCATAATTTTAGAAGTGGTCAGTGGTCAGTGTTCGGTGGTCACTAAGGAGCATTTCATCTACGCGCTGACCACTATTTTTACATCGGGCCGCCGCTGTCGCTACCATCGGCGCGACCGGTATTGATTTCGCCGGACATGCCGCTTGAGTCTGGAGCCGGCGACGAACCGCTGTTGCCGCCGGTGTTGTCGTTGGTGCCGCTTCCCGCGCCACCGCCTGAGACTTTCTGCGTTTCTTCGAGGTCGCTTAAAGTCTCGCTGCTGGTCGCCTCAGCGGCGCGGCTTCCGCTGGTAGCCCCTGTCTGGGATTTTTTGTTTTCCTCCATCGTTGCCTCCTTAAAGCAGTAGAAATGCTGAAGTCAGCAGAGACATCAGCGTCGCGGCGTAAGCGCCGGCGAGCAGATCATCAGCCATAATGCCTAAGCCGGACTCAAGCGCCTCAAGCCGGTGAATCGGGTACGGCTTCCAAATGTCGAACAGTCGAAACGCCAGAAACCCCGCGACAATCGCCCACCAACCGGAGTCCCACGGCACGAACAGGAACGTTACCAACTGACCGGCCACTTCGTCTACCACAACCGCGCCGGGGTCTTTGCGTCCGAGCAACGGCTCCGTGCGCGACGCCGCCCAGATGCCGACAATGCTGATGATGATCAGCAGCAATAATTCAGAGCTAGTACGAAACGATTCGAGCGGCGGCAAACTCCAACCACGCGCCGTCGCGAACGCAAAGACATCCGTGCTCACCGCGCGCAACAGCAGATAGATGCCGACGCCGATGGCCGAGCCCCACGTGCCCGGCGCGAGCGGCATGTACCCGACGCCGCACGTCGCGATGCCGAGTGCGAGGTAGTCGCGCGCCGTCCGCCGTTGCTGTGGGGCACGAGCAATGAACGCCCGCGTGACGACCGGCGCATTCAATTCATCGCTCGACTCTTTGATGGTGCGCATACGAGTGATGGGCGAAGAGTAACAAGGGACGAGCAGGCCAAAACTCTTCGACACTGATCCCCAGTCACCCTCGGCGCCTAAACAATACGCCCGACCAGATCATAATCTTGCGCCCCGGTGATAAAGACCTCAACGAAGTCGCCGGGCACCGGGGGGACGCGCTCTTCGGGCGCGTCATTGATAAGCACGCAGCCGTCTATCTCCGGTGCCTGCGTGCCCATCCGTCCCTGCCATAGCAAATCGGTCTCTTTCGATTCCCCCTCGAACAACACCCGCACCGTCGAACCAACCCGCGCCTTATTCAACCGTCGAGAGATGCGCGCCTGTTCCTTCATCAATCGCGCACGACGGCCCGCGGCGATCTTTGGATCAACCTTGTCCGGCAACTGATATGCCGGCGTACCCTCTTCGTCCGAGTAGGTGAAGACACCGACGCGGTCGAATTCGCAGTCACGCACAAAGGCCAACAACTCCGCGAAGTCCTCGTCCGTCTCACCCGGAAAACCAGTGATGAATGTCGTCCGGACGGCGATGCCCGGCACACGCTCGCGCACACGCGACATCAAGCGCGTCAGCGAAGCGCGCGTGCCGCCTCGTCGCATCAACCTCAGCACGTTAGCTGAAGCGTGCTGCAAAGGCATGTCAAGATACTTCACGGCCTTCGGTTCGGCAGCGAGCACATCAAGAAAGGCATCGCTGATGTGCGTCGGGTAGGTGTACATCACGCGCACCCATTCGATGCCGTCGAGGCGCGAGAGTTCGCGTAAGAGATGGGCGAGGCTGTCCACCTGGCCGAGGTCTTCGCCGTAGCGCGAAGAGTCCTGCGCAACGAGGATGATCTCCTTGACGCCCTTCTCGGCGAGAGCCTGCGCTTCGCTGATGACTGAGCCAAAACGACGACTGCGAAAGTGTCCGCGCATTTGTGGGATGAAGCAGAACCCACACGGACGGTCGCAACCTTCGGCGATTTTGATGTAAGCACTGTAACCCGGCGTCGCAAGGACGCGCGGCGTTGATTCGTCGTAGAGATAAGTCGCGCTCTGGTTGCCGAGCGGGAGGATGGGTAGCGAGCGGGTATTCGTCTTCTCGTCACAGACCGCCGTGATGCTGTCGATCTGATTCGTGCCGATAAAGGCATCAACCTCCGGCATCTCGGCGCGCAATTCGTCACGGTATCGCTCGACCAAACAGCCGGCGACGATCAGACGCTGACAGCTACCTTCCGACTTCATCCGTGCCGCTTCGAGAATCGCGTCAATCGATTCCTGCTTCGCCGCGTCGATGAAACCGCACGTGTTGACGACCAACGTCTCGGCCTCATGCGCCTCGGACGTGATTTCGTAGCCCGCCTGTTTGAGCCGGCCCATCATCACTTCGCTGTCGACCAGATTCTTCGGGCACCCCAAACTGATGAAACCTATCTTCTTCATATCTTGCAAACCACTCTTGCGAACCATTCTTGCAAACATTAGAGACTTCAGGCCGCCGCCGGCAACGCTCTTAATTGTCATCGTCGACCGACAATTTACTATTTGCGACTGTCAATCGGCGTATCATTCATTGTTTCAATGTGTCGCAAGGCTTCTTCAACATTGAGACTTTCACCTGGTGAGAGAGGCCGCGCACCGTACCGCACGCGGTGGTAAGCACGCGTGATGTTAAGGGCTTCGGACATCTGAGTCGCCAGCGCGAACTCCAGCGGCGTTTGATCCGCAGCGCGCCGCATCCCCCGCTCCTTCAACGCTTGCAGCATCCGTTCGTAAAAAGCTACCGCCGAGTTTTGTTCCGCCGGTTCACCCAAAACTTGACGACCGCGCCTCGCCCAAAGCCCGCGCCTCCGTCCAACAATGAAAAGCGCGATGGTGGTTATGATCAAGGCGAGCAGCACCGGCAGCATGTAATGAGTCGGCAGATCGCCCCGCCCCAGCCCGACAGTCGACGCCGGCTGCCTCTGCCACCACTCCCGCAGTTTTGACTTGAAATTATTGGCTGCTTGAGCAACCGTCTGACTGTACGAGAACAAACGGCCGCGCATGGAAGTTACGAGTGAGCGTTGTTCTTGCTTATCATAAGCGACGACGTATTGAATCCAAAGTAGCTCAAGTGCCTCGGCGTACTTGTTAAGTTGGGCGCGCAACCCGCCTGTCGCCGCGCCTCCCGGCCGTCCGGCGGCGGGTGTCGGGTCGAAGCTCACCCACGAGTCGGATATCGGAAAATAGACTTCGACCCATGAGTGTGCGTCCGACTGCCTGACGGTGTATACATCAGCCGCATCGTTGTACTCGCCCGTCTGAAATCCGTTAACGACCCGCGTTGCGATGCCCTGAGAACGCAGCATGATCGCCATCGCCGTCGAAAAATACTCGCAATGCCCGGCGCGCACGCGGAACAAAAAATCCGCCAGTGGGTCAGTCCCGCCCGCCCGCATCTCAAGCGTGTATCCATAACTGCCCCGCAGATACGCTTCAACGGCGTGTGCCGCATCATAGCGATTTACCGCGCCACGGTTGTTAATGACCTCGCGCGCGAGCGCCCCGACGCGCGGATCGAGTTCGTCCGGCAACTGTAGATAACGCCCGGATGTGGATGCCGCCGACATCGTTGCAGCGCGTCTGGGGTTCAAAGCGTCGGCGCGTAAGACATCAAGCGAGACCTCGACGGTGTCGGAATACGCGCGGTAAGTGATTCGCTCCTGCGGATGCCAGCGGGTCGTGATCGCGCCTTCGCGGTCGCGGGCCACAAATGGAAGCGCGCCTTGCAGAGCGACGGCGCGCGGGGCGACGAAGAGCACCGGCGTGTCTATCGGCTCGATGAAAAATGTTTGCGTTGTCAGCCGCTCAAGCCCCTCAGTTGTTCCGAGTTGAAAGAAAGCCTTCTCGGTTCCTCGGTAAACTTCCGTGCCCCGCGTCGACTTCGTCCACTTGTATCCATCGAACATGTCCAGGGCGACCCCGCGCCAAAGCAAGTCCCGATTCCGCTCGGCCTGCGAGTCGTCGATGCGCACGCGCATCACCAAGCGCGTGTTCTGCTGCAACCTTCCGATATCTCCAAGGGTCACGGTGTCAGAGAAGCCGACGTAGCCGGTCGCTCCCCCGCTGGAGTGAGCCAGCGCGTTTTCGCTGAGGCGTGGGGTGATAAAAAAAATCGGCAGCGC
Organism: Acidobacteriota bacterium; assembly: GCA_030859785.1. GTDB lineage: Bacteria > Acidobacteriota > Blastocatellia > Pyrinomonadales > Pyrinomonadaceae > JACDEG01. The sequence continues at coordinate 21,974 of JALZJL010000063.1, forward strand.
CAAGGCAATGATTAAAAGCATCAAGCCGAACGCTGTCAGCGGCAGACGATGAAGTTCAACACTCTGCAATGGCGAGCGGCGGGCGAGCAACCGCTTTTTGAGTGGTTTATGGTCAGTCGTCAGCAGGCGCGTCTTACTGATGGGCGCGTTCCGTCTCGCCTTTCTCAACTCGAAACACACAACAGTCAGGAGGGCGCAGAAAATGTACACTCCGAGCACCGCTAAGAAGGACGGGCTGTTGTTCAACCCGGCTGCCAGCAGTATCTGAAAGAATGAAATTATATAAATGAAGAGCCAGTCGCGGTCGGTTTTAACTTGAAGGAGTTTAACGGCGGATAGAAAAAGTGTCAGGTGGACGAGCGCACTGACTCCGCGCCGGACTCCCTCCCCGCTGTCGCCGGTGTTTCCGAAAAATTTCCATTCAACGTAAAAGAACGGCAGCGCGAGCAACACAACGACCAGCCCCACCCGCTCTGACAACTGCCATTTGGTGCCTTCGAGTTTCCAAGCTGTAATTAAGATCGCCGCGAATAGGAGACTCAATCCCATGCCCATTCCTCCGGCGAGGAAAAGCGACAACGCTCCGCACGCGACCACTGTCTGCGAAGATGCTCGAAAAAGCTGTTCTAAAGTCATAGCAATTCTCGAATTTGATTCCTGACTATTTTCCCTATGAGAAAAAATAGATACGGTTCGGGGGAGCATTCAAGTTCCGGTTTTTCTCTCCTTGATTTTGATCTCAAAAACGCTGGGCCATAATTTACCGGTAACAAAGAGCCTTTTGCCCACTTCGTCGAAAGCTATCCCGTTCAGCACCGCTTCCGGGTTGCGCTGACGCCCGTCCAACGGAAGTAATCCTTTCAAATCAATCCGCCCAAGAATTTTTCCCGACTGTGGGTCGAGTCGGACGATTTCGTCACGATGCCAGATGTTCGCGAAAATCTCTCCGTCGACGAATTCCAGTTCATTCAATTCTCTCAGCGGTTGGCCCTCGTCGAACACATCAACCGTTTTCTCAACTTGAAACGTGAGCGGGTTGATGAAGCGAAGCTGATGTGTGCCGTCGCTCAAAATCAAAGAGTCTCCATCGTCGGTCAACCCCCAACCTTCGCCGCCATATGAAAAACTGTCTTGCAGTTGAAGGGTGTCCGGGTCATAGATAAATCCTTTACGCTCCGTCCAAGTTAACTGGAACAGCTTTCCTCGCAGAAGGGTCAAACCCTCGGCAAAAAATTGTCCGGGGACGCTAATCCTCTTCGACACTTTTCCCGTCCTAAGTTCCACCTTTCGCAGACTCGACTCTCCATACTGCCCCGTGCTTTCCAGCAAAAACCCTTCATGAAATATCAACCCTTGCGTGAATGCCGTCGGGTCGTGCGGCCAGATATTAACAACCTCATAAGTGTAAGTTGGTGTCGCCGCGAAAGTAGATGCATTAGTGTTTTGCGATGCCGAAGAGCGATTCGCGCGTTGGCCGTTGCTTGTTTCCGCATTATTCCCGTTTGTCTCAGCACCCCGACAGCCGGAAACTGCAACACAAAGCACGAGTGAGAAACAGGCGAAGATAACTGATCGAAGGCATCGCATATACAATCCGTTCAAGTTGCTGAAAATCCCAGCCGATCAGAAACGCGAAAAGCCCGCTCGAGTATTTAACCGAGCGGGCTCCCGTTAGAATTAATCCGGCGACTTCCTACTCTCCCACGCAGTTACCCGCGCAGTACCATCGGCTCCAAGAGGCTTAACTTCCGTGTTCGGGATGGGAACGGGTGTGACCCTCTCGACAGAATCACCGGAAAACTTATCAACTCTATGGAAGAGCTTTAATAATCGAATAGTGATTTCGAAGCTATACAAGTCGCTTCATTGTAGATGTTGCTTGAGAGTAAATTTTACGGTCAAGCCTTGGGAACATTAGTACTGGTCAACTGAACACATTACTGT